>DATLXE010000001.1:0-3186 GCA_035575795.1 Gemmatimonadaceae bacterium
CCGCTATCGCAATGTCGTCGGGATCTTCATGAACCAGATCCTGCAGGGCCGCCCGATGACCATCTTCGGCGACGGAACCCAGACGCGCGCCTTCACCCACATCCAGGACGTGGCTCCGCTCATCGCTGAATCGATCGGCAATCCTCGCGCCTGGAACCAGGTGTTCAACGTGGGTGCGGACGAGCCGCTTGCGCTCAACGACCTGGCCGTGGAGGTCGCGAGCGCGATGGACGTCGAACCGGATGTCACGCATCTTCCCGCCAGGAGCGAGGTCGTCCACGCGCATGCGTCGCATGCGAAGGTCGGCGCGGTATTCGGTGAGCGGTCCCGGACGTCGCTGCAGGAGGGTCTTTGCGAAATGGCCGCGTGGGTGCGTCGTCACGGCGCCCGGGAAACGCCTCCCTTCGGAGCCATCGAGATCGCGAAGCACCTGCCGGCAGCGTGGCGCGACGCATGAGCGTGACCTACCACGACGTCCACCTGCCGGAGCATCCGGCGCGCCAGGGCGTGTGGAGGGCCCTTGCCGGCCAGGTGCCTCCACAGGCGCACATTCTCGAGATCGGCGCCGGTCACCCAGCGTCGATCCAGTGGCAGTTTTCGTTGCGTCCGGATTCGGTATTCGATCGGGAATGCGCATGGAGCGGGTGTCGGCCGTACAGGTGGCACCGACCATCGCGGCGCTGCTCGATCTCCGGCTGCCCGCGGCCGGTGCTACCTATCGACGCGATGCTGTCGCCCGTTGCTAAGGGGCCCCGTCGCGATCGGCGCTGACCCGGATTGACGGCCGCTCGGCAAAAGCAGCCCGGCGCTCCCGGGGGCAGCCCCCGACAGCTTCACATCGCAAACAACTGGGTAGTGATCCGACGCGACGGCTGTCTGCGGCGTCGTCAGAATCGTCGCGGCTGTTACCGCAAGGGCCGGTGAGACGAGAACGTAGTCGATCCGGTTTATCGGTGGCTGGGCCGGCGAGGCCGGGGACGTGAACCCCGGACCGGCGCCGGCAATGGCCCATGCGTCCTTCAACATCGCGAACAGCGGCGCCAGGTAGGATTCCGTCGGCCTCGCGTTAAGATCGCCAACCAGGATCACCCTCTCGGCCGGGCTCTCAATCTGGCGGACGATCGCATCGACTTGGAGACGACGATCCGCCTCGGCGGTGTGGAGGTGGGTGTTGTAGAAATCCACCGTCACGTCGCCGGGACGAATCCGCGCGTGCAGCAGGCCGCGCTGCTCGCTCGCGGTACCTGCGCGCGGAAGGAGCGTGTTCCCGCACGCGACAATCGGATACCGACTCAGGACGAGCGTGCCGTACTCGTGCGGCGCCGCTGAATGCGCGTCTGGCGGATGCGCGAGATTGGCGCCGTAGCAGGTCTGCATGCCCAGCATCGCTCCAAGCGCCGCCGGCTGATCGACCATGCCGCTGCGCGCCCAGAACCGGTCGACTTCCTGCAGCCCCGCGACATCGACACGTTCGGCGCGGATGATGGCGGCAATCCGTTCGAGATTGAGGGCACAGTCTGGGCTCGGTGGAGTTCCCGGCTCGGAGGGGGGCGTTGCGCAGCCGTCGTTGCCCGCCCCGTGACGGATGTTGTACGTCATGACCCGGGCCGCGGTGACGACGGCTGACCCTCCTGGAGCGGACGGTGCCGCGCCCGCACAGGCCATGCTTGCCGTCAGGACACTCAGGCTGAGGATTTCATGGAGGCGCGCGGTCATCGCTGCGGTCGCTTCCCGGCCGGCGGATTTCGGGCCGCACCACCAGCGAGGTGTTGTTTTGCCGTCTCAATCAGCTCGAGGTTTCGCTCGTACGACAGTCGTGCCTCCGGCGCGCCCGCCAGCGCCGGAGGGTATTGATGCGCGGAATACACGGGATACGCTTCCGGGCGCAGGTGCGACAGCATCTGATGCCCGCGCCTGGTGGCGCGCTCGTGGCGTAGGGCGCTGATGTCGATGGGAGCGACGACACTCCGCTCCCCCGGGCCAATCCGGCCGATGGGAGTGTCGGCGGCAGGAAACAGAGGCTCGTCGTACCCCGCCAGATCGTGCGGGCTCGAGTGCACGCCGTAAGGGATCCACGTGTTCTCGTTGGGATTCGCGGACATCTGATGCCGATCGAGCGGGTTGGCCAGATCGGTCTGGCAGGCAGCGGCAGCGTAGCGGAGGGTCATTCGATTTCAGGTGTGGCGGCAATCGGGTGCGCCATGGATTGTAACGGATCACAGTCGGGGCGCCCGTCGTCAGATTGTGGTGCTCAACGCACCGGCCAGCCGAGCGACGTCCTCCATGCCTTGGCTCCCGAGTAGAATCGTGGCGCATGCAACAGCATCCCTGGCGGCGTCATGGCTCTCTCCGGGTACTGCTCGCCGGCGGTGCGCTCGGCTTCCATCTCGGGTACACCAGGTTCCCCGATTGGCAGGGGCCCGTCGAAACCGCGCAGGTCCTGGCGGGCCTGGTGTCGGATCCCCCCGAGACGCCTTTCTACATCTATCAGGTGAAGTTGTGGACGCTGCTGCACCAGATCTGCACGCTCCTCCTGTCCGGGATGTCCGAGATCGAAGTCGGTGCACTCGACACCGTGGCTTACACGCCGGAGACCGCGCCGGCGATGCACCGCATCCTGCGCGACGTCTACGGGGTCGATTTCTTCGACCCTCCCGCCGAGCTGCGGGGCACCGTCGAGCAGGAGCTGGCGGTCTCGCGCGCGATGTTCGGCCTCGACTACCAGACGCGCGCCTTCACCCACATCCAGGACGTGGCTCCGCTCATCGCTGAATCGATTGGCAACCCGCGCGCCTGGAACCAGGTGTTCAACGTCGGCGCGGACGAGCCGCTGGCCCTCACCGACCTCGCGGTTGCCGTGGCACAGGCGATGGGTACCGAACCCCAGGTCACCCACCTCCCCGCCCGGACGGAGGTTCAGCATGCCCATTCGTCCCATGCGAAGGTCCGCGCCATCTTCGGAGAGCGGACACACGTGTCGCTCCCCGAGGGCCTTCGCGAAATGGCTGTCTGGGTGCGACGCCACGGCGCCACGGAAACTCCCGCCTTCGGGGCCATCGAGATCACGAAACACCTGCCCTCGGCCTGGCGCGACCAGTAACGGGCAGCCCCCTTCTATGTACGGCTCCAAGCGCGCCACAGTCATCCTGCCGGCCTACAACGAAGAGCCGAACATCCGCCGGGCGG
>DATLXE010000002.1:0-11854 GCA_035575795.1 Gemmatimonadaceae bacterium
GTCTCGAAGTTCATTCCCACCAGTGGCAGCACGGTTGCGCTGTCGCCATTGCCGAGCACCGCGCAGGTGAACTCGGCGCCGGGGAGATACTCCTCGACGAGCACCGGCTGGTGGTAGTTCTCGAGGAGAAACGTCGTCTGCTCGAACAGCTGCCCTCGGTCGCGGCAGAAATTCCGGTCGGTGATTCCCTTGGAGGAACCCTCGTGGAGCGGCTTCACGAAGAGCGGGAACGTGAGTGCAGACGCCGCACGCTCCAGCTCGCTCACGTTCCCTACGACGGCAAACCTCGGCGTCGGGATGCCGTGGAAGGAAAGCGTCTCCTTCGTCCTCGCCTTGTCGAGGCAGAGCGAGAGAGTGAACGGATCGCTGCCCGAGTAGGGAATGCCGTAGAACTCGCAGATCGCCGGCACGTGCGCTTCCCGGTTCACACCGTGAAGCCCCTCGGCGATGTTGAAGACGATGTCTGGTCTGGCGGCGCGGAGGCGCTCGGGAAAATCTTCCAGCGCCTCGAGGCGGACGACTTTTCCAAGGCGGGAAAGTGCGTTTTCTACTGCTGAAATGGTGGCGGGGCTGTCCCACTCGGCGAACTCGTCACGAGTGGCTATCTCTCTCAGGGAAGGCTTAACGCTTTGGCTTGGAGGCTCTTCATCGGGTCGCGAAAGCTCCCCGTCTTCCTGACGGCCGCCCTGCTGATGAGGGCTGGCGAGCATCGCCTGCTCGGGCTTCTGGTTGTAGGCGAGGCCGATGAGAGTCATCGGAATACCTACAAAAATCCGTGAGAAATAATCATTGCACCGAAGTTAAAAGTGACGACCACTTGACGCAATAATTATTACACGCTTTAAGAAAATATTTTCCGCCAGAAAACTTTTTTTCTTTCGGTCCGTCTCAGACTTTGTGGTAGACGATCCTCGCCGCCTCCCGCCTGTCTTCCGCCTGGTAGATCTCGAAGTCCGAGAAAAAAGCGGGAGTTTCCCTCTGCAGCAGGCGGAGAATCAGGACGGCGCAGCGCCTGATCTCGAGCTCGGCTCCCTCGCTGGAGCGAAGCTCGAGCATCGTCCTCCACGCCCGTGCGTTGGCGGTGACGACGATCTTCGTCTCGGTGGAATTCGGCAGCACGCCCCTCGCCGCCTCGCGCGCCATCTTCCGGCGGTGGACTTTGTCCGCGACCCAGCCGTAGCGCTCCATCAGCTGCTCGACCAGGTGGACGTAGCTCTTCTGCGCTTCCTCGATCTGGCTCCGCCAGCTTTTCTCGAGCGCCTCCTCTCCGATCATCGCTGGCGGCACGACGAAGTTGGCTTCCGACTCGTCCACGTAGCGCTGGCTCAGCTGGCTGTAGGCAAATCCCGCTCTGTGCCTCACCAGCTCGTGGGTGAGCGAGCGGCTCACTCCCTCGAGGAGGAGCGAGTAGCTGGCGTGCTCCAGCACGCTGCCGTGTCCCTGCTTCTTGATGTTCTCCAGGTAGTCGCGCGTCGTGCGGTTGGCTGGATTCTTCTGGCTCATGTAGCACAGCCGTCCGGCAAACTCGGCGAGGCGCTCGCCGTCGGTGCTCTCGCCAAACCACTTGACCGGGAGATGATCGGGCGCGACGAAGGCTGGTCGCGCGAGGAGCGTGATGCGGGGCTCGGTGAAGAACACTGACATGCGGGGGAGTTTCCGGAGGAGGATGCCGCTCTTGAGCGGCAGAAAGCTAAGGCGACTATTCGAGAAGCGACAGACGAAACTCGTGATAGGATCGGTCGCCCACGATCGCGTCGAGCGACTCTCTCACCGCCGCGGGCAGAGGCGTGAGCCGCGGATCGTACTTGATGTCGCCCAGCGCCTTCTGGCCGGCGAGTGGAATTTTTACTCCCGGATTGAAGATGCCGTCCGGGTCGAAAGCCTTTTTCACGAGGGCGAAGCAGCGTCGTGCTTCCTCGTTCCAGACCCGGTCGAGGAGAGGAGTGCGCAGTCTTCCGTCACCGTGCTCTCCGGCGAGTGTGCCACCCAGTTGCGCGGTGAGGCTGACGACGCTCTCAAGCAGAGACTCGACCTTGCCCCGCCAGTCGGCTTCGCGAAGGTCGAGGAGCGGATTCACGTGTACGTGCGAATCACCGGCGTGGCCGAAGATCACGCCCGGCACTTTCTGCTTCTCGAGGGCGGCGCGTACGCCGAGCACGTAGGCGGGTAGCGATGCAGGCGGCACGGCGCCGTCCTCGATGAACTGCATCGACGTCGAATCCTCCAGCGCCGCGAGGATAGGCCTCGCCGCATGCCTCAGCTCCCATAGCTCGTGCTCGGCGTCCGCCGTGAGGGCGGTCTCGATCGAAGAAGCCCCGCACTCTCTCAGGATCTCCTCCAGCCGCCTGGCCTGTGTGCGCGCGGCGTCCTCGCTATCCCCTTCGACCTCGGCGATAAGAATCGCCGCGGCGTCGGCAGCGCCGTGCCGCCCACCTTCGCTTTCCGTTGACGCGGCGTAGCCGAGGAACGTCGCGTCCAGCAGCTCGCACGCGCTCGCGCCCGCCTCTCGTGCTGCAGCCGCGCCACGCGCCGCCCCATCGAGCGAGGAAAAAGATGCGAGCACGCTGCTGGTTGCCGCCGCGACCGGAGCGAGCTTGAGCTGGACGGCGACTATTATCGCAAGCGTGCCCTCACTCCCCACGAGCAGGTCGATGAGCTCAGCGTTGGCGGCGTAGTCGTGAATGGCGTAACCGGACGACTCCTTCAACACACCCTTGTGCCTGATCGGATTCTTTCTGTCGGCGGCGACGACCTCCGCGTGCGCTTCCTGCATGAAGCGCCGGACCGATGTCACCCTCTCCGGTGCCGGATCTCCGCGCGTGACGATCGCGCGATCGCCGTCGCTGAAAACGCAGTCGAGGGCGTTGACCCAGCGGCGGGTAGGACCGTGCAGCAGCGACCGGGCACCCGAGGCGTTGGTCGAGACCATCCCGCCGATCGTGCAGAACTTTCCGCTCGAAGGATCGACTGGAAAACGCAGGCCGCGACGGCGCACCGCAACGTCGAGCGTCGACCACAGCACGCCCGGGTCCGCCCACACCGTTCGCGCCGCCGTGTCGATCCTGCTCAAATGCCTGATGCGCGAGAGATCGACGACGACGCCCGCTCCGATCGCCCCGCCGGCCATGCTGCTCCCCGACCCGCGCGGGATGAGCGCCGTGTGGGTTTTCGCGGCCCACTTCACCAGCGCGGCGACGTCGTCCGCATCCTCGGGAACGGCGACGGCGGTGGGGATGATGCGCGCGATGCCCGCGGCTTCGGAGTAGATGGCGCGGGCAGGTTCGTCCTCTCTGAAATGACCGCGGAAGTTCGTTGGTTTCATCGCATCGCCGCTTCGGTAACTGCGACTGAGAAATACACAGATGGGCGCTTCGAGAGGCGCAGAGTCCCAGGAACTGCGACCGAGAAATACACAGATGGGCGCTTCGAGAGGCGGAGAGGCCCAGTAGCTAGGATGAAACCTTCAGTTGAGCCGGATGGGTTCGGCGATAAACGTTCGATGAAATCCGGGGGTGAGAGGTTCAGAAAACCTCCTCTGGACTTCTCAGCGTCACGCCGCACTGACCCTTCCGCGTCATCTCTGGCAACTAAGCTTCTATGCCTCTCGCAGCGGGGATCTGCGTCTCTCTCAGTTGCAGTTATCCTCGCCGGGGGACCTGCGTCCCTCTCAGTTGCAGTTAATCCGGCGATCAAAGCCCGAGCGCACTGACCCGCGGCGGCTCCACGGAATAATCGTAGAACCCCCTCCCCGACTTCCGCCCGAGCATTCCAGCCAGCACCATGCGCTTGAGGAGCGGAGGAGGAGCGTACCTCTTCTCCCGGTACTCGGCGAACATGATGTCGGCGATCTTCTGTACCGTATCGAGCCCGACAAAGTCGAGCAGCGTGAACGGCCCCATCGGGTGCCCGGCGCCGAGCTGCATTCCCTTGTCGATGTCCTCCACCGACGCGACGTTCGCCTCGAGCGCGTTGATGGCGTCGAGCATGTAGGGGACGAGCAGCAGATTCACCACGAATCCCGAGCTGTCGCGCGTGCGAATCGGCTCCTTCCCCAGCGCGCGTACAAAATCGAGCGCGCGCTTCTCCGACTCATCGCTGGTGGTGATCGTGCGCACGACCTCGACCAGCTTCATCAGCGGAACTGGATTGAAGAAGTGCAGTCCGAGCACCCTGTCGGGACGCGCAGTGGCGGCGGCCATCGCGACGATGGTGAGGCTCGAGGTGTTGGACGCAAACAGTGCGTCCTGTTTCGCGACACTCTCGATCTCGGCCCAGAGCTGGTTCTTCACCTCGAGATCCTCGACCACCGCCTCGATGAAGATGTCGCAATCCGACATTTCGCCGAGGTCGGTGACGAAGCGCAGGTTGCGAAGAGTGGAATCGCGCTGCTCCGCCGTGACCTTGCCTTTTTCGATGCCCTTTGCGAGCACCTTCTCGACCGACTGACGCGACCGCGCGCCAAGCGCGTCGGTCATCTCCCGGACGATCGTCGGAAATCCCGCCGCGGCCGAAACCTGGGCGATGCCGCTCCCCATCAGGCCGCCGCCAAGCACTCCCACTTTGCGAATCTCTTTCGTCTGCGCCTCGCTTGGCGTGGTGAAGCCGGCCGCACCGTTCGGCGCGGCGTGGATAATCTACCGGCGCGGAAGCCGGGGGAGAGAACCAAGGCCGCCAAGCAACGGCGTCGGCAGCTTCATCTCCCCATGCTCGAGGCGATCGAGAATCTGCTCGAGCGAAAGCTGCATTCTGCCGAGCAGAGTGCGGTGCCCGCGCGCGAGCGTGTAGGCCGCCGCCGATCCTCCGGCGAGTGGTACCATCACTGCTCCCGCCGCGAGTATCAAGGGAACGTTGGCGACGACCAGCGCCAGCCCGAGAACGGCGCCGCCGACACCGGTGCCTCCGGCGAGCAATGCTCCCATTCCCACGCGGCGGGCGCGACTGGAGGTGACGTCGGCGTCGAGCCGAACCACCACCCGTCCGCCGTCAACGGGAACGACGGTGCCGGAAACCCTGCTCGCGTCGGTGAGATGATAACCGCGACCGCCAAGGTTCACGGTGCGCTTGAGCTTGCCGAACAATCCGCGCTGCGTCTCCCACGTAACGCGGTCCGCGAATCTCCGCTCCACCTGGAGACACTCCTCGTGCTGCATCCACCAGTCGAGGGTAGCCATCACATCGCGTTGGTTTCCCGGAACGGTCCGCGTCGCGCTGGCGAACGCGGCGCCGGCGATCTGGGCGATGAAGCCGCGCTCCTCGGGGACAGAGACGCGTGTTCTCTCCTCAGCGAGCGCCTGGCTGAGTGTCGAGGAGCTGAGTCCGACTTCCTTCCCGATGTCGAGAAGCTGCGCCTCGCTCAGCAGCTCCCCTGATTCGGGAACTGCGCCCGCGCCCTGCAACTCCGTTGCCCTCGCCAGCACTCTCTCCAGCGCCTGTCTGTCGAGCAGGTTCTGGCGTGCCGGGAGGGCACTCTTCTCATCGGCCATGATGAATGATACCGGGATCAGATCCCGCCGAGCACGACCTCGAGCTGGCGGTTGAGTGCATCACGGATCGTTTCCGGGAGCGAGAAAACCGTTGTCAGCGTCGTCATCGGGTTGCCGCCGACGGGACGGTTGACGGCTCGCAGGTAGTAGCGCGCGTATCCATCGACCAGCTCCGGCGCGACGCGCTGGAGCAGCATGGCCCCGCCGCGCACCGCCGCCGCGCTGGTGTATCTGTCACCAACGCCGGTGCGGCGCTGCTCGGGCGTGATGTTGTCGGTCACCGCAGTGTTCGCGAGGTTGGCGACGGCTTCGTGGGCAATCACATAGATCGCCTCCGGCGCTTCGCTTTCCCGCACCGGGAACGTCACCGTCAGGATGTTCGCCTGCTTGCCGTTGCTCTGTGAGCGCCCTTCGCCGTTAAGGGGAAGCGACAGGATGATGTCGCCCGACGCCTGTCCGGTGTTGTTCAGGAATCTCTGCATCTTCGGCCTGTACGCGCGCTGCCAGAGCGTGTCCACCACTGACAGCACGCCGGCGCGCTCGCGCTGCTGCTGCAGCCAGTACGAGTGATAGAAGCGGCTGCTCTCGTCACGCAGCGATTGCACGAACAGGCGGAGCCAGTCGCGGTCGGCGCCGGTGGGAAAATTTGCCGCAAGGTATGAGAACGCCATCGCCATCTCCCGCGACTGCGCGGCGTTCGGATTTCCCTCGGCGCGCAGGAACTGCTCGGTCACCTCGCTCAGCTCATCCCAGGACGCGAAGGAGAGCGGCACGAACTGCGCGTTGATAAGGGAGGGGTTGAGCACCAGCCGTGCGCGCAGCTTGTCGCGGTTCGCGTCGAGCTGGGAGATGATGTTCGCGCGATTCTTCAGCACGGTCATCTCGCTGCTGTAGCCGCGCTTGAAGAAGGGGACGAACGTCGTGTCTTCCTGCATCATCGCGAAGCCGTGCAGCCAGAGGTCCACGTGTTCCCGCGTCTTGATCGGCCACGGCTGCTCGGGAGCGCTCACCGTCTGGTCGGTGCGCGAGCCCTGGCCGGATCCGGCTCCACCCATTCCACCCGAGGCGCAGGCGGATACTACTCCGAAGATCGCGACACCCGCGACCGCACGTGCGAATTGCTTCATGATTTCCTCTTCCTCAACTGACTATTGGATGGATTCGATGACGAGGGCTATTCCCTGGCCGCCGCCGATGCAGGCGGTGCCGAGCCCGTAACGCTTGCCCGAAGCGCGTAGAGCATGCAGTAGATGGGCCGTGATTCGCGCGCCGGATGCGGCGAGCGGATGACTGAGCGCGATCGCCCCGCCGTGGACGTTCAGCCTCTCGCGCGGGATGGACAGCTCGCGCTCGACGGCGCACGTCTGCGCGGCAAATGCTTCGTTTACTTCTACAAGGTCCATGTCGCTCATCGAGAGACCGGCGCGCTCGAGCGCGATCCGTGATGCCGGCACCGGACCGATCCCCATCACGGCCGGATCGACGCCGGCGACGCCCCACGAAACCAGGCGCCCGATTGGAGCGATGCCTCTCTCCTTCGCGAAACCAGTACTTGCAATCACCATTGCGGCGGCCCCGTCACCGATTCCCGACGCATTGCCGGCGGTCACCACGCCGTCCTTTTTGAACACGGGCCTGAGTGAACGGAGCTTGTCGAGCGTGGTGTCGGGCCGCATGTGCTCGTCGGTGGCGAACATCTCCGCCGTTCCCGACTTGGGATTCGGGATGGGGATGGGAACGACTTCATCGGCGAACACGCCGCTGTCCCACGCCTTCTTCGAGAGCTGCTGGGAGCGAAGCGCAAATTCATCCACGGCGCCGCGGTCGAGCTTGTACTGAGACGCGAGATTCTCCGCGGTCTCCGCCATGCCGAGCCCGACGTATGAATCCGTGAGGCCCTCCCACAGCACATCCTCCATCACCGGAGTTTTCCCGAGCGCGGTGCCCCACCGCAATCCGCGCGTAACATGAGGAGCGAGCGACATCGAGTCCGCCCCGCCAACGAGACACACTTCGGCATCACCGAGCATGATCTCCTGCGCGCCGCTGACCACCGACTGAAACCCGGAGCCGCATAGTCTGTTCAGCGTCAGTGCCGGCGTCTCGTGCGGACAACCGCTTTTGAGCGCGACGTGGCGGGCGAAGTAGATCGAATCGCTGGTGGTGTAGAGCACGTTGCCGAACATCACGTGGTCGATGTCGCCGGGCTGGACGGACGCGCGCTCCAGTGCGGCGCGTGACGCGTGCACGCTCAGATCCACCGGCGAGATGTTCTTCAGCTTCCCGCCAAAGGTGCCGAAGGGAGTTCGCACCGCGGACAGAAAGAGGACGCCGTTGCCCGCTGCCGCTTTCATTGTTCTAGGCCGAGCGCTTGCCGCAGTTCACGCAGAACTTCCACGACGGCTCCAGCTCGCCACCGCAACCTGCGCAGTGCTTCGCGGCGAGGTTCTGCCCGCAGTGCGGACAGTAGATCACCGGACGGCCGCCCGGCATCGTGCCGCCACAGAAGCGGCAGCCGCCCTGGAGATCCATGCTGTCCATCGCCGGAATTGAGAGCGTCGTCGATCCCTCGGGCGGTGTCAGCTTCCCGTCCGCCGTCGGTATCGCTCTCCCAGTCGAGTAGCCGCCGGCGTTCTGCGCCGGAATTGCGACACCCATCTGCTGCACCGCTTCCGGAACGAGCGAGATCCGAGATGCGGCGTAATCACGGAAGACTCCCGGATCGGCGTGCGGCGATGCGAGTTCCTTCCGCAGCCTGTCCTGCGTCTCCTGATCGGCACGAACGTAGCTGCGCTCGCCGGAAATGAGCCGCGTGATCGCCATCTCGTAGTCCTGGTTCGTCTCGATGCCCAGGTCACGCCGGTAGTGCCGGTAAGGAACCAGTGTCTCGTACAGCTCCTGCACCGTGAAAGGCACCGACAGATACTCGGCATTCCCGTTCCTGATGTTGTGCACCAGCCGTTGAAATAGCCTGTCTAGATCGTCCATTGTCTCCGGCTCGGCAGAAATGATTTTGTATCGGGAAACGGCGCTGCTTCGCGCAGACGGAGCTTGGCGGTTTTCTCGGCGGCTAGCCAGTCCGCGTACTCGGACTGCCGTAAACCACCTGAATTTGATTGTTCCGCGGCTGCGCTGGTCGCGAGATGATTGGCGTACTCGTTCTGGGGCTGTCCGGCGTGGCCGCGCACCCACTTCCACTGGCATTCGTGTGGTAGCACTGCATCGACCGCTTCGCGCCACAGCTCGAGGTTTTCGATCGCGCCGCCCTTTCTTCTCCACCCGCGCGCGATCCAGCTCTCGACCCACGATGTCATTCCGTCGACGATGTACTTCGAGTCGCTCGTGAATACGACGCGGAACGATTCACCGCGCCGGGAGATTCCGCGAAACGCCTCGATCACCGACCTGAGCGCCATGCGGTTGTTTGTCGTCGACGGCTCGGAGATCCAGTAATCGCAGCGCGTGATTTCCGTCGAAGCGGGGTGCAGCCACTCGACGAGTCCGCCGGCGCCGCCCGGATTGTCGCCGTCACGGCCGTTGCCGATGCAGGACTCGTCGGCATAAATGGCAACGAGATCGCCGGATTTCGCGCGCTTCACGGCACGACCTCGAAGCTGTCCATCTCATCGAGGTAAATGGTGATGTCGTCGCCCGTCGTCGGATGCGTCGCCTCGATCGCCTCGCGCCCGCCGATGGCGCGCATGCGCACCGGCACAACGACGAACTCGGTGCCGCGCCGATAAACCGAAATGCGCCGGCCCTTCGTGATCGCGCGTTCCAGCGCGTCGTAGTGCTTGTGGGTCCACTGCTTCACCGCGATTCAACTCCCCCTGCGCACCATTCGCGCACGACACGTTCCAGCACCGACACCGCCCTCTCCAATTCTCCGATTGGCACGAACTCCTCCGCCGAGTGGGCGAGCGCGATGTCGCCGGGGCCGAAGCAAACGGCCGGGATGCCGGCCTCGTTCAGGAGCGCCGCATCCGTCCACGCCGAGAGCCCTTCGACTTTTGCCGCAACGCCGTCAGCGGCGAGCGCGCGCTCGAGCATGAGCATTACAGGCGTACCGGCGGCCACATCGCTTGGCGACTGCGCCGTCGTCAATGTAACCGTGGCGGAAAAGGCCGGCTTCCGCACCTGCACTCTCCGGCAGGCATCACGCAGCTCGGCGAGCGCGTCGCCGGCGGTTTCGCCGGGCAGCGTGCGGCGCTCGATTGCGAGGCGGCAGACTTCCGGATACGTCGACATCCCGACGCCCCCCTCAATCATGGATGCGTGGAGCGAAGTCCGGCCGAGCAGCGAGTGGCGAAGTCCGGTCTCTCTGGTTGACTCGAGCGCGTCCAGCTCGGCGAGCAGAAGTCCGGCGTGGGTGATGGCATCGACGCCGATGTCGTAGCGGCTGCCGTGTGCGGCCCTGCCGCGCAGGGTGACGTCCATCCATACGAAGCCGCGATGCGCGGGGCAGATCGCGAGTCGCGTCGGCTCGGTGACGATCGCTGCTTCGGCGGTGATTCCCGACGCGATGAGAGCGCGCATGCCGAGGCTCTCGTACTCCTCGTCCACGACCGCGGTGACGAGAATTTGCCGAGTCGCATCGCTGCCGCAGTTTGTAGCGGCGGCGGCGCACATCGCGGCGATCCCGCCCTTCATGTCGGCGGCGCCCCTTCCATAGATGCGCCCGTCACGTAACTCGGCGTCGAACGGGGCGTGGACCATTCCCTCGACACCGACGACATCGAGGTGGCCGTTCAGCATCAGCGCCGGCGTATCGGCGGGACCGATGCGGGCGATGACATTTTGCCGTTCGGGAGCAACGTCCTGGAGCTCGACGGCAAAGCCCCAATCTTCGAGCACGGCGGAAAGAAAACGGGCGACACCACCCTCGCCCGGCGCGCCGGGTACGAGGGTGGGATTCCGCGAATCTATTTCAATGAGTGCGCGCGCGAGTGCGACTGCATCACCGCGCGCGATCCGCACGCCTACCGTCGCTTGGCGGTCTTTCCTGCTCGCGGTTTCTGCTTCATCGTTGGTTTGGCGGGCTTCCGCACGGGCTTGGCGGCCGGCTTCTTTGCCGCGGGCTTCTTGGCAGGAGCGGACTTTTTCGCCGCCGGCTTGGCGTGTCGGACGGGTGCGTGCTCCTTCACCGCCGCGCGAGCGGGCTCAGGCCTTGGAGGCGCAGCCTTGGCCGGCGCAGAGTGGGACGACGAGGTCACGGATGACGACGACGGGGACGACGAGGACGGCGACAACGAGGAAGAGGCGGAAGGCGAGGAAGAGGAGGAAGCAGACGCTGGCGGCGCCACGAACGGCTTCCGCTTCGAGTGGGATGCTTCGACCTCGCGCATCAGTTTGTCGGCTTCATCCTGCGTCATCTGCCCGCGGCGAACCATATACTGGAGAAGATCGCGCGCGCTCTCCAGCACGAGGCCGGTGAGGCCGGCCGCTGCGCCGACAACGTCCTTCATCGCCGCCGCCATTTTGCTGCCGGCTTCGAGGCTGATCTCGTGGGCCTTCGCCGCCATCTCGGCAACCGTATCTTTTACATCGGCGCCGCGATGTCCGGGGCTCCGCTTGGGCGGGATGGGAGGGGTGCCGGGTGCGCCCGGTACGCCTGGTACGCCTGGTACGCCTGGTACGCCTGGAGCGCCAGGGGTTACAGGAGTTGCGAGTGCGCCACTGGCGGTGGCCGGCGCCGGCACGATTGCAACGGCGGGGGTCGCTGTCTTTTCCTTATCTTGCATCCATTGCTCCAGTCGGCGCTTTTAGCGGCCAACTCAGGGGGGAATTTTGCGTGTTTTCGTTCCTACTGCGCCCGGGGGCGCGAATGGCGCTAAGTATATGATTTTCCGTCACTAAAACAAGGTGGGCTAAACCGTTGCGCGACCTCATTTTCGTCGGCGTCCGATCGTCCGAAGCAGGTTCTTTTACTGACATAATAGCAACACTAATAGACCACTATAGCGACAAATGCCACTCCGGGTAGTGGATCTGAGCAGAGTTCTTGCCGGCCCCCTTTGCACAATGATTTTGGGAGATCTTGGCGCTCATGTCGTTAAAGTGGAGCGGAGTGCGGCCGGCGATGAAACCCGGGGCTGGGGACCGCCCTTCGATGAGCGCGGCGAAAGCGCCTACTATCTAAGCGTAAACCGGAACAAGAAAAGCCTTGCCGCCGACCTCCGCGACCGGTCCGATCGTGAGGTCGTTCTGGCGCTGATTGCCGACGCCGATGTCGTAGTCGAGAACTTTCTTCCCGGCTCCCTCGACCGCCTCGGAATAGCCGTCCCGGATTTGCTCGAGCGGCATCCGGATCTCATCTGGTGCACGATCTCCGGGTTCGGGCCGGGCAGCGAGCGGCCAGGCTACGATTTCGT
>DATLXE010000003.1:0-2447 GCA_035575795.1 Gemmatimonadaceae bacterium
TCTCCCTCGTTTCCGCCGACGCCGTTGACGCTCGTGGTCTCCGGTCTGCTGTTCCTGGTGACGTTCGGCGTCAACGCGTGGGCGGTGGTGTTTGGCTGTTTCGGCGGTCGCCTGTTATCATCACGTGTTCCGGACGCGCTCGCGCCGGCCCTGCGTCCCCATCGTCCAGAGGCCTAGGACGTGGCCCTTTCAAGGCTAAAACGCGGGTTCGAATCCCGCTGGGGACGCCATCTTAAGGGTGGGGGCTAGCCCGTCGAGTACTTCGACTTTCGCGTAGCCTCCCACTTCACAAACTCCGCCCGGTCCGATTCGTCCCATAACGTCAGCGGCCCGACCAGCCCCCCCAACACCATGCCAGCGTAGAGCCTGTCTCCCGCTGATTCGGAGCGGACGGCACGCGCTTGAAGCGGACTGCACGGGGTGGTAGACTCCGGCGCAGGCAAAACGCGTACGCACTCGGGAAACACGGTTGCAGCGCTCGAAGCGCTTGCCCGCAAGTAGCACCGAGTTACTTGCGACAATTTTTGGTCTGGAGGGTTCGTGTGGGCTGGACATCATTGAGATCGGCGCCTCTATCTCGCATCAGAGCCCTCCGGTATTCGAGACACAGGATAGGGGTCGTGCTGCTGCTTCTCCTTTCGCCCACATGGACGGGCTGCAGCGGAGAAACGCCGCCGATCCCCACGGGGCCGCCACCGCCGACAGCCCCTCTGCCCAGGCCCACGGCACTCTCGATCAGTGGCAACCTCACGCTCACGTCGATCGGCGAAACGTCGCAGTTGACCGTGACGGGGAGCTTCATCGATAACACGACGAAGGACGTGACGGCGGTCGGGATTTGGCGAACCGAGGACGCGAGGGTCGTGACTGTCAGCGCAGGCGGCCTGTTGAAGGTCGTGGGGTTCGGCGTCTCGTCGGTGTCGTTTAATTTATCTTTTCAATCCCCTTTCGGAGTGGGGACTCTGGGTACCGGAGGGACAGTCACGGCCACGCCGCCGGGAACTGTCGCGATCAAGGGCCGAGTCAGTGAACCGGGTGCCGGCGGGCTGGCCAGCACCCTCATCGTCGACACGCTGTCGGGCCGCGCCGCGACCACCGATTCAAACGGCGCATTCTCTTTGGCGGAACTGCCACGCGTTCCATTTTTCAAAGTCGAGAAAGACGGATATGAGCCGATCGCAGTGAGTGCGCCAGGATCGTACGTCGATCTGCGTATTCAGCGAATCGTTCGTCTGATCGCGGGGGAAACGGTCAAGCCGGCCGCGCTGGCGCCGTCCGATCTCTCCTACACCGTGGGGAGCAACCGATGCTCCCCCTGCCGTCTCATTCGCGTGGTCGTTACTCAACCGGGCACGCTTCACGTGCGCGTGACCTCGGAACGGAGGCTCAGGCTGTTCGCGGAAGGGCAGGTGGTGACGGGGGAACCGACAGAACTGATCGCCGACGTGCCGATCAACACGCGGCGCGAGGTGATCATGTACCTGGGACTGGTGGAGTCGCCCGGTTCTGGTGTCAAGACGGCCTTCACGTTCGAGACCTCAATGCGTTAGAGCATTGTGCCCTTCCAGTCCGGGCGGGACGCGGCTGTCGTAGGGCGACTGAATCCAGGGCCGCAGCTATTCTCTCGCCAGGACTGAGTCCCATCGCGGCTGGTGCGTGAGGGGCAGCGGCGATGACAGGCTCCAATGAATCGGAGGGTCAGCCCAGAAGGCCGAGCCGCTCGATCGTCCAGTAGGCCCCCACGATCGCGATTGCACACGACGCCGGTACCGCGATGCGCTCGCGCGGGCTCTTTATCACCAGGCGGAGGAGCAACAGCAACGCCGCTGCCGCAACGATGACGGCAAGCTGACCGAACTCCACACCCACGTTGAAGCCGGCGAGGGCCCAGGCGAGCTGCCCGGCCGGAAGGCCCAGCGACGTCAAGACACCGGCGAATCCGAGACCGTGCAGGAGGCCAAACGCGAAGACGACCGCGAGCCGCCAGACGCGAAGCCGGTCGGTCAGCAGGTTCTCGACGGCCACATAGACGATCGACGCGGCGATGAGTGGCTCCACGAAAGAGGGTGGGGCCTGCACCACCCCCGTCATCGCCAGCGCCAGCGTAATCGAGTGCGCGATCGTAAAGGCAGTCACCTGCGCGAGGACAGGCCGCCAGCGCGCGCTGCTGAGAAAAATACCCAGGACGAACAAGACGTGGTCCAAGCCGAGCGGCACGATGTGCGTGAACCCCAGGCGCAGGTAGCGCACGACGGTCTCCCCAGCGGAGGCTCGCGTCTCGTGCGCCGAGAACGGCAGGCTCGCGCCGCCAGCGGCGATCCACTCGGTGCTCACCACCTGCCCCTGCCCGTCGTGCAGCACCATCGCATATGGCAGCATGGCTCCGCCGTACGCGAGGGTGCACGCGCCGGTGACGGGCGCGGCCGTGAACCGAACCGCCGCAACGC
>DATLXE010000004.1:0-12709 GCA_035575795.1 Gemmatimonadaceae bacterium
CACCGGCCGCTGATCGGCCTCGCGGAGGATCGTCACCATCTGCTCTTCCGTGAATCGCGTCTTCTTCATGGCCCCTCGTTTCTCCGAGGGCGCCATTCTCTCAGGCTTCAGCTGGTCCGAAAAACGCCCAGCAGGTCACAGGCGCTCAGCATTTCTTCGTAGGCGGTCACTTCCGTCCGAAAGGCTTCGAGCTGGTCTCGTCGAATCAACCAACCAAATCCCTTGACGTTGCGCAAGTACCGCCGTTGCGTTTCCGTCCACGCCGCCAACACTTGGGCCTGCGTCGCGGCCGCCAGCATCCTTGAGCCGTTGCGCTCGTACGCCGGCTTTCCTCGGACTAGAAGCGGAACATTGATTTCGACATCTCCAGTAGCCTGGAACGGACGAATCTGCGTTTCCAACACTTCCTGTAACTCTTCCGACAAGTCGGCATTCAACAAGAAGTTCGAGACCTTCATGCGACGTTGAGTCCACTCCGCCCCTCTGATCTCCGGCTCTACGAACTGGAATCTCGTGGAGAACACGCGCGCTCGCCGTGCAAGATCGAATGGCGCCGCCGGGTTCTTGCGGAGCTCTTCGACAGTCGCCGCCAGGTCCGCTGGCGTCAAGGCATCCCGTCCGATCTCTGCTTCGAGGGGCGGAACTCCGCCATGATCTGCACCAACAGCATTCTCAATCGTCTGCACCGCGGCGCCCGACAGAACAATTGCGTTCGGCTGTCCCTCACCACGCTCCGCTTCGACCGCTCGTGGAGTCGGCGACCAGATAACGACCGTTCGATCTGTAACGAGCAGACCTATCCGCAATCCGGCCTGACGTCTCACTGCATAACCGAATTTGGTGACAGCCGCGTGCAGCGACTCCAGTGCTTCAGGATCTCCATACCCAATGCGAGCCGCGTCTGCATCGGCGTCGAGAATTATGGTGGTTGCAATCCCCCGTGGGCCAATTGCTTCAATGAGTGCGGTGGCAGTGGCCTTACCAAGGCCAGGTCCGATGAACACCAGTCGGTCGTTGGCCTCGCCGACAACCCGTGCAAGGTACGCGTCGTCGGCCGTAATGAACGTCTTGTCAGGATTGCTCAATGCCCGCCCTCCCGCGATTCCGCATGATCAATGTCTTCGCTTCATGCAACGACGGCGGCCGGATAATCGTAGGATTCGGCCGCACAGATGGTAACGCCCCGGCGCAGCGCGAGGATGCGCGCTTGTGCGGAAAGCCAGCCGATCCGCAACGTGTGGTTTCGTAGATCGCTCGGGCTACGCCCGACGGCGCGTGCCTCACGCGGCTAGATGCTTGCGAGCGGGCCGGGTCAGTTCACGCAGCACTTTGGGCATATCGTGAATTGTGACGATTCCGAGCCGTGCCTCGGTGACCTTGCCTGCGTGAGTGATCAGGACGGCGTCAAGGCGCTTTCCGCCACTCTCGGCCGTGTCAAATGCACTCACGACATCAGCCAGCAGTGCAGTGCGCGACATCAGGGTCCAGTTTCCCACGTGCTCTGTTTGTCTCAGGGCGTCCGACACCTTGTGTTCCGTCACGTCCACGACCTGCCGCTTAGCGTGCGAGGCCAACCAGCGCGAGACAGTGTTCGTTGTGAGAAGCCCCACTAAGTGGCCGTCCGAAACGACGGGAACCTGTGAGAAGTTTCGCGGAACGAAGAAGCTCAAAACCTTATCGATCGGCGCCTCTAAGTCGAGAGTGCGGACCAGCTTCGCGAAGGTCGGCACCACCCGTGGGGGGTTCGCTAATGTATCCTCAAGCCGTTGCAGTTCGGCCACGATTCGATCGTGAGGCTCCGCAATTACCTCGCCTCCCCGTCGTTCGTGGGTGATGGCGTTGCGCAGGTCCGCGAACTCCTTCAAGTCGTCCCTTTTATTCGCCACTAGCGCCGAGCGCATGGCCGCAGCGTCTACCATCTGATAGAACGGGACGCGTCGGTCTGAACCTCCGATATTCCGGAGCAGCTTTTCAACTGCGGCAAAAGCGTTCAGGAACTTTGCTGAGTTTTCCATTCAAATGCACTCCGGGCCCACGTCTTCCATTGGCTGCTCACTGCCGTTTCTACCACGTGTTCGATCTCAGAGACTACAAGGCGATTTCACCAGCGATCAGCGATCTCGCCGCTTCATAGTGCCAATTGGTGCGTTTCGCCAACCGATACCGAATCGGGTTAAATCCAACTGGCAAGGTCGGTTGAGTCGCGGCGTTATAGAGAATAGACCGGCGGCCTCGGTGCCGCGCGGTCAGAGCGCAGAACAGCGGCAGGTAGGCTTTGCCGCCCATGAAGACGATGTCGTCACCGTCATCAGGAAGAAGGCCGAAATCGTCAAAGGCGTCCCGCTTGCGCCGGCGCGTCCACGGCGCAGCCTGGGTGCTGAACGTAATGTCGTATGTGGGAGTCATGAATCCGGCCGGGATTAACCCCCAACCAGCGGACAGAATGAAGACGTCGGCCAAACCAAATCGTTCGACCAACTCGCGAAAGACCTGAGGCTTATAAAGACGAAAGGCAGGCAACAGAGCAAGAGGATTATCCTCCGGTTCCTCGTTGTACAGCCGGAGTCGCCGCCGCCACGTTTGACCATCCCCCGAATCATCGTCAGGCCTGGCGTAACTCACGCTCGGAGTCTGCATCGCGAGTTCGGGTCTGGACACAAATTGGACAAGGCGCCCATCGGGGCCCACGAAACTTCCCGCGGTTGGGTCTTTGCTCCCGGCGCACTGAATGATGACCCTCAACTGTGCCAGCCCGCCTGTTCAACCAGTCGCTCGAGTTGGTTCAGAAAGACTGGATCGTATGCTTCGTGGACGTGATTCTGGTTCCACAGTCCTGAATCCCTCACACGCGCCTTGCCTCGGTCACACGCACGACCAAGCCAAAGCGAGGAGGCTGCATCGAGCGGCTCTTTCCGAAGGTTGCTCAAGAGCGCGATGCTGTTGCGCTCTACGTAACCCCGCAGGCTTCCGGGCCCGGGGGCGTCGTTGATCGGCAGAAACACAAAGGGCATAGCTCCAAGAACTTCGCTGACGCGGAGTTCCAACGGCGCTTCACCGCAGCGAATTGCGGCGGGTGCATTCGACCCCAGCCCCCAGGTGGAGCAGGATGGGCCATTCACTTTCAGAAGGCTGGACCCGATCAGCAACCGAAAGATCGAGCCGCGATGGTTGCCTCCGCCAGACCGTTGCTGGCCTTTGTGTTGCGACAACCGGCCCCACAACGTGGAGTGCGAACCGGTCGTCAGGGCATGGGTACCAACACGCACCACGCGGCAGCCCTCGCCAGTATCGCTGCGTGGTTCGCCCGCCTCCATGAAAAAGTACACGCCTCGCTCGGGCCACTTCATACGACCATTGCAGTCGCAAAGCCGACGGCAACCGCCGATCCTAGCCTCAAGCAGTTTTAGCAGACTGTAAAAGCGAACAAGATCAGGGAGTCGCTGAGACATTTATCCGACGTTCGCGACCGTGATCGTTGACGTCCCTCGGATAACTCACGAGGGCTCCAGCGACGAGATGCGCTGCGCCAGGTCTGCCAGCGCACTTCGGCACTTCAGCAGCGCGACATCAGGGACTGATCTGAAGTGCGCGGCATCGTTGCGCACCGGCACAATCGCATTGGCGAGGTCCTGTAACTCCCGCTTGTCGCGGAAAGGCGTCCGGAAGATCTCCCAGCCCTCGGTTGACAACATCACCTGTACGAGCTGACCGAGATACGAGAAATCGAGGATTGGATCCACATCCGGTACGCTGAATCGATATTGACGCATATATTTCTCGCGATTTCCGTCGATTGCTTCCATCGCTTGGTTCCCAAAGATGGCGCGGATTCGTTCGTCCGCCCGTTCACCGAAGCGGCCATGGAAGCGTGCTCGGATCAAGCGACGCAGCCGCATCTCCATCGACTCGATACCTTCCCAGACGCTCCGCTCTTGTCTCGACCCCTCGGACACCGGCTCCTCCGCTCCGCTGAGGGCCTCGTAGCTCTCGCGAATCAGGCCGGCCATGAGAATTCGACGCTGCCGAAGAAATAGGTCATAGCTGATTGAGTGCCAATCCAGCGGTACGGCGTTCAGGCGCGACATGCGCAGCCAAGCGTGCTCTGGAAAACGCTCCCGTATGGGCGGCACGTATTCGGCCGGCGGTGTGGCCCTGATATTGAGGTTCTCCGGCCATTCGACATAAGCCAGGTTGGCAACCTGGTTTATCACCCGGAGATCTTCGATCCCGTTACGCTGGAGGTAAGCCTTGGGGAACAGATGGTGACGATCGATTGCCTTTCGCGTCGGGCGCAGCGCTGGGTCCAGCACGTCGGTTACGCGCTTGTCGGAAAAAAGAATCGGTGCCCCGAGCGTCACCTGTGCCGCCTGATATGCGAGGAATGCCGGGTTGCGGGATGACGAGGACTCGAGTTCGGCGGGCAGGGTGATTTCCCAAAAGTCTCGGGTCAAGCTCTCGTCCAGCATCCGCTCGAGCAGGCGAACGAACTCCTCTTCGGTGCTGAGCGTCTTGAGCCGGTTCAGATCTTCTTCCATCACCGTCTCGGACGAGCCGCTGTAGCGAGCGGTAAGCAACGATGCTATGAACCAGCGCTGGATCAGGCGGGAGAGAATGTGGGGCCGAACCGCACACTGCAGCTTTCCAATCAAGTAGATGGCGTAGCCATATAGGAGGCCGGTGTCCGACGAGATCAGTTCGCCCGAGCGATATCCTGCGCTCCGGATTGCGCCCAGATAATCATGCCAGTGATTCAGGTTCAGAACGTCTTCCTGAGCCTCGCGCAGCTTGTCGAACTGTACTTCTCTTGCGGCACCCGTTCGCCCGTCGGTATCGAGGTCTTTCCCACGTAGGAGCTGGTAGACACTCTTCAGGCGGGCGCGGTGAAAGCCAAGTGCGACGGACACGCGAAGCATCTGGTCAGGAGACGCGTTAATCAGGTAGTTGAATGGTGACGGCCGCCCGCTCGCTGCAGGTGGGATCCGCCCCAGTCGGGAGAAGTCTTCAAGCGCTTCTCTTCCTTCCGGCCAAGCTACTGAAAGCAGCGTCAGGATGAAGTCGGCCTGATTCAGCTTCACACCTTCGCTGTTGATTCGGACAAAGATGTCCGCGATCGCCTCTTCTTCGACATCCGCCATGATCTCGAGTGCCGTGAACGGATAACGCTGTAGGTCTACGAGCCGGTCGATGTTGCGACTCATCGCTGTCTTGTCATCGGCATGCAGCGGGCGCTTCGATTCCAAACGTGAGAAAAATCCGTTGATGAGTGTCCAGCTTGTGCTCCCGGACGCCCACACAGCGGAAATGCTCGGAATGAACTCTGGGTCTTTTCGTATAGCTGCGTCAGTGACTTCGAATCGGCTGTCCCGAGGTCGGAAGGCGATGTCGATTCGCATCTCCTTGAATTCATCGTCGATCACGGTCTTCTCGCGCAGGACCGCATAGAGGGACGTCAGGCGCTGCTGCCCGTCGACAATGACCAACCGCGGAATGCGGCGCTGCTTCGCGTCTCGCCCGATGGTGCGGCCGTTCTGAAGCTCGCTATTCGACCAGAACAGCAGATAGCCGACAGGAAAGCCTCGATACATTGAGTCGAACAGATCCCGAACTTTCGTCGGGGACCAGACAAACGGCCTTTGAAGATCCGGCAAACCGAGGTCCCCCGTGTCGATGGAGCTGAGGAGGTGCGTCAACTCGTAATCAACCTTGCTGAAAAGCGCGCGAGGGGTGTCGAATGCGATCGCCTTCGGTATGTCGCCGGTGACCTGGGGCGTGTCAGTACCGTAATCCGGACCAGGCAAGGTCCGCCCAATCGCAGCCTGCAGGTATGCCAGTACACCTGGAGAATGGGTGCGCGCGACGGGAGTGCGCCGAGCTGTAGCGGCAGCAATCGCCAGAAACTCGGCGTTGTTGGCGGCCATCCGCGGCCATAACCGGATGAAATCGGACAGTGGTAGCTGCACGAGGTCAATTGAGCGCGCCGCCGCGAAAGCCTCACGCCATTCACCGCAGTTATCGATCTCCTTCGACAGATCTGCCTCGACCTGGGCCCGCACGAGCCCGATTCGAACCGTTCGCGGGGACAGGTGGAATGCCACCAATCGTCCTGCATTCACGCGTACTCGACGTCTCTGGAGCGTGATGCCCCAGCGCGCCGCACCGTGAGGATGGAGCCGCTCGACGATCTGCGCGAGGACCGCAGCAATGAATGCTCGGGTTTCGGCGTCGGGAAACTGTTGTAGGAACCAGTCTTCGGCGAAATGTGCGGACTGTCTGTCCAAGGCGCTCAGGTCGGCGATCCCTTCCTCGCCACCTGTATCGTCTTGTTGTTTTTCCCGCAGGGCAACGTACCAGTGCGAAAAGGTATCGAACAAGTCGCCGGCTCGGATATCCGGCCGGAGCTCGCTCAACTCGACGCGATGTTCCCGGACGAACTCCTGGACGGCTCTATTCGATTGCGGATAGGAGTTGATCTTTGCCTTGAATTGCTGCCCCGTCAGTTCCTTGAGGACCCTCAGCACCTTGGAATTGATAACGCAAAAATCGTCCGGCCGAAGAGCATTCAAAATGGGGGAGAGAAAAGCGGATTGCATGCCTTTTGTCTGGCTCGCAAACGCTTCGCAAGCGGAATCCAGGGTCTGAGGACCTGCGACGACGTTATTGACAAAATCGAATATCTGCTTTGCGATGAACGGCCAGTCTCCCGCGGCTGCCCACCCCGCGCCTTCAAACCATGCCTTGACGTCGCGGATGATCGTCGGCGCGACCGGGCGCCACGCCCCTCGCTCTCTGTTATGTGGCGTGTCCTGGTGCGGCAGCAGCTTGAGGATGACCAGATCAGTCACGTCCTCGCCGCGGCCGTGGGCGGATCTCACTTGTCTGAAGTTGCGCTCGGCGTCCTCACGGGCGGCGAGAAGCTGTGCAAGGTGCTTCTCGCCAGCCGGCGTCGACAGATAGGTTCGGTTGAAACTCGCGAGCAGCTCGGTGAATTCGTCAGGTTGAATCATGGACTTGTGAACCGGAGTTACGGCCTAGATCGGCCTGCTGGCTTGGCTGTCGGCGTACGATCTTGGTGTCCCCCCTTTGAAGCGCCGCCTCTGGCGGGGTCCTCAGCGGTCTGGAGCAGCGACAGTCCGCGGGCTGCGCAGTCAATGGCGGGCGGGAATCTCATTCCGCGCTCGAAGTGCGAGAGAAAGTCCTCAACGGCAGGGGAGTCCCCTTCGAGGAACCGGAGGAATTAGCCTGCCGGATCGCTGCACCCACAACGGGAGGACACCCTGGCGGGAAGTGTGCTGGAAACACGCCGTTCAGTGTATCGGCACGGCGGCCCCAGCAACAAACGGGTTTCGGAGAAGCACATGAGAGACGGAACCGAGTGGCAGGGGTCGCCGTTGCTTGTGGAACCGTCAGGCGGGATCCGGTGATCTGTTACCTATCTTGCCGGCCGGACATCGCCGAATGTGAACGATTCGGTACGCAACACAAGGAGATGCACCCCAATTTCTCGAAGCAGCTGCTTGAGCTTCTCTTCGTGCCTGTCGAACAGCCTCTCCCGGCGGCCTCGCAGCCCACACACGCCGATTACGACGTCGTTGGCCGCATCCGCCAGAGCACATTGCCCAATGAACCGTTGGAACTCACTGTTGGGCCCCTTGTTTGCCATCAGGGACAACCACTTGACTTCCACCGCGAGGCTGCCGCCATTTGGATCGATGGCGGCCAAGTCGAAGTTATTCCTCGTACCAAACACGTCGGCAACGCTTCGGCCCTTGCTGCGCTTCCAGCAAACCTTGCATCCCTCTGCACGGTCGGCAAATTCCATGGCTGCGGCGTCGCAGGTAGGCTTGCACGTCGTCGTCCGTCGCCACGGATGTGTAAACACCCGTATTTCTGGATGCGCGCGCGAGAGTTCCCAGGCCGCGTTGACCAGATGCTCCGACTCGAAGGTCTTCTCGTCGACGAACGAAGCCGAGAGGTCCGCCGCCTGAATCCTCTGAATCAGGGCTTCAGCAAAGCCGCGAATGTCCACAGCGCCCTTCCACCTTGCCTGATGCCGCGATCAGCGGGTTAACGTGTAGTAACCCGCAGGAACGAGCCCCTCCTGCAGCATAAACAGAAGCCGCTCCTGCGTCCATCGCGTCGCAGCGGAGCTGCCGGATTCGCCATCCAAGAGCCCGCCAGAGCGATTTTCGTCAGCGCGCCACAGCGCCATCTCATCCTGCGGCGAGCCTCCGGTCGATAGATGTCGCCGACCTAGAGGCTGATGGGGCGGGTCAAACGAGATCCTCCTCTGGAATCCGCGAGGTACGCGGGGGCGAGGTTCGAACGGCACGCCCCCTGGCCCGATGGGCCTGATTGTGCCGCAATACTCACCTTCGATCTGGTCCGATAAGCCGGAGCCTCACTATGATGAGGTGGCATGTAGCGCTGCGTCGTGCCGATGTCCTGATGCCCTGCCAGCTCCTGGATCGCCCGGGTCGGCGGTGACGTCTCCCCGCGTTCAGTAGCGGATCGGTTTAGAGTCCGGCGGTTACTTTCGCTGTGTTCGTCCCTGCCGTCAACTGCCGTGCGTATTCGGCGGGCGTCAGCCCGCCGAGCCCCTTCTTCGGTCGCTCCTCGTTGTACTCACGTCGCCACGTCTCGATGACCACCTGCGCGTGCGCCAGGCTGGTAAACCAGTGCTCATTGAGGCACTCGTCGCGCAGGCGCCCGTTGAACGATTCGATGTGCGCGTTCTGCGTCGGTTTCCCAGGCTCGATCAGTCGCAGCGTGACGCCGCGTGCGTGCGTGCTACAGCCGATACGCGAAGGCTACGTTCCGCGAGGACCGGCGGCTGAACATTCGACTGTCGAGCAAGGACCTCGAGGCGATTCAGAAGCGTGCGCTCGCGGAGGGCTGCCATATCAAACGCTGATCGCGAGCCTGCTGCACAAGTTCGCATCGGGCCGGCTCAAGGACGTCTAAGACTTATTCGATCTTCTTCGCCCTCTGATTCCTTCCCCCGTGCGTTAGCATAAGCGCCACGACCTTTCCTGACGCGTCCTTCTCGAACGTAATCGTCGCTTCAATTCGCACTTGCGGAAAGAACTTCGTCTCCGATTCCGGAAACACTTCGATCTTCGGCTGGCCTGTGGGCTGCGCCATGAGACTGTTGCCTTCACGCGTGACGGTCATTATGGAGGTCGGTGAAAGCTCGTACTTTCCGACGTACTGGTCGTAGATGGCCGGATCGACCTTCGCCACGATTCGGGGCGCAGGCAGCGTGTACGACTGGCCGTAATAAATGGCGAGCAGGTCGCGCGCCACGGCGGCGGCACCGGCGCCGGGGAGTGCGTCGGTGTTTGCCAACACGATCGACGTCACGTTCGTCTCTGGCAGCCGGACGATCATGGCCGAGAATCCGTTGATGCCCCCGCCGTGCTCGACGCGGCGATGGCCGAATGTTGCCGTCGCCGGCGGCACGATCGTCCACCCGTAAGCATAGTTGTCCCGGAATGGCGTCCACATCGTTTGCCTGGCTGCCGCCGGAAGCAGGCGGTCAGTGTAGAGCGCCTGGTCCCATTTGAGAAGATCCCCGGTAGTCGAGTACAGCGAGCCCGCGGAGTACGGCTGCTGCATGTCGAGCGCGGCCGCGTTGCTCACGGCCGGCGGCCTGCCCGAGTACCCGGACGCGCGCCGGGGAATGATCGTGGCGGACCAGTCGTAGCCGCTGTCTACCATGTCGAGCGGTGTGAAGATCTGTTCCCGCAGCACCTGCTCGTATTTCTTCCCTGCCGCCTTCTCGATCACCGCGCCCAGGAGGAAGTAGCCGGAGTTGTTGTAGGCGTATTTCTCGCCGGGTACCCACTGCAGCGGCAGCTCGCGGAAGAAGTCGATCATCTCGTCGACCGTTTTCGGCACCATGTTGACCTTGCGCCACTCCGGCAGGCCGGTGAAGGTTGGGATGCCGGAAGTGTGCGTCAGGAGGTGATGGATCGTGACCGGCTTCCACGCATCGGGGCACGGAGAGACATAGACGCACACGAAGTCTTCGAGCTTCAGCTTTCCCTGTTCACGAAGCTGCATCACCGACATCGAGGTGAACTGCTTGGTGACGGAACCGATCCGGAACTTCGTCTGCGGCGTGTTCGGGATCTGCCATTCGATGTTGGCGAATCCGTAGCCCTTCGACACGAGCGGTTGTCCCTCGCGCGCCAGCAGGATCGAGCCGGTGAAGCCGTTGACCCTCGCCTGCGCCTGCATGTATTCGTCGATTTTCCCCGCAAGCGCTGCCGGATCGAGAGGGGCAGGGGACGCCGGGGTCACGGCGGCGGGTGGAGCGGCGGGCGGCGCGGCCGACTGCGCCAGCGCCGCGGACCCGGAAGCGGCAGCCAAGAGGAAGGAAAGACCGAACGCCGTCAAAAACCTGTAGATCTGCTGCATGTGTAGATTCTACGAGAACTGGCGGAAATCGTTCGTCCCCCTGTCGTCCCGTACGTGTATGGGTATCACCGGATTTGGCGAGGCGAAGCGTCTTCACCGCCGCGGTTGTCGCCGGGTTCGAGGTCGTCGCCGCCGCACGAAGAGGCAGCCGACGGCGCATGACCTGAGCCTTTCTGCTGGACTATGCGGGTGAGAGCGCCCGGTCGCCACAAGGATCCCGGGTCCACGAGAGTCATTTCTTGTGGATCGCGATGTAGTTCCTCGCAAACCTCGAGATGCGGCGAAGTTGGCGTTGCGGCGCCGTCGGCAATCCCGCAGCGGGCCGCGTGCAGGCAAATCACGGCACGGCGCACGAGCACGCGTACCACGACGGCGACAACCGGCCCGAATTCGAAGCGCGTTACTATGAGCAGGCCGCAGTGGCTTGACTCAATTCATTCGCCCTCCGAGATTCCCGGTACGATTCACTCCCGGAGAAACCCCACAATCTGCGCCTCGGTGAATCGCTTCTTCATCGTCCGACCCTTTCGCTGGGCCGGACTCTAAACCAAAACGCTACTCAGAATCGGGGGGACGTCATCGGAACCCCACTCGATCAGTATTCATTGATGGCTCCGGCGGCTGCGGTGTCGGTGCCACAACGGTGGACGCGGAAGGCTAGGGTCTTTGCTCCACCGGGAACGGGGCCGTGGTCCTTCTCCCACTCAGCATCGGCCTCGCGGAAGATCGCATCCTGACGCAGCACCGCGGCTCGTTCGTCAGGAGGCCATGACAGTCTGACGAAGCGCCCCTGCTGCCAATTCCGACGCCAGCGCAGGTGCTCAGCACGAGAGATGAACGTGATGAGGTTCGGAGGCGGGGCCGCAGCAGGCGCATCGACGTTCCAGACCTTTATCGCCGTGGGTTCCGACAGGCGAAAGAGAAGATTGATCCTCCCTTCAGCCTTGAACCTGCGGTAGATGCTCCAATCGAGCGGGGGTGCCACGTCGGTGCTCACTGCGAGCCTCCACGCACGCGCCTTGTATCTGGAAGTGCGGGAGTCTCAGGCGACGGGAACCGCGCCACCCATGCGCCTCCGTCAACTTTGCCGTGGTGTTTGGCCCATTGCAGATCGGCGCGGGCCTCGGCGGCGGCTTCCGCCTTCCACTTCCGACGCTCGGGTCCATCCTCCTCTACGTGGTGGTGGACCAACATCCGCCAACGCCCGTAATTCCTGGGGCCACGGCGTGCGAGGAGCTGCGCTCGGGTGATGAAGGGAACGATCTGTGCCGCCATGAAGGTGTCCTTGAACAGACACCCGGAGCGAGCGATTGCGTTCGCGTCATTGCGAACACCACATCCTCGGTTGACGCTTTCGCGTCCCCCAAGAGGCACCTTGTCGTCAAGGTTGCCGCCCGCTGATCAGCAGCGGGGCTCCAGATGTCTGTAGCGATCTTACGACGGTGTGATCGACAAGAGCAACTAGCCGCGCTATCCGGGCCACTCAGAAGTGGCTCGCGTTTTTCTAGCAGCCCTACATATTCAAACAGGTCGGCGCTCTCGGGGGAGTGGGGGTGGGGGGCTTATGACCTGACAGACAGGTGCGTTGACCGCTACTCGCAGCGTCAAGGTCCGAAGGCAGACCCGCTTGCACTGAGCAACCCGAGCGTCCCCATTGTGAAGCGATGGTGACCTACTGAGATGTCACCACGGTGTGCGAAACGCCAGACAGCGCGGGTTTCTCATCAGCACAACAATTGCACTCAGTCGAGTGGCGCTGCTGATTTCCAGCCAACTTGCCTTGCAGCGCCTCCGGCTGTTTCAGCCCGGAGATCACACGACTAAGGAGGCGCATCGTGAGAGTCAAGATCATTCCGAACGACAAAGGAAATCCCCTCGGCAGGCTCGCAGACGCGGAGCTGCACTTCACGAGCGGGCCCCTCGAAGGCCTGAAGCTGATTGGCTTCGGCGTCTGGGAGCGCAGGAGCGGGAGCGGTCGTAACGTCACCTTCCCAGCGCGGACGTATTCGGTGAACGGAGAAAGGCGCAGCTTTGCGTTGCTGCGCCCGAGCCTCGACTCCATCGGCCAAGACCGTGTTCGGGACCTCGTGCTCGAAGCCTACGCGGCACATGAAGACGCAAGCGAGGTGACCCAGTGAACGCCGATGTCACGATTTCTCCGCACGGCAGCATCGTCTTGTTCGATCTGCTGACGCCTGCAGCGGAATGGTGGGTGGAGGAGCACGTTGACGCTGACGCCCAGTGGGTCGCCGGGGCGCTCGTGGTGGAACATCGCTATGCCGGTGATCTG
>DATLXE010000005.1:0-34719 GCA_035575795.1 Gemmatimonadaceae bacterium
GTTCCGCCGATCCCGATCAGGTGATAGTGGCGTGGAAGTCTTTTCTGCGCGCGCGGTTTGGCCGCCATCGTGCCTCGTCAAACGGTGATTTCTTCTGCAACAATCTACACTGGATTATCAGCGGACCCGGAAACACGCACAGCCCTCCGGGCGTATATAGCTTATGCCAATGAGATCCCCGACCCGTAGTGCAACCAGCTTCTGGACGATCTTCCTTGGGGTGTTGCTGCTCGACGTCGCCAGCAAGCGCATGGCTGTCGCGTTTTTTTCTCCCGCCCATGTTCCGCACGATATCGTCGGCGACTTCCTCCGTTTTACCCTCGCCTACAATCAGGGCGGCGCGATGAGCTTTTCGCTCGGCCCTTCGTCCAGATGGTGGTTCACCGTGCTCGCACTCGGTACTCTGGTCGTGCTCGCCTGGTTATACCGGCAGACACCCCCGCACGACAGGGTTCAGCTCACGGCGCTCGCGCTTGTTTGCGGCGGCGCAGTGGGAAATCTGCTCGACCGCGTCCGCTGGGCGCGCGGAGTCGTGGACTTCATCGATATCGGCGTTGGGTCGCAGCGCTTTTTCACCTTCAACATCGCCGACGTCGGCGTAACGCTGGGAACCGTGCTGCTTACCTGGTCGCTGACACGACAAGCGGCGCGGAACCCCGAGCCGAGGACGGTCCCGGTCGATCCGCTGCACGGAGGCGGAGCGCTCTAGTCGTCCTTCTGGCCGAAGATGGCCATGTTGGAGCTGTGTCCCGGATTCACCTTCTTGTCCGGATAAATCCAGTGTACCGCCTGATTGACGGCCGTTGCTGCCTCCCCGAACCCGGTCGCAATCAGCTTCAGCTTGCCTGGATAAACCGTGATGTCGCCCGCGGCATAGATCCCTGGCCGGCCCGTCTCCATCATGCTGTTCACGACGATTTCATCTTTTTGCAGGTTCAGGCCCCAGTCCGCCAGCGCGCCGATGTCGCTGATGAAGCCAAGCATCGGCAACACTGCATCGGCGTCGAGATCGCGCGTCACCTTCGTCTTCACCTCACGGACGGTGACGCCAACGAGCTTCCCGTCGTCCGCGCGAACATCGTGCAGCTCGTGAAAGGGGAGAAGCGTCGTTTTCCCGGCGGATGAGGCCGCCTGCACGTCGGCAATGGTAGAGCCGTGCGCGCGATACTTGTCGCTCCGATGCATCAGCGTCACCGCCTTCGCGCGGTCGCGCAGCTGCTGCGCCCAGTCGAACGCGGAATCGCCGCCGCCAATGATGACGATTTTCTGACCGCGGAAATCTTCCGGGTTGGCGACGCGGTCGAAGATTCCCTTCCCGTACCACGGCTCCGCGCACGCCTGCGGCAGCCGTCGCGGCGAGAACGCGCCGATCCCCGCCGCAATCACGATCGAGCGGGTTGGAAAGCGGTCGGTTTCCGTCACGAGGACGAAATGGCCGTCCTCCTCCTCGAGGGCAGTGACGTTCTGGTTCAGGTGAGACGCCGGCTTGAACTGCGCAGTCTGCTCGACGAGCGCCTTTACCATGTCCTTCGCAAGGATCTTCGTAAAACCGGCAACGTCGAAGATGTACTTCTCGGGGTAGAGTGCGGTAAGCTGGCCGCCGAGCTGCGGAAGCGCATCGACGATCTGGGAAGTCGCTCCGCGCATGCCCGCGTAAAACGAGGCAAACAGTCCCGTAGGACCGCCGCCAATGATGGTGATGTCGGTGATCGGGTGGCTCATCCAGACAGAATATACCGCTCCCCCGGCAACGAATCTCTCGACCGCAATTCGGAGCTATCTGCCCGGCGTACACTCAGCGTGCGTCGAGTTGTCGAACCGCTGCAGGAGCTCCCTCACTTTCTTGAGCTCTTCGGCAGTACCGCGAACGGTGATGACCTTCATCGGTGGCTTGGACGCATACCAGACGCTTCCGTTGGACCGGACGTACGGCGAGACGAGATCGCCCGCCTGCTGGGATGTCAGGCAGTCGAGACCGGCGGTCATGGTGTGCTGATTGATCGTTGCCAGCTCTGCCGTCGCGCGCGCACCAGGAACAAGCACGCGAATCCATACCACCCAGAGCACCACCACCAGCGCCAGTGCGGCTGCGACCGAGACCAGCCATCCTGCCCGCCGGCGCTTCGCAATTGTCACGGCTGCCTCGGCGGTGCGAGTCGCGGGAACTTGCGACACGATGCTGTTGAAGGCGAACGCCAGGTCCCGCTCTGCACCCATCACGAGCGTGGCGACGCGCGCGCATTCCGGGCACGTGGCGCTGTGCTCGCGCACGCTTCCGTTCTGGTGGATCTCAATTACGGAGCTCTCAGCGAGAGCCGCGAGACATTCCTTGCAGTTCATCGGAGCTGGTCCGCGTATTGGGGATGCGTGAGCAGAATTCTGCGACGGATCGACGCGCGCGCCTTGAAGAGGTTGGCGCGAACAGAAACCGGTTTCACGCCCAGCATTTCGCCGGCATCGACGGGGCTGTGACCCTGAAGATCACAGAGATCGAAGACCTCGCGCTGGCGGAGCGGCAGCTCTTCCACCGATTCGTAGATCATTGCCAGCGCGCGCTCACGGTCTACTCTTCCCCCGGGATCGGTCGTATAAACCTCCGCTGTCGGACGCGCGGCAGGCAACGCGCCCAGCACTGTTCGTCGCTTTTTCCTGGTGCGGTGACGCTCGGCTACTCTGCGTGTGATCCTGTACAACCACCCGTCGATGGTGCCGTCGCCACGGAACGAGCCGATCTTCCTGTACGACAGCACAAAGACCTCCTGGGCGATATCCTCGGCCTCATCTCCGTCAGAGACCAGGCCCACCGCCCAGCGGAAAACGGCCGGCTTGTACCGTTCGACAAAAACGGTGAACGCCCCGGCATCTCCCGCCTGAACGCGCGCAAGTAGCTCACGTGCGTCGTTCAGGGAAATCTCGCCATCCACCATTCTTTATTGCCGCGGTTGGGCCAGCGACAGCTCCGCCTTCAGGCGAGCGATTCCTTTCGTAATCTCGTCGGTCAGGGGATCGTCCCTGTGCTTGGGCGCGATCATTTCGAGCGCGGCGAGATGAGCTGTCGGCAGCGAGAGCGCAGCACTCGTCGCGACATCAGGTTTCAGCCCTCCCTCCCAGTTGGTGGACGTAACGACGTCCTTCACGCGCGAGTTCGGCACCATGGCCGCAAACCTGGATGAGAGTAGCATTCGTGCGGCCGTGTTCGCGCCGCCACGTGTAGTCTCACCTACTATCTTCGCACGCTTGCGTGATTGGAGACTGTACGCCATTGCCTCAGCCGCCGAAAAGGTGCGCGGCCCCGACAGGACATAAACTGGTTTCTCCAGATAGCGCGGGCCCGGCACGACGGCCATCGTCCATGTCTGGGCCAGGTCCGCCGGTGTCCGGCCGATTCGGTCGGTGAGGTGAACCTGCTCCTCGAACAGATGCGATACCAGGAGCGTCGCCATTGCGCCATATCCGCCACCGTTATCGCGGAGGTCGATGATCAGCGCATCGGTCCCCGATAAGAGCTGCATCGCGGCTGCAGCATTTTGCGCCGCGAGCGACGGCATCTCGAACCGATCGAGCTTGAGGTAGCCGACATTCCCGGGCAACCGCTCGACGCGGGCGAACCCGAAATTCTGCAGCCGGGAGGTGAGCCTGCGGTCGGCATCCGAAACGGGATCGTTGACACCGCTGTCAGCGGGGAATTTCCGCGGCGTCACGAAGTAGTCGACGCGGAAGTGGGGGTCGCCCGACAGCCTGCGCAGATCCGCCGTCAGCGTCGCGGCGAGGCCCTTCGCGCTCGTCCCGTTATAGCGTCCGGAACGGAGCCCTTTCCTCAGCTCGGCGGCAAGCTTCGTCCCGCCAGCCACGTCGTGATAATGAGTATCAACCTCCCTGGCGAGGTTGTTGACGGCCAGCGTAGCGGCGGGAATGTCGATGGTCACGTCGGGACGCTCGTCGTTGCCCTGCGCCTTTGCCGCGGCAGAGCCGAGGCCCAGGATAAGGCAGCTCACACCGAGTTTCCAGATGCGCGACAGTGTGGGTTTGATCGGGAGTTGGATCACAGTTGATTGCATGTTCTTGCAGCTCCGGTAATGGACGTAGTCATTGTTACCGAAGATTGAGACCACCACCCGGCGTTGCGTTTACTCGAGAGGCGTCACGCTGACATCCGCGCCGCCATCCGCGCGATAAAGCACGTTCACCGTCCAGGGCTGGCAGCAGACTTCGCAGTCTTCCACGTACTGCTGGCTGCCTCCACTGCCGGGGTCGATTGCGATCTCTACACTTTCATTGCAATAGGGGCAGTAGACGACGGCGTCCGTGTCGGCGCTCCCGTCTCCGAGGGGAAAGTCGGCGTCCAGATCGTCGCCATCGTCGGGCTGTCGCACCGGGCTCCTGTCAATTCGTCCGCTTCAGTAAGGTATGGCGGCTGTCGGCGCCCCGCTCGGCGGGCCCGAGTTACATTTTCAGCCGATGAAGATCTACACAAAGACGGGCGACGACGGCGACACCGGGCTCTTCGGCGGCGGTCGGGTACAGAAGGATGATCCCCGCGTCGAAGCCTACGGCGATGTCGACGAGCTGAAGGCCGCTCTCGAGCTTTCACTTGCGCAGCAGAATGGAGGGCAGTCAGTGTATGGCAGAGGTCGGCGGCCCAATAACTCAGCCAAGGCCGAACCCCTCAGATGACCGGTTGAAACAGGGTCACGGTGCACTCGTTGACCGTCGGTACACATAGTTTGAAGGCTCGGTCATGATCCCGCCTGCCGCCGGAATTGCAGCACCCCAAAAACCAGTTCCGTCTTTGAACGCCCTTACGGTGCGACAAAGTCCGTGCCCTGAAAAGACCAGAAACTCTCCCTTGCGCAAAAAACGCCCATCGAAATGGGTATCGGCGCTTTCCCAGAGGCCTCGTCGCAGAACTCGGAAGCGCTTGCGTGAGTGATAGGTTCCGTTTGAATAGAGGCTGACTGTTTGGCCAACCAGTAACAAATCGGATCGCAGCTCAATCGGCAACGCACCACCCTCGACCGTTTCGAGGTCATAACTGTCGTTCGATAGCCGTTGCGGAGTACCCACACCTGTGGCGGGGCCCGTACTCGCGGCGGCATGCAGCCGATCACAATCCACCCGCTGGTCGGTTGACCGGCCAAGGTCCTGTGTCGTTTGCTGCAAACCGTTCTCGCCGGCCGTTCTTGAGGGCTTCTTCTCGCCATCGACCGCTTGGCAACCGAGCAGGAGAAGAGAGGAGGAAACCAGAATCAAACCTCTCTTTATAAGCGCTCCCCTGCTCAAATCACGGAGGGCAGCCGGGCGGATCGGAGGCCAGCCCGTTGCACACAACCTCAACTGTAGTTCGTTCGGAGATTGCCTTGCTAATTTCACCTAACACATACCCGATCGGGCTGAAGGTGGAAATGAGGGGGAGGGTGGTTGGGTACCCTGGCCCGGTTGCCGCTCCCCAATGGAGCCCAAGGGCGGCAGCTGGTTGACTTGGGTACGGGCGGGCGTACACGGGACCGCCGCTGTCGCCAGGCTGGGAACCGTAAGTTGCTTGATCCTGACAGAGCATATCCACACCCGTGTCTTCATAAAGCGCCGTTTGAGGATCGTAGTGATACTGCGTCACGTCAACGCACGTAGCATCAATAGATCCGGTTCGGGTGCCGTAAGAGGAGCTAATCGCATACGCGGTCGCCCCGACGGCAGAATAGTTCTTTGTGTAAACCTTTAAGGTCCCAACGATCGTAGCGGGCAGCGCCCCGGATGTTGTCGCTAAAATACCCATGCGGTCGGAAACGGAATCGTCGTACTGAATCAACGCGGCGTCCGAATACCTGCAGTTACGACCCAAACGGCAGGCAGATGCGTAGGAGTTCTGAAAGAGGCCCGGGTCAAAGACCTCAAATCCAATTCGATTCGCGACGGTGGGTTGCCCGAACACGACCCCGTTGTTCGCTCCGTCCGCTGCTCGGCCGTCCGACGTGGTGCAGTGGGATGCGGTTATGAAGTATCTCGACGTTGAATAAACGCCTGTGAATGCGTCACCTACCCGTGCGTTGAAGCCCAACCCACACCGGATGCTCGCGAAAATCTGTAGGCCACCAACTGTAGGTCGTACTCTATCGGTCAGATCCGCGTTAACCACAGTTGGCGCCCGGACCTGAACGGAAATCATAGCGGGCTCTAGTCTCAGATTAGAAACGATTTGGGCGACGGTGGCGGCTACCCGCGAATCGATAGTCCCGATCGTGATCCGATTATGGCGCTCATCGATGTCTGTCTGCGTAATTCCGCCACGCGGCAATCCGAGTTTGATACGCGAGTAAGCCGCGCTCAGATCAGGATAGTGAAATTTTCCCCGTTCAAATACGATCATTGGCTCGCCCGATGGGTTGACCAGACGCAGTCTTCTGACGAATGCCGCGATTGCAGGCCGATACCTTGGCCCATCCGCGATGTCTGACAAATAGACGTGGGCGGCGCCGCTCTCATCGAGGTACAGGCCGCCAAAAGTTGGCACCGCTAGAGCAAGTTCAAGGAATTCGGCGTCCAGCGTCTTGAATCGATCACTAGTTCCGGTTAGATGGTTTACTGCGTTCGCCGCCTCTACAGGAGCATTCGGCAGCGTGATTTCTCGACACGAAAGCAGCGTGATTGAACAACACATGATACCGAGCGTCAACAATCTTGGGCGGAGAAGTCGTCTGTTCATCGGAGCTGATTGGCTGGGTGGATTGAGTGGTTCGACACTCGTACTTTTCAGCAACGCCTGTGCCAAGGATGCCCAGGATGCGGGGTAAAGCTGCGACCTTCCTCGCGTCGAGATTCAGTGTTCAGTTAACTGCCGCCGAGAGACCTTTCTTCGTGCGGCGGCGGCGCAGCAGGCGAGCAGAAGACCTTCGCCTCGCCGGCGCCCAAAGCTACATTCTCTGCCGATGAAGATCTACACGAAGACGGGCGACGACGGCGACACCGGGCTCTTTGGCGGCGGGCGCGTGCAAAAGGACGATCCCCGCGTCGAGGCCTACGGCGATGTCGACGAGTTGAATGCCGCGCTCGGCGTCGCCCGGGCAGCGGACCCGATGCCGCGTATCGACGAGGTCCTCGTCCCGCTCCAGCGCGACCTCTTCAGCATCGGCGCCCTTCTCGCCACGCCCGACCGCGAGAAAATGCAGCAGCATCTCTCGAAGGCAAAGATCGACGATGGCCGGATAGCCGAGCTCGAGCGGGCGATCGACGAGTGCGAGCGCGAGCTTCAGCCGCTCCGCGCGTTCATCATCCCCGGCGGAACCCAAAAGGCGGCGGCCCTGCACCTGGCGAGAACGGTTTGCCGGAGAGCGGAACGGAGGGTGGTCCGCCTCCAGCGCGACGTCGAAATCCCGCAGCTGGTAGTCATCTACCTGAACAGGCTCTCCGACCTGCTCTTCATGCTAGCCCGGGTGGCGAACGTGCGCGCCGGGAATGACGAGGTAACCTGGTAGCGCGCGAGCTCGCCCTTGGCGGTAGCTCCATCCGGATCGACGAGGGCCCGGTCGCCGGTGCGGGCGACCACATCCGGCGCCTCGCCCCCGCCCACCGTTACGCGATCATCACGGATTCAAACGTCCGCTCGCTGTACGCCGACAGCCTCGCGGCATCGTTCCCGGCCGATACAATAGATGTACTTACCATACCCGCCGGCGAGACCCAGAAAACCCGCGAAAGCTGGGCCTTGCTCACCGACCAGCTGCTGAGCACCGGCTACGGCCGCGACTCGACCATAATCGCCCTTGGAGGAGGGGTGGTCGGAGATCTCGCCGGGTTCGTTGCCGCCACATTCATGAGGGGCATCCCGGTCGTGCAGGTGCCGACGACCCTCCTCGCCATGATTGACTCCTCGATCGGCGGAAAGACGGGGGTGGACACTCCCGGCGGGAAGAATCTGGTGGGCGCTTTCCACCATCCGGCTGGCGTGCTCATCTACCCGCAAGTCCTTGCTACTCTTCCACTTAGGCAAATCACGGCCGGCCTGGCCGAGGCAATAAAACATGGGGTTATTGCGGATGAGCTGTACTTTGAGGAGATCGCCCGGGCGCTGCCTGGGCTACTCTCGACGGGGGGGTCAAAGAGTGACAGTATGCGCTCGCTCATCGTCCATAGCATAGAGATAAAGTCCGCTGTCGTATCGCGTGATGAGCGCGAATCCGGCTTGCGGAAAATTCTCAATTTTGGCCACACGATTGGCCACGCTATCGAGGCGGTAACGGGCTATTCACTGCACCATGGCGAGGCCCTGGCAATTGGGATGACGCTCGAGAGTGTCACGGCCGAGGGATTAGGTCGGGCAGAGCCCGGAACGGCGGAGCGGATCAGGAAGATCCTGCAGCTTGCCGGGCTTCCCACCAGTCTCCCGCCGGGTTGCGATCAGGATCGCCTGATAAAGGCGATGCGGATGGACAAGAAAGGCCTTTCCGGTGAGTTGAGGTTCTCGCTGCCCGCTCGCATTGGAGCGATGGCGGGAGCAGAGTCCGGATGGACGGTTGCGGTTGGTGAAGGTCAGCTTCGGGAGGTACTAGCATGAAAAAAAGCGATATCTCTCGCCGCGACTACGCCCTGTCGGTCGCGAACGTCAACGCCAACGCGAACGCTCTGGCCAAGCGGAAGCGCGGCGAAGCGCTGCGCACCGGCGTCGCCCTCGTCTTCGCGGTAGGCCTGATCGGTACGGGCGCGGTAGCCCTTCCGTCGCTTTCGCCCTCCACGTCCATCGACAGCGCTGCGCTCTCGCCACTGATCGGTCCGCAGCTCGAGCCGATGGCTCTCGAGGCGATCGAATCAATCCGTGAAACGGCGGCGATGATCCCGGATGGGAGAGAGATCGTCCCCGGGGTCAGGCACGCCGCCACGGACCTCGCGAAGGACATGGTCGCGACGCTTCCGTCGAGCGCGGCAAAGATCACCAAAGTCACCAGGAAGCTGTCGTGGGGCGCAACGCTTCCCGACGCATCGGGCATCATCCGCGCTACGGCGCACGAAGCAATCAAAATGCGGAAAGGAATTCTTCCGCTTGTCCCGTCCAAATTTGCGCGCGCCGTTGACGGGGTCTCGATCCCTGTCTCACTGACGCAGTACTGTTTCCAAGGTGAAACGCGGCGCGGACGTCTGGTGCGTCACGGGATCGTCGCCGCGGACCCGCGCATCTTTCCGCTGGCGCGCTACCTCGACGTTTTCTGGGGCGAGAAATATCTTGGCCGTTACCTCGTTGACGACACCGGTGGCAACGTCCTCGGCGCAACGCTCGACATCTGGAATCCCAACTGTAAGGAAGCGGCGCGCTTCGGCCGCCATTGGGGAAGCGCGACGATGGTAGCGCGTTCGGACGAGCGGGTTCTGCCCGACACGCTCGATCCAACCCGTTTCGAAGGCCTCGCCAAGCGGTAGACACCCGCCACAAGCGGAGTCATATTGGCCCCGGTATTGCTCGACTCGAGCAACACCTCCTTTAACTGGATAACCCGATGTCCTCGTTCAGTACCTACCTGATCGGATTTATCGTTCTCGTCATCGGCTTGGCCATCGCAGCGTTTCTGCTCAATGTGCCCCCACTCTGGATCGCCGTTGGCGCGATCGTGGCCATCGGCGCCGCAATCATGATGGCGACAACCCGAACGAAGACCAAGGATCCGCCGGGTCCGCCAGTGGTGTGAAGAACGGATAGGAAGTCACCGCGTGTCGTCACCGCGGTGCCGGCCCTTCCCAGCGACGCAGCAGCGCGTCTAGCACCGCCGCCTGCGCCGCGTCCGCGACGCTCCGCCGCAGCGGGTCCACACGTCGGTTGTCGCGCGTCGGGTTCACGCGGTTTGTGAGCAGGACGACGAACAACTGCTTCTCCGGGTCCACCCAAATGGATGTGCCGGTGAATCCGGTGTGACCCCAGGAGCGCGTGGAGAAGTAGCGCCCCGCGCTCGAGCGCGGGGCCGGCGTGTCCCAGCCGAGCGCGCGACTCCCATCCTTGCGCTGTCGTGCGGTCCAGCGGGCGATCGTCTGCGGCTGAAGAACTCGCACGCCGCCGAATTCACCACCATTGAGCATCATCTGAGCGAAAGTCGCCAGGTCGCGCGCGCTCGAGAACAATCCAGCGTGACCCGAAACACCGCCGAGCATCCAGGCGTTCTCGTCGTGGACAACTCCCCACACCAGGCCGCCGCGGAAATCCTGGATCTCCGTGGGCGCGATGCGCGCCTTCAGCCCCCCCGATGGGTTGAAGCCGGTCTCGCGCATGCCGAGTGGTCCGAACACGCGCTCCGCGAGCAGGGAGTCCAGCCGTTTCCCGCTGAGGCGTTCGACGATCGCCTGGAGCACCATCATGTTCCAGTCGGTGTAGTCGCTGCGCTCCCCGGGCACGTAGCTGAGGGGGTGCGAGTTGATCGCGCGCAGGAACTCCGCGTGCGTTTTAAACTCGCGCCAGAGCGGGCGGTTCTGCTTCATGCCGCTGGAGTGCGTCAACAGCATGCGTACCGTAATCCCCGACTTGTCCGGTGAATTGAACTCCGGGAGATAGCTCACGACGGTACGCTCGATATCTAGCAGACTGTCCTCTTCGAGCAGCATTGCCGCCGTCGTCGATGCGATGACCTTGGTCAACGAAGCCATGTCGTAGAGCGTGCTGTCGGTCACCGGGGGCGCATTCGGCGCCCAGTCGGACCGGCCCCACGAGCGGTCGACGACGAGCCGACCATGGCGGCCAATCATGATCGCGACGCCCGGGGACGCACGGTCCGCGATCGCGGCGGTGACGATGGAGTCCAACTGTTCTGGAAGCGCGTTGCTCATCCCAACGGTTTCGGGGGACGTAAGCACGAGCGAGGATTCCACCGGTAACGGCGCGGGGGCTGGCGGGGCGGCGACAGTGCGCGGCGAGGCACATGCCGCGAGTGTGAGTAGAAACGTGACGGCGGCGGAAGCCGTGACAGCGCGGGATCGTGACATGTCTTGAATGACTGAGGCCCGGATAACGGCGACCGGAATCGTCTTGCGAAGCGACGGCGCGCGAACATACTTTGCCGCGTGCGCTGCATCAAGCAGTGCCGCCGCCATTTTTTCGTCCCCGGAGTGTCCCGTGCGCTCGGCGATTTTGGAGCTGGAAGCGCAGTGAGCCGGACAGCGCTCGCCGATCGCCGCGCGATGGAACAGTTCGTTGGCGTGGACATCGGCGGAACGGCGGTGAAGCTCGGTATCTGCAGCGGCGCGGGCAGCGTGCTTGCGCGCAGCACCGTCGCGTTCGAGCGCGCGGCTCGCCCGGACGACATGCTCGACCGGATCGCGGCCGCGGTCGGCGCGCTCGTCGCGAACGCGGGCACGGTCCGCGCCTGCGGCGTCGGAATTCCGGGGGAGCTCGACGCCGAGCGCCGGAGCCTGCGCAGTGCCATTAACCTGCCTGAATGGAAGGACGTCGCAATCCCCAGGCTGCTCTCGTCGCGAATTGGAATTCCCGTTGTCGTCGAGAACGACGGGAATTGCGCGGCGTGGGGTGAAAGTCGTGCCGGGGCGGGCCGTGGGGTGCGCACGCTCGCGCTCTTCACTCTTGGCACCGGCGTCGGCGGCGGCATCGTCCTCGATGGTGAGCTCTGGACGGGCGCGGGCGGTGCAGCGGGCGCGCTCGGTCACCTGGTCATCGATCCAGCTGGCCCCATCTGCGGATGCGGACAGCGCGGCTGCCTCCAGCAGTTCGCATCCGCGACCGCTATTTCGCGTCGCTTCGGAGGTGGCTCCGCAGAGGCAGCCTTCGAGGCAGCACATCGAGGCGACGCGGACGGAACGGCCGCGATCGCCGAGGCGTGCGAGGCGCTCGCGATCGCGGCCGCGGACGTGATCCACATGCTCCAGCCGGATCTGCTCGTGCTCGGCGGTGGACTCACGGGCGCGGGCGATAACCTGCTCGTTCCCGTGCGCGAGCGCGTGCGCCGGCACGTGCGCGCCACATGGCTGGAGCACACCCGCATCGAGCTCGCCGCGCTCGGAGGCGACGCCGGCTGGATTGGCGCCGCGCTGTTCGCGGGACATTCTGTTTCCGCGACGAGCTGACATGCTGGGAAGCCTTCACTGGATCGACTGGACTCTGCTCTTCGCATACGTCGCGGGCACGTCCTGGTTCGCCAGCCGGCTCGCCGACCGCAAGCAGACCATTCGCGACTTCTTCCTCGGCGGCCGCAAGCTGCCCTGGTGGGCGGTGAGCGGGTCGATTGTCGCGAGCGAAGTGAGCGGCGTGACATTCGTCGCGATTCCGGCGATCGCTTTCGCTCAGGGTGGCAACTACACGTACATGATGCTCGCCTTCGGCAGCATCCTCGCGCGCTTCCTCATCGGCTACCTGCTCATCCCGCAATTCTACAAGCACGAGGTCTACTCGCCTTACGAGCTGATGGGGCTGCGGCTCGGCCCCACCGTCACGCGCGTCGCCTCCAGCCTGTATCTCGTTGGCGTTATCCTCGGTCAGGGCGCGCGGCTCTTCCTTGCCTCGATCGTGCTCGACGCGATCACCGGTATGGGGACGCTCCCGGCGATCTTCCTGCTCAGTATTATCGGCGTTGCCTGGACCTGGATCGGTGGCATCACCTCGGTCGTCTGGACTGACGTCGTGCAGTTCGTGATGATTGTCGCGGCCGCGGTCGCGGCGATCATCGCCGTCGTCGTAACGGTGCCAGGGGGAATTCAGGGCATCATCGAGGCGGGCCGGGAAGCGGACAAGTTCCAGTTCTGGAATTTCTCGCTGGACTTGCGCTCCGAGTTCACCTTCTGGTGCGGCATCTTCGGCTTCACTTTTCTGACGCTCGGATCCCACGGCACCGACCAGACAACCGCACAGCGATTTTTCTGCTGCCGCAGCCCGCGCGAGGCGCGAAAGGCTGTGCTGTGGTCGAGCGTGGCGATGCTGATGCCGCTGATGATGCTCACCGTCGGCGTCGGCCTGCACGCTTACTATCAGGCGGTCCCGATGACCGCCGCCGAAGCCGCGAAGGTCGCCGGCCGTCCCGACTACATCTTTCCGCTGTTTATCATCAAGGCGATGCCGATCGGCATCAAGGGTCTGTTCTTCGCCTCGATCTTTTCCGCCGCGACGCAGACCGCGGCGATCTCGGCAATGGCGCAGACGGCACTTGGCTTTTACCGCGGCGCGCGCAAGGGGGCGCTTGACGACGCGCACCTGGTGCGCATGTCGCGCGCCTTTATCGTGCTCGCGGGTGTCGCGATCGGTCTCATGGCGATCGTCTGCTCGCAAATCCAGCAGTATCGCGATCTCTTTCGCCTCGCAATGTCGATGGCGAGCTACACTTACGGCGCAATGCTCGGCATTCTCCTGCTCTCGCTGCTGCCCGGACGCCGCGATGCCCGTGGACTGGTCTGGGGCGTGCCGTACACTCTATTGCTAGTCTTCGCGCTCAGCTGGCAACACGAGGTGTGGGCCCGCTACATCGTGACGGCCGGTGTCGTGGCGATCGTCGTCGGGACTCTGCCTCTGCTCCGCCGCGAGCTGACGAAAGTGCCCTGGGTGCTGTTCGGTGCCGCGATCGTCCTCTACGCGACCTTCGGCCACGTGATGGTGGATGGCGTCCAGCAGCCGATCAAGGTTGCCTTTCCCTGGACGTTCCCCCTCGGCACGGCGCTCACCCTTGGCATGGGGCTCGCGCTTGCGAGACGCACCGACGCCCCTGCGGAGCCGGCGCTCTCACGAATACCCGCTGGTCGCGACGTAGCCGCATGAGCGAAGATCGCCCCCGCCGGGACTTCGGCCGCTTTCTCACCGAGCAGCGCAATCCGCGCACGATGGAGCTTGACCGCGTGCCACTCGGCGAAGCGCTGCGCATCATCAACCGCGAAGACGCGCAGGTCGCCGGCACGGTCGAGAAGGTTCTCGGCGACGTGGAGAAAGCAGTGGAGCTGATCGTCGGGCGGCGCCTGCGCGGCGGACACGTGATCTTCGTCGGCGCGGGCACGAGCGGCCGGCTCGGCGTGATCGAGGCCGCGGAGCAGACGCCGACACTCGACACACCGGATCCCGTCTATCAGTCAATCATCGCTGGCGGGCCGGAATGCGTCTTCAAAAGCAGCGAGGGTGCGGAAGACGAGCCGCAGGGAGGCGCGGACGAAGTTGCCGCGCGCAACGTCGGCCCGAACGACGTAGTCGTCGGCATCGCCGCGAGTGGCACGACGCCCTTCGTGCATGGCGCGCTCGCCGAAGCGCGGCGACGCGGCGCTGGCCGGGTGCTGCTGGTATGCAACCTGTCGGGCGTGCAACAGGACGCGGCGGACGTGATCATTGCACCTCTCGTCGGGCCTGAGGTGCTGACCGGCTCCACGCGGCTGCGCGCGGGCACCGCGTGCAAGATGGTGCTCAACCTGATTACTGTCGGTACGATGCTGCGCACGGGCAAGGTGTACGAGAACCTGATGGTGGATGTCCCAAAGCAGTCGGACAAGCTCATCGCCCGGGCGACGCGCATCGTGCGGACGCTCACCAACGCGCCGGAAGAGGAAGCACGCGCCGCGCTGGCGACGGCTGGTTATCGTGCGAAGGTCGCAATCGTGATGCTGCGGAGGGGCGTCGACCGCGAGGAAGCAGGGTGGATTCTCGACCGCGCTGGCGGATTTCTGCGCGCCGCGCTCGAGTCGTGATCGCCGCACGCGTGCGCGGCATGGTGGCGAGCAGCCAGACGCTCGCGAGCGAGATCGGCGCGGCGGTGCTCGCGGACGGCGGGACGGCGGCCGACGCCTGCGTGGCGATGGACGCCGCCCTCCATGTGACTGAGCCGACTTCCACGGGTCTCGGCGGCGATACTTTCGCACTGTATTACGAGGCGGCGACATCGCGTGTCACCGCGCTCAACGGATCTGGACGCGCGCCAGCCGCGCTGACGCTCGACGCCGTCCGTGGGGACGGTGTAAATGTTCCGGGCCCATCGAGCGGACTGTGGGTGACGGTGCCCGGGTGCTGCGCGGGATGGGCGGAGCTCGCGAGCCGTCACGGCAGCATGTTGCTCCAGCGCCTCCTCGCGCCCGCGATCGCGCTCGCCGAGGAGGGATTTCCCGTCGGGGCGGTGACCGCGGCGGTGTGGGAGCGCGGGCTGGTGCAACTGCACTCGCGGGAGTTGACGATCGATGGCCGTGCGCCGCGCGCGGGAGAGCTCTTTCGTAATCCGGCTCTTGCGCGCACGCTACGCAGCATCGCGGCGGAGGGAGTTGACGCCTTCTACAAGGGCGAGATTGCACGCACGATCGCGGACGGGGTGCGGCACGCCGGTGGTGTCATGACCGAGTCGGATCTCTTCTCGCACTTCTCGACCTGGGATGAAGCGGTATCGACAACGTACCGTGGCGTGCGCGTGTGGGAATCGCCGCCAAATAGCCAGGGGATCGCGGCTCTACTGGCGTTGAACGTGCTCGAGGGTTTCGAGCCCGGCGAGCCCGGCGATCCGCAGCGCTGGCATCTGTTGATCGAGGCGCTGCGCATCGCCTTCGCCGACGCACGCTGGTGGACGAGCGATCCGCGGCTGTCGGATGTGCCGGTGGAGGCGCTGCTCGCGCCCGCGTACTCGGTGGCGCGGCGAAGGCTGCTCGACCCCGGGCGCGCGACGATCGACGTGCGCCGCGGCGCGCCGCGAGACCGGGGCGGCACCGTCTATCACTGCGCGGTCGACGCGCGCGGCAATGCCTGCTCGATGGCGAGCTCGCATTTCATGGGCTTCGGCACTGGCGTCATCCCGCCGGGGCTTGGCTTCGTCCTGCACAACCGAGCGCTCGGCTTCTCGCTCGACCCCGCACATCCGAACGTGATCGCCCCAGGCAAACGTCCCTACCACACCGTCATGCCCGGCCTGCTCACGCGCGCCGGCGGGGCGCTGTGGGGACCCTTCGGAATAATGGGCGGGTTCATGCAGCCGCAGGGTCATGTGCAGCTCGTCACCGCGCTCGTGGACGACGTGAGCGATCCGCAGGCAGCGCTCGACCGCCCGCGCTTCTGCATCGACAGCGGCGACGCCGGAGGTGTAGTCCAGCTCGAGGAGGGAGTACCGGCACAGGTGGTGGAACTGTTGCGCTCGCGCGGTCATCCGCTTGAGGCCGGCATCCCATCTTTCGGGCGGGCGCTGTTCGGGCGGGGCCAAGTCATCCTGCAGGGGGCGGATGGTTTGCTCGCTGGGGGCAGTGACCGCCGAGGTGACGGAGGCGTGTCAACGGTCTCGTTACCGTCCAAACATTCGGAGGCCGACCTCCCCGTTTAATTGATTGACTGTTACCGCGCATTAGCACACTCTTGTTTCGGTGTTGCTGGCTTCCCCACACGCGGGACTGCATTTCGATGGTATTCCAGCTCGCATCTGTCGTAACTCTCGCCTTTGCGCTCGTGCAGTGCAGGACCGCCCCACCGGCGCACCTTGCTCCTCTCCCGGTGCGCCCCGGGCTCGACGTATTCCTCGCCGACATTCCCTCGTGGGCTGAGGGCAAGCGGATCGGGCTCATCACCAATTTCGCCGGCATCGATCACGCTGGTCGCAGCAACGTCGACCTGCTGAGCGCGAGAAAGGACGTGAAGCTCGTTACGCTGTTCGCGTTCGAGCACGGCCTGCGCGGCAACGAGCCGGCGGGCGCGCCGATCCCGAACTCCGTGGACGAGCGCACCGGTGTGCCGGTCTACTCTCTCTACGGCGACGTGCACAAGCCAACCGCGGCGATGCTGGAAGGCGTGGAGATCTTTGTATACGACGTGCAGGACGTCGGGGCCCGCCCATACACCCGCGTTTCTACGATGGCGCTCTCGATGCAGGCCGCGGCCCAACAGGGGATTCCATTTGTGGTGCTCGACCGGCCGAACCCAGTTGGTGGTGTCGAAATGGAGGGGCCGGTGCTGGAGCCGGGGTTCGCTTCGTTCGTCGGGATGTACCCCATTCCGCTGCGCCACGGGATGACGGTCGGCGAGCTCGCGCGCTTTTACAACGAGCGGTTCGGGATCAACGCCGACCTGCGTGTCGTGCCAGTGCAGGGGCTGCGGCGCGCGCACCGTTTCACTGACACGCGGCTTCCCTGGGTCGGGACGTCGCCGAACATCCAGCGTCTCGAGGCGGCACTCCTGTATCCGGGCACTGTGCTCATCGAGGGGACGAATCTGTCCGAGGGGCGCGGCACCACGACGCCGTTCGAGATCGTCGGAGCGCCCTGGCTCCGCTCGGCTGACGTCGTTCGAGAGCTCGACCGGCTGAAACTGCCCGGTGTCCGGGTCGAAGCAATCACCTTCGCGGTGCAGACGGACGCACGGAAGTACGGAGGACAGACACTGCCCGGTGTGCGGCTGATCGTCACAAACCCGGACACATTTCGTCCGGTGCGGATGGCGCTGCACCTCATCGACGTTGTCCGCAGACTCCATCCTGCGGACTTCGCCTGGACGGGGGCGAACCGGCGCGAGCCGGCGCTGATGTCGATCGACCGTCTCGCGGGAACCGATCGCGTGCGGAAGGCGATCGAGGGAGGAACGCTGGCGGAGCTGCTGCGCAAATCGGAAGTCGAGGTAGCGGCGTTTCGGGCAACGAGCGCACGCTACCAGCTGTACCGTTGATTCACTACTGAGATTCATCACTGATTTACCAGGAGAATACCGCATGAAATCCCGTTCTGGATTCCTGCTCCTCACCGCGCTGCTCCTCGGAGCGTCGTCGGTGATGGACGCGCAGGCCACGATCATTCTTCAGGGGCGGGTGACTGCGCCTGGAGAGCTGGGGGTGAGCGCCGCACGTGTCATCGTGACGAACACCGAGACCGCTGAAACCCGCTCCGGCGGCACCTCGGCGAATGGCTCGTTCGTCATCGTCGGCCTGCAGCCCGGCAACTACACGGTCCGCGTCCAGAAGCTCGGATTCTCGCCGAATGAGCGCAACATCCGGCTGCTCGTCGGCCAGCGTGCGACGCTGGACTTCACGCTGCAGGAAACCGCGGTCGAGCTCGCGGGGGTGCAGATCGGCACCCAGGCGAGCACCTTCGAGGTGCAGCGCACCGACGTCTCGACGGCGGTCGTGAACGCGGAGATCGAGAACCTCCCTCTCAATACGCGCAACACGCTCAACCTTGCGGCGATCGTCCCGGGCATCAAGACGTTCGCGCCGACGGCGGGACGCGCGATTCCGGCGGCAGGCGCGCTCCCCGATCTCCGCTTCTGGAACTTCTATCTCGACGGCGTCGAGTGGAAGTCGATGTTCAACGGCAACCTCGTCGGCATCCCGCAGACCGGCTCGCCTCTTCCCCAGGAAGCGTTGCGCGAGTTCCGCGTCTATCTCAACCCGTACGACGTCGAGTTCACGCGTGGTGGCTCCTTCATCATGAGCGCGGTCACCCGGCGCGGGACGAACGACACCGAGGGTTCAGCATTCCTTTACTTCCAGAACAACAGCCTGCGCGCGCTCGACGAGTTCCAGCGTCGCAACAGCCGCAGCACGACGGTGCCCTTCACCCGCGTCGACTACCAGCGCAAGCAGCTGGGCGTCAACCTCCGCGGCCCGGTTGTGAAAAACAGGCTCTTCTACGCACTGAGCTACGAGCAGAACAATATCGACGACGCGATCACGGTCAATCCGGGCCGCCCCGCCTACAATCCCAGTTTGTGGGACAAGTTCAGGGGCGACCAGCCGGCGCCGACCGTGAATCATAACGGCGTCCTCCGTGTGACGGCTCCGCTCAACGAGCGGCACACCCTGGACGCGATCTACGCGGGCCGCTACTACGACAGCGAGACTTTCTTCGGCGGCACGGCGGCGCGGGAGGCGGGCATCACCGCGAAGTACTGGGTGCACAGCGCGCAGCTCCGGGACACCTATACCCCGACCAGCTCGACGGTCAACCAGTTCTCCGTGCACATGCTGACGTGGAACCACAACGAGTCGCCGCTCGTCCCCGGCCCGCAGCGCAACTACCCGAGCGTCTTCTTCGGCAGGAGCATCTTCCCGCTCGTCCTTAACGAAAAACATTTCCGCGCGATCGACAGGTTGACATGGACGGTCCCCGGTGGGCGGCACATCGTGGAGCTGGGCGCCGACCTCGAGCGCGTCGCGACGTCGAGCTTCCTGCCGGGGAACGGGAACGGCACCTTCGACTACGCTACCGACACAAGCAGCCTTCCCCGCCAGGCCAGCATCGCCGTGGGCATAAACGATCGGACCGGGACGAGCGACGCGCTCGCCGAGTCGAATGGCTGGGTCACCGGCTTTTTCGTGCAGAACCGCTGGCAGGCGACGGGTGCGCTAAACCTCAACTTCGGGGTCCGCTACGACGCCGAGATCAACACCCTGGTAAACGATTTCATCACGCCGTGGGCCCAGGACACGACCATCCAGCGTGTCATCCCGGGCAAGTACCTGAACGGCAAGCGCAAGAACGACCTGAACAACATTGCGCCGCGGGCGTCGTTCTCGTGGGACGTGAGCGGACGGCAGCGCACGTTCCTCCGCGGCGGTTGGGGGATCATGTACGGCCGGGTGCCGAGCACCTACCCGTTCGCCGAGAAGCAGGGATCGACCTGGCGGAGCTACACCGTAACCAACCCCGGCACGAACGATCCCGACGTCCTGCGCGAGAAGGTGATCTCCGGGGGCGTCTCGTCGACGCCCAACCTCTCGCTCGTCAGTCGCGAGATCAAGGTGCCATCGACGAACATGTCGTCGATCGGCGTCGGCCACCAGTTCAACGACAACATCGCAGTGAACGTCGACTACGTCGATCAGCGGAGCAAAAATCTTTATGTGAACATGGCGGTGAATCCCAGATTCCAGACCAACCCGCGTCGATTGACAAACCGGTTCGGCAACATCACGCTGTGGGACGACTTCGGGAAGGCGACGTTCCAGGCGCTCACCCTGGGCTCCACCTACGACGCCACGACCGACGAGGATCGTCCGCTCCGGGCGAGCGTGGCTTATACGCTTGGCTTCTACAAGTCGAGCTTCGAGAACTTCGGTGGCTGGACGGATCGGTCGTTCTTCACGATGCAGCCCAGTTCGGGCGACGAACGGCACCGTTTGGTGCTCTCCGGCATGACGCCCCTTCCCTTCGGCTTCGAGCTGTCAGGTGTTGCGATTTCGGCGACGCCGAGCCGCTACGTCGCCCTTGTGGGTCAGGACGTCAACCGGAACGGCCTGACGAACGATGACTTCGTTGAGCCGGGCCAGCGCGCGGTCAGGCCGCAAGGCGGCGGGGATATCTGGTATCGCACGGTGGATCTCCGCCTGGGGAGAGGCATTCGGCTGCCAGGTGGTGAGGCCAGCTTCAGCATCGAAGTGTTCAACCTGTTCAACAGGGTGAATTGGTCCGGCTACGGCGGCACGCAGAAAGACCTGGCCGGCAACGAGCTCCTCACCTATGGCCAGCCGACCGGCAGCTACGCGCCACGTCAGCTGCAGACCGGTATCCGGTACAAGTTCTAGATCAGTGGCCGACAATCTGATGTAGCACCCGCGCGGACAAACTCCCACGCGGATCACCTGCTTCCTGGAGTGGCATGATTCGGCTACTACACGATGTTCGATGTGGCGCGGCGGCGGCACTGCTCGCGGGCGCGCTGTCTCTCGCCTGCGCGCCCGCCACTCAGAGCACGACCAGCGGGAGCATTTCCACGACCGCCACTCCAGCGCCATCAATGGCGCAGCCGAACACGGGCGGCGTCATTCCCGGCGTCGAGGTGCTGCTCACCGACTCGCTGCACCTGTTGCGTGGCAAGCGCGTCGGCCTCATCACCAACCACACCGGCCGCGGCCGCACTGGCATCAGCACGGTGGACCTGCTCCATCGCGCGCCCGGCGTCAGACTGACCGCGCTCTACGCACCCGAGCACGGGCTTCGCGGCACCGCCCAGGCAGGGGTGCACATCGCGTCGAGCGTGGATTCGGCCACCGGGGTTCCGATCTACTCTCTCTACGGGGAGTCGACCGTGCCGACGGCAGCGTCGCTCGCGAACGTGGACGTGCTCGTATCCGACCTGCAGGACGTCGGCGCGCGCGTGTACACCTATCTCTGGACGATGGCGTTGGCCGCCGATTCGTCGAATAAGCCATTCATCGTGCTCGACCGTCCGAACCCGATCCGCGCCGACCGCGTGGATGGCGGCGTTTCCGAGCCGAGCTTCTCAACGCTCGTCGGCGTGTACCCAATCGCGATGCGCTATGGCCTCACTCCCGGTGAGATGCTGCGCTACCTCGTCGGCACCGGCCGCGTCAGCGCCGACATCAAGGTCATCCCGATGAAGGGGTATTCGCGTTCAATGTGGTTCGAGGACACGAAGCTCCCGTGGGTGAACCCGTCGCCCAATCTGCGCGACATGGACGCAAGCCTGATGTACACGGGCACCGTGTACTTTGAGGGCGTGAACGTGAGCGAGGGCCGCGGCACCGATCAGCCGTTTCGACTGGTGGGCGCGCCCTGGCTCACCGACGCAGGTACGATCGCCGCCGAATTGAATGCGAAAGGCATTCGCGGCGTGCGCTTTGATTCGACGTCGCGCACCATCGGCGCGGGCTTCAAGTTCGCTGGCCTGACGATCCCGATGATCCACATAACGATCAGCGACCGCAATGCCGTAAATGCGGCGGGTATCGGCCTCCATCTTTTGCGCGCGATCTACAAGCGCCACCCCACCGAATTCCAGTGGCGCGCGAGTAAGATGGACCGTCTGGCCGGAAGCACGCGCATACGCGTGGCGGTGGAGAGTGAGGGGGGCGTTGAGGCACTGTTGCGGACAATGGAAGCAGAGTCGCGGCAGTTCCAGGACGCAACGCGGCCGTACTGGCTGTACCGATAAGGACTCGTCTTGCGCGGGTCCTCACCCGCTGGCAAGAGTGCGCAACCCGAACGAAGACCAAAGATCCGGTGTTCCCCCTGTGGCATGAAACGTGGCTGTTGCACTTTTCGGGGGCCCGCTGTTAACGTGACCGTTACACAGTTACCGAGCGGGCCGGACGGCCCGTCGAACGGTTACGCCGCTAAAACACGGGGCTTATGCAGACAACGGGCGAAAGTAGATCTAAAGGCTTCTTCCGTTCCTCTCCCTCCACCGCATTCGACCAGTACCTCCAGGACATACAAAAGCTTCCCCTCATAACCGACGCTGAAGAAGAGCGCCGGCTGGCGCGCCGAGCTCAGGCCGGCGACGAAAAGGCAGCAGAAAGGCTGGTTACCGCCAACCTTCGCTTCGTCATCTCCTACGTCAAGAAATACCAGGGCCACGGTCTGGACCTTGGTGAGCTCGTGGCCATTGGCAACGAGGGCCTGCTCAAGGCAGTTAGAAAGTTCGATCCCGACCAGGGCGTGAAGTTCATTTCCTACGCCGTGTGGTGGGTGCGCCAGGCAGTTCTCAAGGCGCTTGCCGAGCAGACGCGCAGCGTCAGGATCCCGCTCAACCAGAATTCCCAGCTCATCAAGCTGGCCCGCGCGCAGACGGTTTTGTCACAGGTTCTGAAGCGCGACCCGACCGACAACGAGATCGGACGCCTCCTCGAGGAGACCCCGGACGCGGTCCGCTCCGCGAAGCAGATGTCGGCAACCGAGATTTCACTCGACGCACCCATCGACCGCTCCGATCGCGAGGCCTGTACGCTCGGTGAGAGATTCGCCGGCGTCGACGGCGCCGAGATCGAGGATGTCACCGACTTCCACCTCATGCGGGAGTTCATCGACCGGGTGTTCCGGAAGTACCTGACGCCGCGTGAGCGGAAGATCCTGCACCTGTACTACGGACTCGAGCAGGGCTCGGATGCGATGACGCTGGAAAAGATCGGCGCTCTGATGGGCGTGACTCGTGAGAGAATTCGCCAGATTCGTGAGCGCGCTTTCGAGAAGCTTCGTGAGTCGCCTGACGGATCCGCCCTCGCAGGTTTCTGGAGCTAGACCGCAAGTCCGGATTTCATCTCTCTGTTCATTGAACGCCGGCCAGAAATGGCCGGCGTTTCTTTTCATCGCACGCAAAGTGCATTGATGTGGGTGTCAGCCGGCCCGGCTCCACTCTCTGCCCTCGCTAAATGACCGCTCCCACGACGCCCGCTTCGGCTGCTCCATCGAGCCAGGGCGGAATACCAGCTTTTCTGAACGCAGGCGGCGGAAACGCCGACGCCGCGCGCGAGGCGCTCACCGGGGAGGACTTCGATCTCCGCGAGCTGGAGCCCGATAACCTCGAGGATGAGCTGCGGTCTGCCGTGGAGTCCGGCGCCAAACGAATAGTCGTTGCCGGTGGCGACGGGACGATCGCGACTGCCGCAGGTGTCGTCGCAGGAACCGAAACGGAGCTGGCTGTGCTGCCCGCCGGGACGCTCAATCATTTCTCCAAGGATCACGGAATTCCCACCGACCTGGACGAAGCGGCCAAGGTGGCAACCGGCACCGTCATTGAGAAGGCGGACCTCGGCTATGTCGGCGACGCCGTTTTTCTCAACACCAGCTCCATCGGCGCGTATGTCACTTTCGTGCGGACGCGGGAGCGGTTCGAGAAGACCTTCGGTTACAAGATTGGCAGCTTTCTGGCGCTCGTCCGGCTTTTGTTCTCCCTTCGCACCTTCAGCATCGAGCTGGAAGTGCGCGGAGTGAAAAAGAGTTACCGGACACCGATGGTCTTCATCGGAGTCGGCGAGCGGGAGCTCCAGGTTCCCACCCTCGGTGCCCGCAAGGAGGGCGGAGAGCGCGGCTTGCACGTAATGATCGTTCAGGGACGGAAGACGGTGCGCCTCTTTGCCATCGCCCTCGCGGCTATGGCGAAGGGCACGAAGGGAGCGGCACAGCTCCCGCACTTCGACTCCTTCATAGTAGATGCATGCCGCATCGAGCTGACGAGGCCGAGTGCAACCGTCGCCGTCGATGGAGAGCTGAAGGGGATGAACTCGCCACTCGACTACCGTATCGAGAGAGACGCGATCAACCTGGTAGTGCCAGCTCCGCAAAGCGCGCAATAGCTAGATTTCGCGCATGCAGAAGCCACCCGTCGCCGAGCGGCTGGCCGACATCGTGGGCGAGAAACATGTCCTGAGCCGGCAGAGCCAGCTGCTGGTTTACAACTCTGACGGCCTGCCCGGGTATCGGCGCCAGCCGCAGCTCGCCGTCTTTCCAGGGACGCGTGAAGAGACCATCAAGGTTGTACGTGTGCTCGCGGCGGATGGCCTCCCGTTTGTCCCGCGCGGCGCCGGCACCGGTCTTTCGGGCGGCGCGCTCGCCGATGATGTCGTGCTGCTCGGGCTTCACCGACTCAAGCAGATCATCTCGGTCGACGTGGACAACATGCGCGCCACAGTCGAGCCGGGCGTCGTGAACCTTCGTCTCAACCGGCACGTTGCGGCGCACGGACTGCTCTACGCGCCCGATCCGTCGAGCGAGGCTGCATGCACCATCGGCGGCAACGTCGCCGAGAACGCGGGCGGACCGCACTGCCTCAAGTATGGCGTGACTCTGAACCACGTGCTCGCGATCACCGTGCTCCTGCCGGATGGCGAAGTCGTCGAGCTCGGCAGCGCCACCGGCGAGCGCGACGGTTACGACCTGCGCGGCGCTTTCATCGGGTCGGAAGGATGTTTCGGCGTTGCGCTCGATGTCACGGTGAAGCTCACGCCGCGGCCGCAAACAGTGCGCACGCTGCTCGCCGATTTCATGTCGGTGGATGAGGCGGCGCGGGTTACGTCGGCGATCATCGCATCGGGTATCGTACCGGCGGCACTCGAGTTCATGGACGGTCCGACGATACGTGTCGTCGAGGACTCGGTTTACGCGGCGGGATATCCGCGCGACGCCGAGGCGATCCTGCTCATCGAGCTCGACGGACTTCGGGCCGGAGTCGATGCCGACCTCGAGACTGTCCGCGCCGTTTGTCTCGGCGGCGGCGCACGCGGCGTAAAGGTCGCGAGGGACGATGCCGAACGGATGAAGCTCTGGCAGGGGCGTAAGAAGGCATTCGGAGCGATGGGCCGCCTCGCGCCACACCTGATCGTCCAGGACGCGGTTATTCCGCGCACCCAGCTTCCGGCGATCCTCAAGCGCATTCACGCGATCAGCGAGAAATACGGCGTGCTCGTGTGTAACGTGTTTCACGCCGGCGACGGCAACCTCCATCCCAACATCGCCTACAGCGCCGACGATCCCGGAGAAAGCGAGCGCGTGCACAAGGCGATGACGGAGATCATGACTGCGTGTATCGAAGCGGGCGGCAGCATCACCGGTGAGCACGGCGTCGGGCTCGACAAGATGGGCTACATGGAGTCGATCTTCACCGCCAATTCGCTCAACGCGATGTGCGAGCTGCGCGGGGTGTTCGATCCGGATCGCCGTTCGAATCCAGGCAAGGTCGTGCCCATCCACTCGTGTCGCGAGTGGCACGCTGCTGCGTCGGCCCGGACTCCTCAGCCGCTCGCCGCGCAGCCTTCTCACCCCGCCGTCGCATGAGCACGGAGAGAGTCGCGGCAAGAATCCGCGGCGCAGTCGCCGCGCGGACTCCGCTCCGCATTTCCGGCGCCTCGACGTGGCTCGACGCGGGCCGTCCCGTGAGCGCGAAGGAGACGCTGTCGCTGCGTGGCGACTCCGGAGTGGTGAGTTACGTGCCGGGTGATCTGACTCTCACTGTTCGCGCCGGGACGTCCCTGGCCGAGATCGAGAGAGTGACGGCGGAGCACGATCAGTGGCTCCCACTCGATCCCTACGGGTCCGCCGAAGGAACGATCGGCGCGACGATATCCACCGCCTCCGCCGGTCCACTCGCAACGGGGTTTGGCCTGCCGCGCGATCTCGTGCTCGGCATGGAGTTCGTGAGCGGGCGAGGGGAGGTGATCACCTGTGGCGGCAAGGTCGTCAAGAATGTCGCCGGCTTCGACCTCACCAGACTTCTCACTGGATCCTGGGGCTCGCTCGGCGTCATCACCGAGGTGACCCTGCGCCTCTACGCGCGGCCGAAAGTCGACCGCACGTTCGTCGTGCGATTGTCGGGAAACGGGAGTGACGCAGCGTTTCTGGAAGGATTCCTGGCGGCGCGGCTCAGTCCGTTTGCGTTCGAGATCCTGAGCGCTTCCGCTGTCAAAGCGCTCGACCTCGGTAATCGCGCGATCTGCCTGATTCGCTTCGGAGGAAATGCAGCCGGGGTAGATGGACAGCTGGCGGCGTTGGCACAGCTGGGAAGATCCGAAGAGATTGATGCGAAGTTGTGGAGCCGACTCCGGAATCTGGAGAATGGGGCCGATTGCGTCATTCGTGTCTCCGGTCCACCAGCAAACTTTCGCGATGCGTCGCCAGCCATTCTCTCGGACGACCTGCCGGAAGTCCTGACGTGGATCAGTCCAGCTCGCGGACTACTTCGCCTTGTCACGCGGGAACCGTCGGACGGAATCGCCTCCGATGATCCTGTACCCGAGATTGACCCGCGTGCCAGACCCGACGAACACACGGTTTTTGAGAAGCTGCCGACTGCAGGGTGGCGCGACATTCCCAGCGCGGTTTCCGATCGGCTGTCTCAGCGCATCAAGCGAGTGTTCGACGGCGACAACCTCCTCAATCCCGGCATCCTCGGCTCATGACAGTGGTCAACACCGTCGACCCGCTACCGCCGGACGGGATGCCGGGATGTGCACTCCCGGGCACTCCCCTCGCCAACGCGCTGCCGGGAATCAACGCCTGCGTTCACTGCGGATTCTGCCTGCAGGCGTGCCCGACCTATCTGAATCTCGAGGACGAGAACGATAGCCCCCGCGGACGCATCTTCCTCATGCGCTCGCTGCTCGAAGGCACGATCTCTCCCAACGATCAGACAGTGCACGAGCATATCGACCGCTGCCTCGGCTGCCGCGCGTGCGAGCCGGTATGTCCGAGCGGCGTGCCGTACGGACAGCTGCTCGAAGCCACGCGCGCGACGTTGCTCGACAGCAGGCGCATCCCTCACGTCGCGCGGCTGATACTCGCCGTGTTCGCGCGCCCGTGGGCTCTGCGGTCGGCGATGTTCTTCTCGCGCATCCTCGCCGCGACGCCGATCCCCACGCTGATGTCCGCCATGCGGGGGCGGATCGGGTTTGCGATGGCAATGCTCGCCTCGACCGGTCGCTCGATCGAGCGATCGCCCTACCGCGCTTCCGGAACGGGTGAAAGAGGAACAGTGGCATCGCTCCGCGGTTGCGTGATGGAGGGACTGTTCACGCAGACGAACCGCGCCACCGAGCGCGTGTTGATGATGAACGATTACACCGTCGTCGAGGCGAAGGGACAGCAATGCTGCGGCGCGCTGCACGCCCATGCCGGCGATCTCGACAACGCGCGGAAGCTCGCGCGCCGCAACATCGCCGCATTTGACCGCTCCGGCGCAAGCTTTGTCGCAGTGAACGCCGCAGGCTGTGGCGCGGCAATGAAGGAGTACGGTCACCTGTTGCGCGACGACGCCGAGTGGCACGATCGGGCGGAAGTTTTTTCCGCGCGCGTCAGGGATGTCAGCGAGCTGCTTGCCGCCGCCGGTCCGAGGCCGGGTGGACCGTTGGCGATCAGCGTTACTTACGATGCGCCCTGCCATCTCCAGCACGCGCAGCGAATTACGCAGGCGCCGTACGCGGTCCTCTCGGCGATTCCCGGGCTGGAGCTGGTTCCGCTCCATGACTCCGATCAATGCTGCGGGAGCGCGGGGATCTACAACCTGATCGAGCCCGAGACCTCCGACGCGGTTCTCGCTCCCAAGCTTGCCAACATCCGCGCCGCCGGTGCGCCGTTTGTCGCGACGGGAAACCCGGGTTGCCTGATGCAGATCGGCGCCGGTCTCATTCGCGATGGAATCGGCGCGCGCTCCATCCACCCCGTCGACTTGCTCGACGCATCGTACGCAGCGCTGGGCCAGTAGACTTAGCCGGACGCACCGGCTTAATTGCAGGTAATGTCGGAACTGAGCGAGTACTCCGCGCTGCACAACGGTGCTCTCGTCTTCGACCGGAGCGACCGGTTCCGCATCCGCATTTCCGGCGGTAAGGCCGCCGAGCTGGTGACGGGCATGGTCACCAATGATGTCGGTGGGCTTCTGCCGGGCGAAGGGCAATACGCGGCCGCCCTTTCCGCGAAGGGGAAGATCGTCGCCGACCTGCGCATCTTCGCGATGGGTGATTCGCTTCTCATCGACACCTCGCCGGAGGCGGCCGAGAACTGGCGGGCGATGGTGCGCAAGTACATCAACCCGCGCGCGGCTCCCTACCACGATCTTTCAGCGGAGGTCGCCGACCTCGGGCTGTTCGGTCCGGCGGCGCGGAAGATCCTGATGCAACTCGGGCTCGACGAGAAGTCAGCGGCAGCTCACTACTCGCACGCGCCCCTGGCGATTGGAGGCACGGAGGTCACGGTCGCGCGTGTCCCGGAGATGGACCTCGACGGCTACGAGCTGTTCGTGCCGATGGCGGCAATGTCGGCGGTACGCGAGACACTTACCGCGGCCGGCGCCCTTGCCGGCAACGCCGAAACGTGGGAGATCGCCCGCATCGAGAGCGGCCGCCCACGCTGGAGCGTGGACATGGACGAGAACACGCTGCCACAGGAAGCAAACTTCGACGAGCTCGGCGCGATCTCCTACACGAAGGGCTGCTACATCGGGCAGGAGACGGTGGCACGCATCCACTTTCGCGGCCACGTCAATCGCCTGTTGCGGCGGCTTCGCTTCGTCGCGAGGCCGTCACCACCGCGCGGAACGGAGCTGCTGAACGACGAGGGAAAGTCCGTCGGCGATGTGAGAAGCGTTGCACTCTCGCCCCGGTTTGGCGGTGTCGCCATCGGAATGGTGCGGCGTGAGGTCGCAGCCGGTACAACGCTCCGGGCAAAGTGGCCGGATGGAGAATGCGCCGTGCAGGTGGAGCAAAACGAAAAAGGCGCCACTGTCTAGTGGCGCCTTTCTACGATCACCGCAAAGCCTAGCGGGACATCGTGCTGCTGGTGCTGCTCGCCATCATCATGCCCGTGTCCATCGGGGCAGGAGCTGGAGCCATCGCGGGCGCCGAGGTATCGACGGCTATGGTGTCATCCTTCTTGGCGGAGCATGCAGCGAGTACCAGAACTGCGGCAACAAGGGCAAGGCGCTTCATTCAAAAATCTCCTTGGGAGTGCAACGTGGGTTGAATCGCCGGTTCCGTGCACTCAGTGGTGGTGCTCGTTGTTGGCGCGGCCGAAATTTTATCGCCAGCGGCGGGTGTGTCAAGGGTAAGATGCGCTGGTTGCCCCCTGTGAGCGGGACTAGATTTAGCATCGCTGCACACCCTGCCGGAGAATAAGTGTCGCGCTATCCAGAAACACTTGGCGCCCTCAAGCGCTCATCGTTTGCCGCCGCCGACCGCCGCACTTCTTCGGTCAAGGACGAGCTGAGGGCGAACCTTCTCACCCGGCTCGCCACCCGCAAGCCGATCTTTCACGGCGTCGTCGGCTATGAAGAGACGGTGATGCCGCAGATCGTCAACGCGCTCCTGAGCAGGCACAACTTCATCCTGCTGGGGCTGCGCGGACAGGCGAAATCGCGGATCCTGCGCGCGCTGACCACCTTGCTCGATGACGCCATCCCGATTGTGGCCGGCAGTGAGGTGAACGACAATCCATTTGCGCCCCTTTCCAGATTCGCGAAGAATCTGCTCGCGCAGGCCGGCGACGACACGCCGATCGCGTGGCTCGACCCCGAGAGCCGCTTCATCGAGAAGCTCGCGACCCCCGATGTCACCGTTGCCGACATCATCGGCGACCTCGACCCCATCAAGGCCGCGCGCGGCGGCCACATTCTCGGCGATGAGCTCACGATTCATTACGGGCTGCTGCCGCGCGCCAATCGCGGGATCTTCGCGCTCAACGAGCTGCCCGACCTCTCGGGAAAGGTGCAGGTCAGTCTCTTCAACATCATGCAGGAAGGGGATGTCCAGATAAAGGGATATCCGGTCAGGCTTCCTCTCGACGTCATGCTCTGCTTCACCGCGAATCCGGAAGACTATACTGCGCGCGGCAAGATCATTACACCGCTCAAGGACCGCATCGGCAGCGAGGTGATCACGCACTATCCCGAGACTGTCGAAATGGGCATGGCGATCACCGAGCAGGAGGCGTGGACCGCGCGCGGCGCAGGCAAGGTGCGCGTACCGGACTTCATCTCCGAAGTGATCGAGCGAATTGCGTTCGAGGCCCGCACTGACAAGCGCATCGACAAGAGGTCGGGCGTTTCCCAGCGGATGCCCATTACCGTTTTGGAAAACGTCGTGTCGAACGCCGAGCGGCGGGCGATACAGACGGGCGAGCGGGATATCGTGCCGCGCATCGCCGACATCTACGCCGCCCTTCCGGCGATTACCGGAAAGATCGAGCTCGAGTACGAAGGTGAGCTGGTCGGCGGACACACTATCGCCCGTGAGCTGATCAGGCGAGCAGCCGATGCGACCTACCAGGAGCGCGCCGGCGGGATGAACGCCGACGAGATTATCATGTGGTTCGATGTCGGCGGCGCCCTGCAGGTCACGGACGATGTGCCGGTTGACACCGTTGTCGAAGGCTTCGGCAGCGTGCCTGGGCTCATGCAGATCGTGAGCAATTCCGCGCTCGCCCCGATGCACGATCTGCCGGTCGTCGCGGCGGCGTGCGAGTTGGTGCTCGAGTCCCTCGTCGCGCGGAAGAAGATCGCCCGTTCCGATGCGGGTCAGTACGGACGCGCCGTCGACGAGAAGCGCCGCCGGCCTTTCCAGGACTGATGCTTGGCGATCCTGACCGTATCGCGGCTTTACGGGTCAGGCGGATCGGAAGTCGCTGCGCGCGCTGCCAGGGCTCTGGGCTGGACGCTGCTCGACAACGATGTTGTTGACGGTGTCGCCGCGCGCCTCGGTCTGACCACCGCCGAAGTTCAGGCGCGTGAAGAGAGACTCCCTTCCCTGGTCGAGCGGCTTACCTCGGCGATGGCAATGGGCTCGCAGGAGTGGATGACGCCGCTTGCCGCCTCCCGTAAGCCGACCGACGAGCGGTTGATCGAGGTGACCCGCCACATCGTCGAAGAGGCAATTGCGCGCGGCCCCGTCGTGGTGGTCGGCCGCGGAGCGCAGGCGATGCTGGCGGAGAGAGCCGACGCGCTGCACGTGTTCTGCTACGCGTCACGCCGGGCGCTCATCGAGCGCAGCATGAAGCGCGATGGCACGACCGTCGAAGCGGCGACGAAGCTCGTCGACGATACCAACCGGCACCGCGAGCAGTGGGTGCGCATGCACTGGGACCGCGAGTGGCGCGCGCATGAGAATTACGACCTGAGCATCAACACCGAGCGCCTGGGAATCGATGCCGCGGCGGAGCTCGTTGTCCAAGCGGCGCGCGAGCATTTTTCGCTCGGCGCTGCGCTCAGCTGATCAGCGAGCACCGCGTCGGCACTAGGTGTCGGGCCGATTGCCTGCGCAACAGCCTGGGGCGCGCTGCCCGCCAGCAGCAGTGCCGCAAATAGGAAATTGGACACGCTAACGGGGGTTGGTCGCCCACATCGTCGCTTCGGTGATAAAGCCGCGGTCTTCGAGCTCGAGCATGCTGGTAATGAGGTGGGCAACGTCCGGCGCATGCAGCTTGCTCGGGTTATCCGTCCTGGATGGCGATCCGTCGGTTGCGCCGAAGCTCGTCAGCACCTCGCTCGGATTCACCTGCATTACTCGTACGCCCTGGGTCCGCAGCTCCGACCTCCAGCACTCGGTCATTCCGGTCAGCGCAAACTTGCTCGCCACGTATGCCGTCCCGTTAGGGAACCCGCGTTGCCCTGCCGTCGACGAGATGTTCACGATATTGCCGTAGCCGTGCCCGACGAAATGGCGCGCCGACTCGCGCGCGACGAGCATCGCGCCGAGTACGTTCGTCTGCCACACGCGTAGCATCTCCTCGGCCGACAGCTCCAGCAACGGCCCGAACGCGCCGAAGCCGGCATTGTTGATGAGAACGTTGTAGTTGTCGAATTCCCTCGCTACCTGCTGCACCAGGCGAACGACATCAACCTCGTTGCTGACGTCGGCGACGATCGGGATGGCTCCAATTTGCTGAGCTGCGGCGTTGAGGGACTGTTCGTGACGGGCGCAGATCGCCACCCGCGCCCCTCGCTCGCGGAGGGCAAGCGCGGTCTCGAATCCAATGCCGCAGCTCGCGCCCGTCACGAGTACCGATGCGTTCTTCAGGTCCATGATCTCTCCTTTGTGTCGAGTGACTCACGAATGAGTCCGGCCAGTCCGTCCACGTCGTCCTCGGTGGTGTCGAACGACGTGATCCAGCGGGCTTCCGAGGTCGCCTCGTTCCAGATATGAAAAAAATACCCCGCCTGCACGCGCGGGACTATTCTTGCCGGCAGCTCGGCGAACACCGAGTTGGCGTCGACGGGCTGTGTGATGCGTACGCCAGGAATCTCAGCGACGCGCCCAGCGAGCAGCTTTGCCATCCGGTTGGCGTGAGCGGCGCTCCGTTTCCACAGTCCGCCGGTGAGCAGGGCCGAGAACTGCACGGCAATGAAGCGCATCTTGGACGACAGTTGCATGCCCTGCATGCGACGGTACTCGAAGTCGTTGGCAAGCTTCTGGTTAAAAAATACGGCCGCCTCTCCCGCGAGCAAACCGTTCTTGGTGCCGCCAAGAGAAAGGGCGTCGACGCCCGCTTCGCTGGTGATCGCCCGCAATGGGACATCGAGGGCGGCAGCGGCATTGAAGATCCGCGCACCATCCATGTGGAGCAGGAGCGCGTTCGCGTGCGCGAAGTCGGCGATCGCCTTTATCTCGCGCACCGTGTAAACCGTCCCATATTCGCTGGCCTGGGTAATGGAGACCGCGCGCGGCTGGACGTGATGCTCGTTACCGAGATGGTGTAGATGCGCCGCAATTCCTGCCGGCGTGATCTTCCCGTTTGGTGAAGGAACCGTCAGCAGCTTGCAGCCGATGTGCTTCTCGGGCGCACCGCATTCCGAGGTATTGATGTGCGCCGTCTCGGCGCAGATGACGCCCTGGTGGGAGCGAACCATGCTCTGCAGGCAGAGCACGTTCGCCGCCGTTCCGCTGAAGAGGAAGAAGACCTCACCGTCGCCGACCTCGGCGTTTATCCGCTCGATGGCGTCGAAAGTATACGAGTCGCCGCCATAGGAGGGGACGTGGCCGTTGTTGGCGGCACCCATCGCCGCCAGAATTTCCGGGTGCACCCCCGCCCAGTTGTCGCTCGCGAAGGTACGGGTGCTTTGCTCGTGCCGCTCCATCGAACTACGATAACGATTTCGTCGATGAAGCGGCAAGCTGGACGGAGTCCGTCACCGAAGGCGAGCCGCTGCTTCCGTGACCGGCTTAATGGAAATCCCTTGAGTGATGCACGAGACTCTTCACCGGAAGATCCCTGAATCCCTCACCAACGACGTTCATCACGCCCCCATCGCGCTCGAACCTCCCCCGTACCACCACGAACGTCGAGAACCTTACAACCTCCACGTTCTCTTCCACCATTTTCCGCGGCACGATCACGTTGATGAAGCCGAATTCGTCCTCCATCAGCAGGAATACCGTTCCATTGGCAGTCTGCGGCTGCTGCCGGATCGTCACCAGCCCGGCAGTCACGATTGCTTCTCCGCCGCGCAGGTTCGACAGCTCGCGGCTGTCGAGCGCTCCCTCGTCGCGAAGCCCCGGCCGCAGGTGCTCCATCGGATGTCCGTTCACGCTCGCGCCGAATGCGAAGTAGTCGAGGAAGATCAGCTCGTCGCGTGTGAGAGGACGCGGCGTATACGGCGCCTCCCGCGCCGGAGCGAGAGGGAGATCATCGCCGACTATCCGCATCGCCTTCCACGCCGCACGCCGACGGTCCGGCTCCCACCGGTCGAAGGCGCCCGCGCGCGCAAGGTTGAGCGCATCGGGACGATTGAGCGAAGCACGATGGATGACGTCGGCGATCGATGTAAACGTCGAGCCCGCCCGCGCGCCTTTGAGTGCCAGCAGAGTTTTCTCGCCGAGCCCGCGGATATGCCGCCAGCCAATGCGCATCGCGGGACGGTCGGGATCGTCCAACGTCTCGACCGTGCACTCCCAATCGCCGTCACGCATGCAGGGCGGCAGTACTCTCAGTCCGTGACGGCGGGAATCATGAATCAGCGTCGACGGCGGATAGAATCCCATCGGCCACGAGTTGAGCAGCCCCGCATAGAACTCCGCCGGATAATGCGCCTTCAGATAGTTGGTCGCGTACGAGATGAGCGCGAAGCTCCACGCGTGCGACTCGGGGAATCCATAATTCGCGAAGCTGAGCAGGTCTTCGGCGATCTTCCGCGCCACGCCCTCGGCTATACCGCGGCCGATCATCCGCGCCCTCAGCTGCTCGAGCACGCGCATCAGCTTCTCGACCTTCCGGATGTGCCCCATCGTGCGCCGCAGCTCGTCGGCTTCCGCCGCGCTGTATCCACCCAGCGTCATCGCGATTGCCATCGCCTGCTCCTGGAATATCGGGATCCCCTGCGTGCGTTTGAGGATCGGCTCGAGGTCGGGGTGCGCGTACGTCACCTTCTCCAACCCGCGCCGCCGCCTCGTGTACGGATGAACGAAGCGAGCCTGAATCGGACCGGGCCGGATCAGCGCCACCTGCACCACGAGGTCATATAATCTGTCCGGCCGCGTGTGCAGCACCGACGCGATCTGCGCGCGGCTCTCGATCTGGAACGTGCCGATGGTCTCGCCGCGCGAGATGATGTCGTAGGTCTTCTCGTCGTCCTGGGGCAGCTTGTAGATCTCGAGCCGCGTC
>DATLXE010000006.1:0-6306 GCA_035575795.1 Gemmatimonadaceae bacterium
ATGCCGGTGGAAAAGCCGGACACAGGCGGAGGCGAAAGGTCGTAATTCCCTAACAATGCACGTGGGTGGACTTATGCGGACGCCCGGCCTAGCGATTCGTAATCAGCAGGTCATCGGTTCGAGCCCGCTTGCCGGCGCCAAAATACTTAGAAAAATTCAGGAACAGCCCCAAAGATGGCTGGGCTGTGCCGGCCCGTCTAACACCCGTCTAACAGCGGAACGTCGGGCCGACCGCCGAGAGGGCACGTCCACACGAAACTTGGTTCAATCACTCAAATGCGACAGCAGCTCGAAGAGGCCGCGCTGGCAGGCAACCGATTCTGCGGGAGATATTAGGCCAACAAGATCCCAACTCTCCGAGCCTCCTGCGCCGTGTAGGAACTGCACCATCGGGCCCGTCATAGGCACCCACGCGCGATGGGTCGGCGCCGGCGAACGCGGCACCCCCGATGGGGTCAGCAGCCTCCATGAGGTCGGGAGCGGTTTGCCGCCCCGCGACGGACCGCTTGCATCTCGAGAAGGCCGAGAACCACGCGGCGGCCGTGGCCCTCTGCTTCATGGATTACGACTTCGGCCCGCGCAACATACGCTCCGTGATAGTGACGTCCACACGAAAGCCTGGCGCAATCACTCAAGTGCGTCAGCAGCTCGCGCGAGGGTGGTGCACGGGAATCTAGTTCACGCCGCGCAAGGTTCGCACTAGAAACGAACCGTGAGCCCTGCACCCACGGTCGTCTGCCACACGGCCGCGCGGGTACTATGCTGGCGACTCGTACCCGCATTCGCTGACAGGATCAGCTGCTCGGTTACGTGCGCCTCGACCTGTCCGCGCACGGTGTCGGCAGCAATCTGGAGCAGGTCGCCGGCGCCGCGCGGCTCCTCACGGGTCAAGCCATGGCTGTAGGATGCGCCCGCGAAGCTCGTGCCCAGCGCGCCTAAATACCGGCGCAGCTCGCCGTGATGGGACCACGACCCGCCCGGCGTGGCGTTGGACACGTACGATGTCTTGCCGGTCATCAGCCAGCTACCCGCGTACTTCGACAGCGTCGCCAGATAGATATCGGTCGAAGCCGAAAACTGGAGGCGCCGGTAGCCCACCGACACCTCGACCCCGTGTGCCAGCGCTTGGTACAGATCGGCCGACACGCGATGCTCTGGATACAGGATTCGATCAGCGCTATACCCGACGCCGATGAAGGCATAGGTGCCGGCGCGGAACCTCGGATAGAACTCGACTTCGATCTGGCGGTCGCGGAGCCCAAAGCGATCGGCCTGGCTGCCTCTGACGATCACAGCTCCGACGGGCGTCTCGCGTCCAATCCTTGCCGCGGCTTCGAGCCACGCCCTGCGGTCGTCGCTGAACCTGTCATTGGTAAAATCCAAACCTGCGGACCACGGTCGTGCCTTCGCATCGAGCCGCTGGCGCACGAGACGCGCTTGAGAATTGCCGGCGTCGGTTAGCAGGATCGCAGTCGTCAATTCCTGCGCCGCATCGAAGTGTCCCGACCAGAACTTCACGTTCATCAACGCGACGCGGGCATCGAGATAGTGTGGCGACTCTGCGAGCACGCTCCCCAGCTCGCGCCTGGCGTCGTCGTAACGCCCGTCCCAGGAGAGGATCAGACCGTACACCAACCGGGCGTCCACGTCCGTGGGCACCGTCGCCAAATGGGTCTCCAGCAGCGCTAAGCCCTCCGCCCGGCGGCCATCAGCGGCGGCGACGCGGGCTTGGACGATGACGGGCGTCTGCGCCACGGCCGGGGAGCCTAGCATGACGGCGATCACGCATGTGCTCAGGATCAGGCGCACGGTTGATGATAACAGTTCGTTTTGCGCGTTCGCGAAGTTGATATGCTCAACGGGCAGACGGACTTTCGCTGACGTGACTGAGACGACTACCTCCCCCCAGCCGCCCGATGACGAGCAGGAATATGCGCTTCGCAACGCACGGTCGCGATTCGTCGCCGGCTTTGACGCGCGCATGCGCTCACTCGCGATTCTGATCGAGGGTCTGGATCAACGCGGCGAGCAAGGCCCCCTTGCGGCCGCCCAGCAGGCTGCCCACACGCTGGCCGGTATCGGCGGCATGCTGGGGTTTCCAACGGTCAGCGAATACGCATTGGCGCTGGAACGTTCGCTGTCGGCACGCCCTCCCGACCTGGTCGCGGCGGGTGGGTCGGTGCAGGCGATCGCCTCCGGCTTCGTCGCCGATCTGGCGACGCCGACCCCGGCTTGGACCATCGCAGGCGACTTGAACGGCCCAATCGCGCGATTGCTTTTGATTCAGGACGACGCCGAGCAACAACGTGTGCTGGCCGACGGATTGCGCGCGGCCGGTTACCGCGTGCTCACGGGTGAGTCCGGGCCCAAGTCCGTGGAGCTGGCGCGAACTGAACAACCCGATCTCATCCTGTTGGACACCGATCGCCCGATCGACGGGCTCCTGGCCTCTCAGGAACTCAGGCTCGACCCATTAACGTCGGCCATCCCCCTGATTCTGGTCACCTCCCGGGAAGACTTGATTGACCGCATGGCCGTCCTTGCCCTGAGCGCGGACGACTACGTCCGTAAGCCGTACACGCTGAGTGAATTGCTGATACGAATCCGGCGCCGGCTGGCTACAGCAAGCGCCCCCCCGGCGGCTACCGTCGATCCGTGCGCCGGCATTCTGGACTACGAGTCATTTGCGATCACGGCGCGCGAGACGTTGACGCGCGAGCCGGGGGCGATGGTGATTCTGCGGACCCCCACCGCCATGCTCGCCGGTATCGCCGCCCGCCTGACCGGCGACCTGCGCCGACGCGACTTGGTGGGCCGCTACGGCCCGAAGCAGCTAATTTTGTTGGCACCAGGCATGTCAGCGGTCGCCGCCCGTTCGACTGTGCAGGCGACGCTCGACTCTGTCGAGACACTCGACGCGCGTCGGGTCGCGATCGGCGCCGCCGATGTCGAGGAGCCGATCGCGGCCAGCGGATTCGAGGCGCTGGTGGCACGTGCCGACCTCGCGATGGCCGAAGATCGGGTCGCCCGGAGCACCAGCTCTGAGCGGCCGCTCGTGCTGATCGCCGACGAAGACCCCGACGTGCAGCAGATCGTGGATGCGCGCTTGCAGGCGGCAGGCTACCGGACGCTGATGGCGTTCGACGGAGAGCAGGCGCTTGACATGGCGACGTCGCACGCGCCCGAGGTGATGCTCCTCGACCTGATGATGCCCAGACTGACCGGCTTCGACGTGCTGGCGCGTCTCAAAGCGCGCGGCGGCGAAGGCCCCAGGACCATCGTCGTCTCGGCGCGCGAGCGCGACGAGGACGTCACGCGCGCCTTCGATCTCGGTGCCGATGACTTTGTGTCGAAGCCTTTCAACCCCGACGAACTGGTTGCGCGCATTGCACGCCTCTTGAAGTAGCGCCCATGCAGAACCTCGCGGAGTGGTTTCGCGACGTGCTGATCCCGCTGCTGGCCGGCGCTGCAGCCTTGATGCTGCTCCTGCTATTGCTACTCATCGCACAACGCGGCGTCCGCGAACTGCGCTGGCGACGGCTGGAGTTCCTGAAGACGCGGTTCCGGCCGGCGGTCTTTGGCTTATTGCCCTCGACCACCCCGATTACCGCCACCGATCTCTCCCAATTTCCGCCTCGCCATCGCGAGGTCATCGGCGAGTTGGTCCTCGCCCAGTTACGGCTGGTGCGCGGCAACGAAACCCTGCGGGGTGGCGAACTCGCCGACGGTCTCGGGCTGACGACGGCGTGGCGGGCAGCGCTCGAGAGCCGACAGTGGTGGCGGTCGCCGACGCGGCGCTGGCGCTCGGCATGATCCGGGACGCCGCGAGCGTCCCCGCACTACTCGCACTGCTCGATCACCATCATGATCAAGTCCGCGCCGCAGCCATCGACGCTCTCGGCCAGCTGGGCGATCCGTCTGCGCTCGGCGCGCTCGTCGCCCGGATGGGCCGGCCGGTTCGCTACGAACGCGCCCGTGTCGTGCAGGCGCTCCAGGCTTTCGGGCCGGATGTTGCCGAGGCGCTGATCGGACACGCGAGGACGCACCCGAAAGAGCGCGCGCTGGTGGCCGTCGTGCTCGCGGATGTAAGCGGACCAGGGGCCGCCAGCGCACTGCTCGACTGGACCGCCGATGCCGACCCTGTCATTCGCGCTGCGGCCTGGCGCGCCCTCGCCATCATTGGCCTGAGCGACCGCGCTTTCTATCATGCGTTGAAGGCGCTGCGCGACGATCACTCTGACGTGCGTGCGGGCGCAGCCCGCGCCGTCGCGCGCACCGGACGGGCCGATGCCACCGATTATCTTGCTCAGCTACTGGACGACGACTGGGATGTCGCCGCAGCGGCCGCGCTGGGTCTGCGGCGCATGGGCCCGCGTGGCCAGGCCACGCTCCAGGTCCGCGCCGCCGGCAGCCCTGGCCTGGGCTACGACTTGGCGCGACAGGTGCTGTGGGAAAGTGAGGGCCGCTGATGCGCGCCTGGCTCGGCGGAGCGATCGAGATCTTCGACGCCGGCATCCTGCTCTACTTTCTCGCCATCAACACGCTTTACCTAGTCTTCTCGATCGTGTCGTTCTTTCTGCTAATCGACCACCGCCGGCGTTGGACCTCGGTGAGGTTCGGCGCGGTGATGCAGTCTCCCGCGACCCCGGGCATCTCAATCATCGCACCCGCCCATAACGAAGAAGCGTCGATTGCCCATAGCGTGCGCGCATTGTTGCTGGTCAACTACCCGCAATTCGAGGTCATCGTCGTCAACGACGCGTCGACCGACGGCACGCTGCGGACGCTGATGGCGGAATTCGAGTTGATGCGGGCGCCCGGCGCGTATCAGCAGAGCATCCAAACGCGCCCGGTTCGTGGCACGTATCGGGCGCTCGACAATCCCGACCTGGTCGTAATCGACAAGGAAAACGGCGGCAAGGCCGACGCGGTCAACGCTGGTATCAACGCGGCACGGCATCCGCTGGTGTGTGTGATCGATGCTGACTCGCTGCTCGAACCCCAAGCCCTGCTCCATGCCGCGTTGCCATTTGTGGAGGACCCGGACACGCTGGCTGCAGGCGGGATTGTCCGGATTGCGAATGGATGCCGGGTCGAGGCCGGCCGAGTGACGCAGATCGACCTGCCGAAAAGCTGGCTGGCTCGATTCCAGGTGATCGAATACCTGCGCGCTTTCCTCAGCGGCCGCGTCGCGATGTCGGCGGCCAATGCGATGCTGATCATCTCGGGCGCCTTCGGCGTCTTTCGGCGTGATGCGGTGATCGAAGTGGGTGGATTTCGCGACGACACGATCGGCGAGGACATGGAGATCGTCGCGCGCCTGCACCGGCATTGGCGCAACTCAGGACGACGGTATCGGATCGTGTTTCAGCCGGAGCCGGTGTGCTGGACAGAAGTGCCTGAAACGTTCGCCATCCTCCGCAACCAGCGCAATCGCTGGCAACGCGGCACCTGCCAGGTGCTCGGCTTCCACGCCGGCATGATCGGCAATCCGCGCTACGGCGCGGTCGGCTTGTTCGCCATGCCGTTCTTCCTGATCTTCGAGGCGGCAGGGCCGCTGATTGAGGTCGCCGGATACGTCGTCACGATTGTTGCAGTGTGGCTCGGCGTCATCGACCGAGTCTTCGCGGAGTTGGTGTTCCTGACGGCGGTGGTGTTCGGTGCGCTGATTTCCATCGCCGCGGTCCTGCTCGAGGAGGTGTCGTTCCGGCGCTATCCAAAGGTGTCGCAGCTGCTGGCGATGGCCGCGCTCGGCGTGATCGAGAACTTCGGCTATCGGCAGTTGACATCGTGGTGGCGTCTAGTAGGCGTCGTCGATTATCTGCGGAAGAAAAAAAAATGGGGGTCAATGACGCGCCGAGGTATTTCGACGCTCGACAGTTGACCTGATGTCGATCGTCGGCTTCTACTTTCAAACGCGACTCGACGATCTCCGCCTGGCCTCAGCAGACATTCTTGAAAGCCGCGGGCACGTCCACGCTTCATCGCCGTCTCCTCACGCAAATACCCCACTGACACCGGGTACCACCTCAGACCGCAGGCACCCATTCGATGACGGCCGGCAACGCCGCCAGCTCTACGTTGCTGCCGCACGGATCGATCCGCTTCCATATGGGTGTAGTTCAGCATGAGCGACGATGCGAAAGGCGAAACAGCTCCTGCGGTAAGTCCGGACAATCTCGTCACCCTGTGTGCGTGGTCAAACACCGTAAGGCACGAAGGTGAGTGGATGACGTTCGAGAGATATCTGGAGCGCAGATTCGGGTTGCGGACGACACATGGCATTTCTCCGAAAGCGATAGAGAA
>DATLXE010000007.1:0-1506 GCA_035575795.1 Gemmatimonadaceae bacterium
GAGTACGGCGGCATCATCCGCCATGGCGCGAAGCTGCTGTATGCCTACGCGGAGGCGACCGTGCCGAAGCTGACCGTGATCACGCGCAAGGCGTACGGCGGGGCCTACTGCGTGATGTCGAGCAAGCACATCCGGACCGATGTCAACTTTGCGTGGCCGTCGGCCGAGATCGCGGTCATGGGTCCGGAGGGGGCGGTGAACATCCTCTACAAGCGCGAGATCGATGCGGCGGAAGACAAGGATGCGGCGCGTGCGAAGCGGGTGGACGAGTTCAAGGAGAAGTTTGCGAATCCGTACGTTGCGGCGTCGCGTGGGTTCGTGGACGAAGTGATCCGTCCGAGACAGACACGTGCGAAGCTGATCGCGGCGCTGGCCGGACTCGAAACCAAGCGGGACAGGAACCCGCCGAAGAAACACGGAAACATTCCGCTGTAGGCCCTCATCGAACGTTATGAGTGGCTGATCGAACGCCTCGGGGGGCCCGATCCTCCTACCTCCCAAAATTTACGCATACCGTACCGAAATAACACAGTTGCTCATGAAATGATTCCGTATCGGCATCCATGGCTACCGCTTGGTAGTAATGGGCTTACCGTCTTCTGGTTGTAACGCTACCAGACGGTACGTCCTATGTATCCACCCGGCCGCTGCCGCTGAGCTCCCCTCGCGGCGGGTTTTCTGGGAGGATGAATTGAATACGCCGAGCTGCCGCCGTCGGGCGGTTTTGATCCACGCCATGGTCGCCGTCTTCTTCGCCGGTCTCCTGCAGGCCTCGACCCCCAGTTCAGGAACGATCGCCACCCCATCCGACGAAAGCCTCGGACCCAAGCAGACCCTGACCTTCACCTCCGGACCATTTGTCGCCGGCACCCTCGCGGGCACGCAGGTCAAAGACACGGTCGCGATCTGCACGCAGGCGGTCACACCGCCAGGGGTCTGTGACGTGTTCGCGGTGAACCTGAACCTCCCCGACGGCTACTGGGGCACACGCCGCGGCACACTGTCGGCGACGGTCAAATGGGCCGATGCTCCTGACGGCAACGACATGGATCTCTATATCGTCGACGAGCAGGGGAAAATCGTCGCGAGCAGCACGACCTCCAACACGCAGTCGGCCAGCGAAACAGCGTCCTTCACCAATCCCGGGACGGGCCCCCGCACCTACCGCGTCGTCGTGGTGAACTGGCTGTCGCCGGTGCCGATCGACAGCGCGGCGGGCACTGTGACCTTCAGCCTCGTCGCCCCCCCGACGGCCCTGCCGCCGGAACCGACACAGCCCTCCTATGCGCCGCGATTCTTCAACTACAAGCCGCCGAGCGGCCTGGGCGAGACGGCCGGTGAACCGACCCTGGGCGTGAACTTCAAAAGCGGCAACGTCATGTTCATCGCGCTCCTGGAAACGCTGCGCGCGAGCTTCGACGACAGCTCGTCTCCGGCGAAGGCGCAGTGGTTCAACCGGAGCTTCATCACCACCGGGACGCGCACGAACGACCCCATCCTCTTTAC
>DATLXE010000008.1:0-7293 GCA_035575795.1 Gemmatimonadaceae bacterium
CGGCGATCGTATTCAAAGACAAATGTTTTGCGGGAAAATGATGCTGGAAACAGGCGACTAATATTGCAGACGACTGACGCTAAAGCAAGCAAAATCGCAGAGTTAGGCCACCGTCCAGCTTGCCTCGTTGTGCACCCGTCATATTGCTGTGGAGAACGGGGATCGTCCAGCCCAGTTTCATATCTGCGGAGGGGCGATTTCATGTCTGCCGCGCGCGCTGGCGGCAAGACTGGCCTCAGTCTCCGAAAGGGCTTCCGAAGATCCTATGCCTGCTCCGCCCCCGCGCCCACCAACCGCCCGCGCTCCTTCCTGATCCGGATCGCCAGGTCTGCCAGCGTTCGCATCGTTTTCTGGTCCTCTCGCGAGAACTCGACCTCGAACTCTTCCTCCACCGCCATCATGAAAACGACGAGGTCGAGTGAATCCACGCCAAGGTCCGTAAGCCGGCTATCCGGCCGGATGCGAGGATCCTCACGATTCAATACCTCCGCCACCATTTGCGTCAACCGGTGCTCGATCGCCGCATGCGCGCCATCATCCGCCAGGTGCCTCGGACCCGCAACGCTCTTGAACGCGTTCCGGAAGCGCGACAGCTCCGCGTACACCTCTTCATCGACACGCTGAAACTTCGCCATCATCTCATCCACCACGCGCAGCCCGTGCGTGGCGGCGTAGACGTCGAGCCGGTCCTTCACCCAGCGGATGTGTCCGACCTCCTCATCGATCAATCGCTGCAGCGTCTTCGCGACCTCCGGATGAACGTCGGGCCACGACAGATGCGAGCGGAAATGGCGCACCACGCGCCGCTCGAAGATCTGCGTCAGCGCCAGTATCTCCAGCATGCTGGAAGGATCGCCGATCGCTGCGTAGTAGCGCGACTGGTACGTCTCACCGACGCGCCTGGGTGTGCCGCCGACCTTGAGAATCGTTTCCGTCCAGGCCCAGGCGTGCGCCGTTTCCTCGGCGCAGTGTTCCGTGAGCCGCACGCGCAGATCGTCGTCGTCCGTCTCCCGCGCGAGGCGTCCCATTAGCAGGCCTCCCGCCAGCTCGGACTCACGGTAGTAGCTGAGCAACCAGAGATCGTTCTCACTGATCTCAAGCGCCCGCGGACGATGATTGCCATTCGAAGAGTGTCTATCCATTTGCCAGCTCCTCCCTGAGATGCTCGGTCGGCGCGAGCCCGCACAGCTGCCGCACCTTCCTGTTCATTGCCATGATTGCTTCGAAATCGTTCTCGTGCGCCACCGGTACATCAACAACGTCGCTGCCGTAATGCCGGAAGTGTTCGGCCGCGCCGAGCACCTCGCTCGCCAGCGACGGATTGGCATCCAGCCTCTTCCTGATCAAAGCTGCCGCACCCGCGCTGTGGCGCAGCTCGTCTCTCGTCATGTACGCGAGCAGCTCGCGCAGCACCGGTTCCCGCGTTCGCTCGCCGAGGCGTCGGAAAAAGTGCGCCGCGAACAACTCGGAGCACATGAAGCTGGTGAGATGCGTGAGGACATCTTCAGCGCGATAACGAATGTTCGCTGCCTTGGAGCGTGCCGCGACGAGTGTCTCCTCGGTAACTCTGGTTCCCTCGAACCCAACGACATCGAGGTACCGCTTGAGCGCCGTGTAGTGCTTGAGGCCTTCGTACAACTCCAGACTGAGGATCGCCGTCGCGTCCACGTCATCCCACATCAGCTGCATCATCCGCGGCGCGAATACCGGCAGATAACCCTCGATCAGCGCGGCATCGTGCAGAGCCGACAGGATCTCCGGCTCGCGCAACGCCTGCGACTTATCGACGCGATCCCAGCCGATGCTCGCGTCCACCGACCACGCAGCGGACTCGGCGGCGCGAAGGTGCTCTTCATATATCATCGCGCGGTTCTCCTGACGGCGACGGCGAGCGTCTGCAGCCCGACCTTGTCGGTTGTGGTACGCACCGCCGTGAAGCCCGCGGACTCGAGCAGCGCCGTGATACGAGCCGCCGATCGGTAGTGCGTGTGCAGCTCAGCGAGCTCGCGCGCGAGGTAGTCGCTGACCCTGTCACGATTCATCGCCGAGGTAATGAATACTCCCCCAGGACGCAGTGAAGCGTGACAGTTGGCGTAGAATCCGGCCAGCGCCTGATCGGTGAGGAACTCGCCGAAGCCGAGCGATGAAACTACGTCCGCGTCCTTTGGCAGGGACGCGGGGTGCAGCGCATCTGCCGCGATGAAGGTGAAGTTGGGGTGGCCACGCGTCAGCTCGCGCGACAGCTCGAGAGGCGCGCGGTCGGCGTCGATTCCGACGAATCGTGTGCGTGCGTAGATCTCCGGTCGCTCCTTCCGCAGCAGCTCAGCGACCAGGAAAAGATCGCGCGCGATTCCCGACGGAACCGAGACGACGGTGTGTTCCCGGCCGTCGAGCTTGCCGAGCGCGGACAGCACCTCACGCTGGGAATGAAAGAACCGGCTGCGCATCGAGCGAGCGCCGCGGAGTCGGAGCAGCACGCTGTCCAGCAGCGTGCCGACGCCGTAGCGCCCGCTTGCCTCGCCCCGGTAGATGTGATCGGCGAAACGAAAGCTGCCCGAGTTCTCGATTCCCTCGCGCGCGAGATCACTGGTGCGCAGCAGTGCGTAGACCGGCAGAAGGTGGAGCTTGCCCTCGAGCAGGAGCCGCCGCGGGATGGAGCGCGATATCCGCGTTCTGTTGGCGAGGCTCGCGGTTGGTTCAGGAGACTGCCGCATGTCCCCTCACGATGTCAGGCCAGCTCGCCTCGTCCGGACCGTGCTGCGCGATGAACCCGAGCACCCACCGTTCCCAGCCGAACGCAACGCAGCCGCTCGACGCAACTTCGCCATTGAGCGTATGGATATCGAATGCGCGCCCGAAATGCTGCTGGTGATTATTGAAGGAGGCGGCTGCCACGGTGCGGTTTGCTCCAACAGAAAGACGCAGCTCGAACTTGAGCGGTCGCGCCTCCTGCATCAACCTCCTCCCCCGCGCTTCAGTCGTAAAAAAGGGGTCCGTTGCCGTCTCGATGAATCCGTCCAGGCCGAGCGCCGTCATCCAGTCGGAGACGCGCCCGATCATGTCATCGCGCAGGCGCTCGACGGCTGCGTCGCTCCCGACGACGATGAGCTCACGCATCGTGAATGCTCGCAGGCGTTCGAGCGGATCGTCCTCTTCCTGCTCCTCGCGGAAGCAGCGGCAGGCGGCAGTGACAAACGAACCCGCTTCGGCAACCGCACCGCCCGCGTAGCGGGGATAGGCGTGATAGCAGACGGCGGGAGACATCGCGCTGTCAGCGTCAGCGCCTTTCACGACCTTTTGCGGAAAGGCAGCGAGAAATCCGGCGCGACGCAGCGTCTCCATCTCGATCGCTTCCGGAAACTCGTGCTCCACCGCGCCATGCTCGGCCGCCCAGCCGCGCACGGTGTCGTCGAAATAACCCGTAAGCGCTAACGCGGAATGATGCAATTTGATCTCGCCGCGAGCGACGACTTCGATCTCGCCGCGACCAAGCAATACAGCGGTGGCCGAGGAGTGGTATTGCCGTGGCCCTGAGGATCGGTGAAAAACCGGGATGGCGGATTTGCGACGAGGGCGCGCGATCGCGGCATCGCCGCCTGCCGAGAAGACACGCGCCATCGTCCCGATGCTCCTGAAGTTGGCGAGGACGACGTGCGCATCGGGAATGCGGCGGCCAAGCTCCGACTCGAGGAACGCGATCACCTCGAGGATGCGCAGCGAATCGAGCACGCGCTCCTCGAACAGGAGCGTGTCATCGGTCACTCCGGCCGCAGTTGCCTGCGGAGCAAGCCTGCTGATAATGAAATGGTGAAGGCGTCGCGCCAGCTCGCGCTCACTCAGCACGGCTGCGTTCCCCAGTTCGAGTCGAGGCAGTACTTCACCACCCGCGGATAGAAGTCGAGTGCGCGAGCTGGCGCGATCCCGCTCCCTTTCAGCGCGGCACGCGTCCTCGCGGTGTCGAACAGCTTCGGGTACGCAAGCTGATACGCGAAGGTACTGATTGATCGCATCGCGTCGCGCATCACCTCGTTGCCGGCTTCCTCCACCGAACGCACGAACAACTCATAGGTGTCGAGGTCCACGATCAACGGTTTTTCGATCGCGCGTTTCCTCCACGCTGGCCGGAAGCGTACCAGCGACTCAACCGTCGCGCCGATCAGATCGGCGAGCGAGCTCGACGACTCGGCACCCGACGCGAGATGGAAGACGCCGGTGTCGCCATTATCGATCAGATGAAGGGCGGCGTCGGCGACGAAATCGGAGCTGACGATGTCAACGCATTCATCCGGATCACCCGGAATCATCGGTGCGAGGCCATTGTACACGAGCCGGACGGCGTGGTGGATGGCGTTGAACCCCCGCACCGCGCCGGTGTGCGAATCTCCGGCGACGGTACCGAGTCGCAACAGGAGCACCGGGAGTTCGTGCATCGCATTTCGCACGAGCTTCTCCACCTCCGCCTTCGATTGCTCGTAGCTATTCACGAATCCGGTGCCGGCGTCGCCAAAGTCGTCTTCCGAGAAAACGCCCGACCGCTTGCCACTGACGTAGAGAGTGCTGAAGATCGCGACGGACGAGAGGTTGTCGCACCGGCGGGCGAAATCGAGAACCGCCTGCGTGCCGCCGACATTCAGCGCCCGCGCCTCGCCCAGGGGTAGCGTGAAGGAGGTTGAGCCACCGCAGTGAACGATGTGGGTGGTCTCGCGCATCAGCGCGTCGAGATCTACTTCCGCCAGACCGAGCGTGGGTCCGTCGCGAAGCTCCCCTTCGAACACGACAACACGGGCAGCCGCTTCCATGTCGTGCAGGATGCCGGCGACGTCCGGCTGCCGCGTGCTTCCCCGCCGCACGAGGGCGTTGACCGTCGTTTCCTTCCGTGCGGCCAGCCGGCGCAACAGCTCGCTGCCGACTGCGCCCGTCGCCCCGGTGAGCAGCACCGATGGACGCATCTCGCTCAATGCTCGAGGATCATGCACGCCCAGTTCAGCCCGTAGCCAAAGGTGAACAGGAGTAAATGATCACCCCGCTCGATGCGGCCGCTTTCGGTGGCGCGGCGCAGGTTCAGCAGATTGTCCGAGGCAACGGTGTGACCCACCCGGCTGATATTCTCGGTGAGAACCCGGTCGAGCGGGCATCCGATCAGCCGGCCAAGTATCTGCCAGCTCCGCAGCGACACGTTGTGCGGTATCACGAGCGCGATGTCATCGATTGTCAGGCCCGCCTTGTCGAGAGTTCGCTCGATCAGCGCCTTCGCGGTCGGGAAGTATGCGGCGAGTATCTCGTTCTCGAGCGTTCTGGAATCCCAGAGCGCGCCCTTGGTGACGTGCGTGCATTCGACAATGCGGTTTCTCGTTGCGCCACGGCGCACGAGCGCGGCACACGCGCCGTCGGAAACGACGTTGTAGATGAGATCGCGTTTGTGTGAAGGCGGAAACTTGTCGGCACTCACGCAAAGGACGGACTTGAGATCGTCCTCGGCGATAATCATCGCCCGAGCCAGCCTGAGTGCGGCGAAGATCGAAGCGCACCCGAGCTGGTTGACGCCGATGACCGCGGCATTCTGGAGCTGCAACTCGCCCTGCAGTCGCGAGGCCGGATACCTGAACAGGTCCGACACTTCATTCAACTCGAGCACCGGTTCCAGCGCGCCGTTCATACCCGAAGCCGTGCCGCCGTTCCACATCGTCGAGCTGGAGCTGAGCGCCGTCGCGTACAGCACAACGCCGATTTCGTCGCGGTCGATCTCATTCTCCGCAAACAGCTTCTCGGCGGCCGCAATCGCCATGTCGACGTTCGACTCGTCGCCGGCGAGGTGCACGCTCTCGAACCCAAAGGAAGCGAGCGTGCTGGCGGACCCGGCGAGCAGTCCGGCCGCATCCAGCTCACCAATAGTCACAACGCGCTCAGGCAGATACTCGGCGATCGCATCGATCCCGGTTTCGTAGCCTACGGCCCGCACCGCGGACGGAGAGGGCACGGGAAACGGCGCGGAGGCTGAAAGCTGGCCAGGTAGTTTCGATCTGCTCATGCCTCAGAATACCTGTCTGCCCGCCCTCCGGAGATACGTCTTCTTACGTAGTCATGGCGGGCGATCAGGTTGAGATCCTGATTGTCGGGAATGACCCGCTGAACTGTTTGCCGACCAACGCTCTGATCAGCTCGGCCTTCCTCGAGCCATTCCCACCGAGGAATCGAACGGCGATCGCGGGACGCCCACCGCGCATCTCGATCATGAGATTCTCCGGGGCGGTGCGCGCGATGTAATCCGGACCGGAACGCTCATAGCCGGCCCTCGTCTGTGTCAGGCACCTCTCGAGAACCCGCTCCGCCTCGTCGCGATCGACGTGAAGCAGCACCGCTCTGTCGCGCACCGCAATTCCCGCGACGATGAGCATCAGGAGAAACGCCGCCAACCCGTATCCCGGCCGCTGACGTGCGAGAGCCAGATTCACGGCAATGGCGGCGACGATCGCCGCGTTCACTATCAGCAGCGAACGCCCCTTCCATAGTGTCGGCTGGCGAACGGCCGTGAGCATCACAGCCCATAGTGCCAGAATGACGAGATACGCACCGATCCATGGCGCGGCAGCGGCCACGTGCGGGCCGGCGCGGATCGCCGTTCTACTCCTCGAGCAGGGCCTTCAGGTTCTCGACGACTCGCTTGCTCTCCTGGTCGTTGAGCCTTTCGAAGACCGAGAGCTGCATCTTGCCGAGCACATTCTGGGGAACCTCGTACTCGACGTCGAAGCTGAGACGAGTTTTTCCCGCGCTCGTGTCGGCGCGGTAGGTAAAGGTGCTGCGCGCGCCAGTCGTCGTCTTGTACACGAATTCTTTGGCGGGAAGGAAGCGAACGGTCTCCGCTTTCCCGGACAGCTCGATGCCGGCGAGACTATACACCCAATCCCAGCTCGTACCGGGCTTTCTCACATCGCCACTGAGGTTGTCCACCGACTTGAGGGGACCGATAAACGCTGGATGGTTCGTCACGTCAACGATGTATTCCATCAGGCTTTCGGGTGAGCAGGTCACCTCCAGCGACTGCGCGACTCTCGACATTGGTGTTCCGCGTGTTTGGGTGGGCGGCTCGACACTGGGATAATGTTTCCATCCGCGCTGGCTGTCGAGTCACTATGGAGTTGCGCGGCTCAGTCATACGCGCGACGCTCGCCTTCGGGCAGCAGCTGGATCAGGCGATCGCGCAGCGACTCGAGCTTCCGCGCGCTCAGACGCATCGCGCGCGCCGAGCTCGGCATTTTGTCCTCCCGTTTTTCGGCGCCGGTCAGGTACGCGTAC
>DATLXE010000009.1:0-1947 GCA_035575795.1 Gemmatimonadaceae bacterium
CGTTCCAGGACAACAACCGGCCGGAGCTGAACACCGGCCGTGCGACGTTCCACGTCACCCACGTCATGAATGCCAACGCGATCTACGAACTGCCGTTCGGCAGAGACCGCAAGTGGCTCAATGGCGGCGGATTGACGGACCGCCTCGTGGGCGGCTGGCAGCTCGGATCGATCATCGCCTGGCAGAGCGGCTCCCCGGTGAGCATCGTCTCCGGCCGCGGGACGTTCAACCGCATCGGCCGCTCGGAGTGCGGCACGCCCATCGGCTGTAACACGGCGGTGACCAACCTCTCGGTCAGCCAGGTCCAGGACCTGTTCGGGATCTACAAGCTGCCCGACGGCCGGATCTTCTTCATCGACCCGAAGGTGATCGACCCGGCCACGGGGCGCGCCGTCGGGGCCGACAATCTCGGCAATACCGCGGGGTTCCCAGGTCAGGTGTTCTTCAATCCGCGCGCCGGGGAAGTCGGCAACCTGCCGATCCTCGCGTTCAATGGTCCCTCGGTCTTCAGGATGGACCTGGCATTGTCGAAGAAAACACGTATCACTGGCCGTTACAACATCGAGCTGAAGGGTGAGGCGTTCAACCTGACGAACACGCCGAACTTCTTCGCCGCTGATCAGAACATCAACAGCACGACGTTCGGTCGCCTCACCAGCGTTAACACCAGCGGGGGCATCAACTCGCGCGTGATTCAGCTTTCGGCGCGGTTGAACTTCTAACCACGCCCGCGTCCGACAACTTCCGCCGGGGGTCCTCACGGGCCCCCGGCGTTTTTTTGCCACGGTTCAACACGAGCCACTGTTCAACACGGTTAAAAACGGGCCACGGTTCAACACGGTTCAACACGGTCGTAGCGCAGCCCTTCAGGGCTGCCCTTACGGACGCTTGTCGGTCGTAGCGCAGCCCTTCAGGGCTGCCCCTACGGACGATGGACTGGCGGCACCGGCAGCACCCCGGAGAGCATCTCCGCCAGGCCCCCGTCGTCCTCTTCGAACACCGTCCGCAGATCCAGGACGACGTGGTCGTTCTGGATCCGTGCGATCAATGGCGGATCGAGCGCTCTCAGGCGCGCCTCGAGCGCGGTGGCGCCCAGGCTGTCGTGATGCAATTCGATCAGGCGGGTAGGGAGCGTCGCGCCCGGCGCGCTGCCCCCCCCGATCGTTGATGCCCCATCCACGATCGTCGCCCTGATGCCGCGTGCGGCAAGCGTTTCGACCACGGCGCGGGCGCGCGTGTCGATCGCCTCGAGGGTGAGCATCATCATCCGCAGCACGGGCACACGCTCTGACCGGCCTGACACGTAGGCATCCAGCGTCCCCTCGAGTGCCGCGTAGGTCATCTTGTCCACGCGCAGCGCGCGCATCAGCGGGTGGCGGCGAACCAGTTCGAGCGAGGCGCGAGCGCCCGCGACGATGCCCGCCTGCGGCCCACCGAGCAGTTTGTCCCCGCTGAACAGCACGACGTCGACCCCGTCACGAAGGCTTCGGGCAACTGCCGGCTCGTCGCGCAGCGCCGGAATGCCATCCGTCGCGAGGTAGCCGCTGCCGATGTCCTCGACGACCGGAATGTTGAATGTCCGTCCGAGGGCTACGAGTTCCGCGGCGTCCGGCCGCTCCGTGAATCCGGTGATCTTGAAATTCGATGGATGGACGCGCAATATCAGCGCCGTGCGATCGCTGATCGCGCCCGCATAGTCGGCCGTACGCGTACGGTTGGTTGTGCCGACCTCCCGAAGCACCGCCCCGGACTGCGCCATCACGTCAGGCACGCGAAACCCGCCCCCGATTTCAACGAGCTCTCCACGCGAGACGATGACTTCCCGACCGCTGGCCAGCGCGGCAAGCGTCAAGAGCGTCGCGGCCGCGTTGTTGTTGACGACGCAGGCGGCCTCGGCGCCGGTCAGCGAGCAAAGCAGGCGCTCCGCATGCACGTCGCGGCGGCCCC
>DATLXE010000010.1:0-1803 GCA_035575795.1 Gemmatimonadaceae bacterium
AACAGGTCTTTGCCGTAGTCGTTGCCGTTCGGGGTCCGGACCACGACGTGAATGTGCTCGCGAGCGGGGCTCGCCGGGCTCGCCGACAAGTGGCGAAGGTTGCCCGGCCGCTGGTGATCGAACTCGATGAGCACGACGGGGCTGTGGATCCGGTAATAGAACACCGCGGTCGGATCCGTGGACCCGACCCACGCAAACCGCGTGGCGTTCAGGTGGCGCCGGACTTCCTCCATCTTCACACGGGCGTGCCCGTCGTCCATATTGTCGACAAACAGCCTGATCAGCGCGAGGAGGTGCTCGCGCTGGCCGGGTGACAGCTCGCTGGCGGGCACGCCGGCGTAGTCGAGCACGACGTTGTCTTTCCACGCCTCGGTCAGATTGTTGTTGCCGGTTTTCGAGGCGTCCAGGATCGCCTTGCGTCGTTGCCCGGCGTCGAGCGCGTTGATCATCCCGAGACCGGCGTTCTGCTCATCCTGCAGGATGGACGTCCCCTTGAACGTGCCGGACGTCGCGGTGACCGGCTCCGAGCCGACGAACAACGGCGTCATGACGACCTGGTCGCCGAGCACGAAGTAGTTGATGATCGCGTGGTGGCCGTCGAGCTGCCAGCCCCACGGCTCGCTGGTGGACGGCGTGCCCATGACGATCAGGTGATACAGCCACTCCCCGTACTGCTCGAAGTCGTTGCCGTTCAACTCTCCAAGCGTGTGGTTGAGGCGCATGATGTCGCGCGTCAGTTTCAACCCTTTGGCGCTCAACGACGCGCGCAGCAGCGCGATGCCTGCGTCGCGCTGCCCGTCCGACATCTCCTTGAAAGTGACGCCTTGCCGGACGTAGAAATTCTGGTTCATCCACTTCCGCCATTCGGGGTCGTCCACGCCGAAGAGCGTTATGGCTCTTTGTGCCGGCGACAGGGCTGACAGAAATGCATCTGCCGCCTGTCTGACGGGTTCGGTCGTCACTCCCGAGGAACGGACCATGAACAGGTCCGGCACGACGCCTGCCGCCGTCGTGATGCCTTTGAAAGGATCCGCCAGCCCGCTCGTTTCCGCCTCGGTCGACCGTGCCCGGTTGGCGTCGCGGGGAGACTGCAGGGCGGCGCCCGATGCCAGAGCCAGCGTCACGAAAACGACGATCAGACCGAATCTCATGCGGCTCACTATAACGCTGCGGCCGTAGGCCCGGCGAAAGAGCCGTAGGCCCGACCTTCAGGTCGGGCGTGTAGTACCATCCGCGGCGTCACGCAGAGGTGTTTGTATGCGAATGAAATCCTTGTGGCAGGCCGCGTGCGCCGCGGCGGTCATCGTTGTTGGAAGCGCCTCGTACGTCGTGGCCGCGCCAGTGAAGCTCGCGCGCACCCTACGATCCCAAGGACCGTCAAACACTCATGCATGACGATGTCAGGGCCGCCTTCAGGGCGCTTCGCTCCTCCAGGACCTTCTCCGCCGTCGCACTGATCGTCCTGGCGCTGGGAATCGGCGCGACGACCGCCATCTTCTCTGTCGTTGATGCCGTCGTCCTTCGAGGCCTTCCCTTCGACGAGCACGATCGGCTCGTCGCGGTCGGCGAGCGCCGGCCCCCGGGGCCCACGCCTGATCCCAATCGCGATCCACTGTCGCTCAGCCCCGCGGCGCCTCAGAATTACGCCGACTGGTCCGCGCACCAGCAGGTCTTCGAATCCATGGCTGCGGTTGCGGGGGGCGCCTTTACGCTCCGGGAGCACGGCGCGGAACCTGAAGACCTCCGAGGGCAGCGCGTCACAGCAGGATTTTTCGATGTGCTCCGTGTCCGCCCCGCGTACGG
>DATLXE010000011.1:0-31290 GCA_035575795.1 Gemmatimonadaceae bacterium
GGTTGGGGGGCGTCGGTCCCGCAGCAGCTCGATTTCGCGGACGCGAGAGCGCGTCTGGAGACGGCGCCGCGTCTCGTCTACGTCGGCCCGCGTCGGTCCCTCACCGGCCTGAACGCCGACCAGTGGATCGAGTGCCGTCCCGGAAGCGAGCTGGCGATTGCACGCCTGCTGTCCGGCCAGGCGTCGGCGCAGCAGGCGGCGCAATCCAGCGGAGCGGACGTGCGCGCGCTTGAGGCGTTGGCGCGCGAGTTCGCTGCGACGAAGCCCAGCATGGTGCTTGCCGGCGGAGGAGCGAGCGCCGCGCAGGAGCTCACGACCGCGGTTGCCGCGCTCAACCAGGGCAGCGCCGGAGCAACGATTAAAACAGCCGAGCCATATCTCGGCTTCGAGGGCGTCGCCGTACCCGCACAGCTCCGCGCCGTGGTGGACCGCATGAATGCGGGTGCGGTTTCCCTGCTGATGGTGCGCGGCGCGAACCCGGCGTACACGCTTCCGCGCTCGGCCGGTTTTGCGCAGGCGATGGCCAAGGTTCCGTTCAAGGTGAGCTTCTCGAGCTGTCCCGACGAGACTTCGGAACTCGCTGACCTGATCCTTCCGGACCATCACCCGCTCGAGCAGTGGGGAGACGCGGAGCCGCTGCGCGGAACCGTCTCGCTTCAGCAGCCGACGATGGATCCGGTCTTCAATACCCGCGCGACGTCGGACGTCCTGCTTTCGATGTTGCGCATGGGAGCACCCGGCGGCGGCACTCCGCCGGACTTCCGCAGCTGGATGATCAACCGATTTGCGGGCGGGGGAGCCGCTCTCACCGCGGCATTGCCGAAAGGCTTCACAGCGGGAACAGTTGCGAGCGCGTCACCGCCGGTGCGCGCATTGCCGGCGCCTCGCGCCGCGCCGGCGGCGGCGCCGTCCCAGGGCGACATGTTCCTCGTCGTGTACCCGCACCCCGTGCTTGGCGATGGGCGCGGCGCGAACAAACCGTGGCTGCAGGAGCTTCCCGACCCGGTCACGAAAGTCTGCTGGCAGACGGTTGCCGAGATGCATCCCGCAACGGCGGAAAAGCTCGGGCTGGAAAACGGGGACTCGGTCAGCATCCAGACCGTGGCCGGAAGCATGACGCTGCCGGTGCTGCGCTATCTGGGCACGCAGCGCGATACGATTGCGATCGCCATGGGCCGCGGTCACGCGCACTCGGGGCGCTACGCGAAGGCCGGCGCGAATCCGCTCGATATCCTGCCTGCTGTCGAGGACGGCGCGGGCGGCATCGCATACACATCCACGAAAGCGCGCGTCACGAAAGCAGGCGGGCACGCGATGATCGTCACGACCGAGGGATCGTCGCGCCAGCACAACCGCGGTATTGGTCAGGCGATCGCGATTGCCGATCTTCGCAAGGAGCTCGAGGGGCACGGCGCCGCGCACGCTGCCGCTCCCGCGATGGCGGCAATGGGCAACGGCAAGCGCGAGGGCGGCGCGGAGCACGGCGCCGCGATGGCGGGCGACGCCAGCCACGAATTCCTTCCCGGGCTGCGCGCGCCGGTCGCCAACGATGCGCAGGGCGAGCAGGGAGACAAGGATTCGAACCAGAAGGGCATGTACGACATGAATCACTGGAGCGGGATGGCGAAGCGCCGCTGGGCGATGACCGTCGATCTCGCCCGCTGCACTGGTTGCTCCGCCTGCGTCACGGCCTGCTACGCCGAGAACAACATCCCGACCGTCGGCGCGGAATGGCAGGGCGCGAAAGTCCTTCCCGACCGCACCGGGTTCGGCGCGAACATCCTGCGCAGCCGGGAGATGGCCTGGCTTCGCATCGAGCGCTACTTCGAGGGCGGGGAAGACGGCGGATCGGATTTCGATACGCGCTTCGTGCCCATGCTTTGCCAGCACTGCGGCAACGCACCGTGTGAGCCCGTGTGTCCCGTCTACGCGACGTACCACGCGCCCGACGGACTCAACATCCAGGTTTACAATCGCTGCGTCGGCACGCGCTACTGCTCCAACAACTGCCCGTACAAGGTCCGCTACTTCAACTGGTTCGGATATGGCGAGCCGGACCGCGCACAGTACGCGTTCCCTGAGCCATTGAACTGGCAGCTCAATCCTGACGTCACGGTGCGCGGCAAGGGAGTGATGGAGAAGTGCACGTTCTGCGTGCAGCGAATTCGCGAGGCCGAGAACCGCGCCTCCGCGGAGAAGCGCCCGCTCGAGGCGGACGAGTTTACGACCGCGTGCGCGGCATCATGTCCGTCGCGCGCGATCACCTTCGGTGACGCCGCCGATCCCGCGTGGTCGGTCGCACAGCTCGCAAAGGACCGCCGCGCGTATCACGTCTTCCCCGAGCTCAACACTTATACAGCCGTCGTGTACCTGAAGAAAGTGTCGCATCCGGGCGCGGAACAACGATCGGCCGCGCCCGCCGCGGCACCGGCGGCGCACTAGCAATGGCGACGATCACCCAGCCGCTGCCGCCGCCGCACGACGAAACTCTGCGGCGCCCGAACATCGCCTCGGCGGACGTTCAGCTCCCCGCCGTGCGTGACTACGAGCAGGTCGATCGCGAGATCACGGCTACGCTCCATCCGACGGTGGCGTGGTTCATCGGGCTCGGAGTCGCGGTCCTGTTCCTGATCATCGGCGCGGCAGCCTGGATCTACCAGATCTACAGCGGCCTGGGCGTTGCCGGCTACAACCCGCCGGTGATGTGGGGCGTTTACATCATCACCTTCGTTTTCTGGGTCGGTATCGGTCACGCGGGCACGCTGATATCTGCAATTCTCTACCTGTTCCGGGCTGGATTCCGCACCACGATCTACCGCTGCGCCGAAGCGATGACGGTGTTCGCCGTCATGACAGCCGGACTATTTCCGATTCTCCACCTCGGCCGGCCGTGGAAGTTCTTCTGGCTGATCCCGTATCCGAACTGGCGCTACCTGTGGCCGCAGTTCAAGAGCCCGCTGGTCTGGGACGTGTTCGCAATCCTGACGTACCTGACGGTGTCGAGCACTTTCCTTTACATCGGGCTGATCCCGGACATCGCCGTGTTGCGCGACCGCGAGAACATCAGCCCGATCAGGAAGCGCATCTTCTCCGTGCTCGCGCTCGGATGGCGAAACTCCGATCGCGAGTGGCGGCATTTCGCCCGCGCGTACCTGTTCCTCGCCGCCTTCTCGACGCCGCTCGTGCTGTCGGTGCACTCCGTCGTGTCGTTCGACTTCGCGATGGCGCTTACACCCGGCTGGCACACGACGATCTTCCCGCCGTACTTCGTCGCCGGCGCGATTTTCTCCGGCATCGGGATGGTCTTCACGATCATCATCCCGCTGCGCAAGTGGTTCGGCCTCCGCCACTACGTGACCCTCAATCACCTCGACGCCGCCGCGAAGCTCTGCCTGTTCACGTCGCTCGTCGTTGGCTGCGCCTACATGACGGAGTGGTTCGTGGCGTGGTTCAGCGGCAACGAGGTGGAGAAGGAGTTCTTCGCCAACCGCATCTGGGGTCAGTGGTGGTGGGCGTCGGTGATCCTGTACACGTGCAACATGATTCTTCCGCTCTCGCTCTTCTGGCAGAAGCTGCGGCGCAACCCGACGTGGCTGTTCATTCTCTCGATCTTCATCAACATCGGGATGTGGTTCGAGCGGTTCGTAATCGTAGTGCCGTCCTTGTCGCACGAGTTCGAGCCGTGGCAGTGGACCAGCTACCGCCCGACCTGGGTCGACTACGCGATTCTCGCCGGGAGCTTCGGCTGGTTCTCGATGTGGTTCCTCCTGTTCATCAAGCAGCTGCCCGTGATTGCGATCGCCGAGGTGAAGGAGATAATTCAGCCGAAGCACCGTCGCCGGCATCCGCACGCGCACGACCAATCCCAGAGACGTCTCGAGACGGACGCCAATCCCGCGGGGCATACCTGATGAGGGGCGTACTCGGGGCGTTTCGCGAGCTCGACGCAACTGTTGATGCCATCAAGGATCTGAAGGAGAAAAGGCTCGGCGACATCAGCGTTTTTTCGCCGACGCCCCGGCACGAGCTGGAGCACGCGATCGACGCGCCGCACAGTCCGGTGCGCCGGTTCACGCTCATTGGTGGGCTGGCGGGACTCACTTTCGGCTACTGGATTGCGATCTGGATCTCGGATTACTGGCCGATGGTTGTCGGCGGCAAGGCGATCGCGTCGTGGGTGCCGTACACGATTTTCGGTTTCGAGGTGATGGTTCTCGTTGGAGCGCTGTCCACCGTTGTCGGGCTGCTTATCAATGCGCGCGTCCCACGCCTGACGACGACCGTGGGTTACGATCCGCGCTTCAGTCACGGCGATTACGGAGTGTGGGTCGAGTGCACGCCGGACCGCGCTCACGAGGCCGAGGCGCTGCTTCGGCAGCACGGGGCGGTGGAGGTGCGCAGTGAGAGGTAGGCTCAGGACATTGCTTATTCTGGTCCCATTTGCCGCCGGTGGCTGCGAGTGGTTTACGGACTTCAAGCGCCAGCCATCGATCTGGACGTGGGAAGCGGGGAAGGACAGTCTCGCTCCGTCGCGCGGGAATCCGCAGATGTCGGTCCCGACGACGGGGACGGCGATGGCCGGCTACCAGGTGTCGTACTCGCCCGCACCGGGAACCATCGATTCTCTCGCGGCTATTCCGAACCCGGCCGCAACGAGCGCTGCCTCGCTCGTTAACGGGCGCAAGTATTACCAGATCAACTGCGCCGTGTGCCACGGTGACCGGGGTGCTGGCGACGGACCGGTCACCAAGTTCGGCATGCCGGGCATCAACATCGTCACCGACATGACGAAGGGGCGGTCGGACGGCTACATCTACGGCATGATCCGTAACGGCCGCGGACTCATGCCTTCGTACAATCGAATCGAAGAGATGGACCGCTGGGACGTAGTCAACTACGTGCGCGCACTGCAGGGTGGCGCGACGTCCGTTGCCGTGGGTCCGCTCGCCGCACCGGGCGTAACCGGCGCGATGCTGCCGGGACCGTCGCAGCTTGGACCACAACGGCCGTCTCCCTTCTTCCGCCCGCGTGCCGCGGTCGTGCCGAACGCTCCCGCGGGCGCCCTTCCGGCCGGGCCGCAGGTACCGGCGGACGCTGAGTCCCACGGCAGTCACTATCCCGCCGGGACAGATACGCTATCCGCCGCACGCGATTCCGCGGCGCGCCGGAGTCCGCGATGAGCGCGCACGGCGTTCATGTGCCGACCCGTGAGGAAGTAATTGCGGGCACGGCGCGCCCGACCGCCCCGATTCTCCGCACGGTTGCGATCGTGCTTGGCGCAGTTGGCCTGCTCACCTTCCTGATCGGTCTTTTCGTCAGGCCTGACCGAACCTGGCAGGCGATGCTCATCAACTGGCTCTACTTCACGACGATCTCCAGCGCAGCCGTGGTGTTCGTGGCAGTGCAGCGGATCACAACCGCGCGCTGGTCGAGGTCGATCATCCGCTTCCTCGAGGGCTACGTCGCATTCCTCCCCGTCGCCTTCGTGCTGCTCGTGCTGATCGTGATCGGCGGCAGGGAGCACATCTTCTGGTGGACGCACACCGTACCGCACATCCACGAGAAGAAGATCTACCTCGATCCATCGTTCTTCTTCCCGCGCGTCATCATCACCTACCTGATCATCGCCGCCCTGAGCGTCTGGTACATCTACACGTCGGTGCGCCTCGACGTCGGCCTGGTGCCGGAGGCGGGAGCGAAGTGGGCGCGCGGACTGCGTGACCGGATGCGGCGCGGCTATGGCGAAGAGCGCCGCGAGCTGCATTCGACCCACTCGCTTCAGGGACGGCTGGCCGTGTTTCTCGGCTTCGCATTCGTGTTCGGATGGATCGTACTGGCGTGGGACCTTTCGATGTCGCTTGACCCGCATTTCCAGAGCACGATGTACGGGTGGTGGGTGTTCATGGGCGGTTGGGTTGCCGCGCTTGCGAGCTGGACCATTCTCGTCATGCTCTGGCGCCGCCACCTCGACCGCTACGACCTGATCACGGAGAATCACTTCCATGACCTGGGAAAGCTGTGCTTCGCGTTCACGGCTTTCTGGGGGTACCTGAGCTTCGGCCAGTACCTGGTGATCTGGTACGGCAATCTCGGCGAGGAGACGCACTGGATGAGGCTTCGTCTCATCGAGGTCTGGCGCGTGCCCACGCTGACGGTGGTGGCGCTGATGTTCTTCATTCCATTTTTCGGTTTGCTCTCGCGCGCGGCAAAAGTGTTCCTCCCGACGATGGCGCTGTTCGCGACATCGACGCTGATCGGACTGTGGCTGCACCGTTATCTCGAGGTGTACCCTTCCATCTACGGCGTCGTGCGCGATCTTCCACTCGGCGTCTGGGAGCTGGGAATCACGCTTGGCTTCCTGGGCCTCTGGGCGTTCTGCTATCTGTCGTTCATGGATGCATTCCCGCGCATGCGCGTCACGCTGATGACCTCACCGTTCCGCGACGAAGTGCAGGTGCCGGTCGACCCACGCACGATGGAGCCGCTACCAGCGCACGAGTAAACGTCGTACGGGCGGTGGTGAGGCCGCATATATTGCGATTGAGGGGCGTTAGCTCAGCTGGGAGAGCGCCTGGTTTGCAACCAGGAGGTCGCAGGTTCGATCCCTGTACGCTCCATGCTCCCGCGTTTGCATCCTGACCTGATGGACCGTACTCTCCGGCGAAAGGGAGGACTTCTGCCGTCAAGCGAATTCCGTCGCGCTGTAACATTTCTCGCGTCCCCCGCGGCGTGAATCACCCCGTTCGCGTTCTCCTCATTGCGAGCCCGGCAAGTGCCGACCCCATCCGCGCGGCACTGCTGGTACCGAACCGGGTTGAGCGCCTCGCGCCGTACGAGCTGGAAACGACGGGCAGCGTCGCTTCGGCCGCGGAAAGCATTCGTCGCGACGCGCTCCCGACATCCTTCTCCTCGATTCCGCGCTGGCCGACCCGGCAGCGGGCAATCCGCTCGCGGCGCTGAGAGCAGCGGCGCCGGCAGTGCCGATCGTAGTGCTCGCCGGCGACGACGATGCATCCGCCGCGCTCGACGCGCTTCGCAACGGCGCCGAGGACTTTTTGTCGAGAGAGGAGCTCGACCCTGGCGGGATTCGCCGCTCGCTCAGCTATGCGATCGAGCGGTGCGCCGCGCACGAGGCGAGGGCGGAGGAGCGCAGGCTCACAGGGATCGGCGAGACCGCCCTCGGGCTCAGGCACCAGATCAATAATCCGCTCGCCGCCCTGCTGCTCAATGTAGAGCTTCTGAAGGAAGGCAGGCGCGGCGACCGCAAAGATGCGATAATGAATATCGAGATTGCCGCAAAGCAGATCGCCGCCGTCATTCGCCGAATCGAGGGTCTTCGCACGCCGCGGAGCATCGCCGCGCTCGGCGAAGACAGGATGGTCGACTTTTCGGGGAGCGAGGACGCTCAATTCGATCCGGACAAGGAGAGATAAAGTGGGATCGACACCCGAAGGCAGCGAATCCAGGACGATCCTGCTCATCGACGATGAGGACTCGGTGCGCGCGATCGTGATGAAGATTCTGCAGCGCGCAAAATACAACGTCCTGGAGGCTCACCACGGAGCAGAGGGGCTCCGGGTGGCCGCGGCGCACGAGGGTGAAATCGACCTCGTCATCACGGACATGTACATGCCTGGATTGCGCGGCCCCGAAGTAATTGAGAGCCTTGCCCCCACAAGGCCGAATGTCCGCGTTCTTTTCATGTCCGGTTACACCGATGAAGATGTTGCGCGGTGGGGTGTGAGGCCGGGCACTGGCTTTCTGCACAAGCCTTTTACGGGTCAGGAGCTGACGAGCGCGGTAGAAGCGGTCCTTGCCGGGCCTCCCAGCGGACCGTTTGCGAGCCAGGGGCGCCCCCCCGGGTAACCCTACAGCGCGACGCCCGCCTTGCCCAGCAAAGCGGTCAGCCCTTCAAGCGGCATCGCGCCCGACTGACGGGCGACCTCCTTTCCACCACTGAAAACAATTACCGTCGGAATGCCCCGTATGCCAAAGCCGTTGGCGGTCACGTTCGCCTGATCGGTGTTCAGCTTGGCGACGATTGCCTTGCCCTGTGCCTGGGAAGCGAGGGCGTCGATGGCTGGCGCCATCATCCGGCACGGCCCGCACCAGTCAGCGTAAAAATCCACCAGGACCGGCACGCCGCTCTCGGCGACTGTGCGGGCAAAAGTGCTGTCGTCGAGGGGCAACGGGCGCTCGAGCAGGATCGGTCTCGCGCATTTCCCGCACTTCGGACCGTCGGGCGCCTTGACGGCCTCGATCCGGTTCCAGCTTTCACAGAAAATGCAACGGATGGTGATCGTTGTTGTCGCGGTTTTGGTGTCGGATGCAGAGCTCATCAGGTACCTCGGGAGTCGGCTAACGTTCGCAGGGAACACTTTACAAGTGCAATATCCGCCGCATGCGGGACAGACTGCGCCCGGTTGGCCGCGATTGACGACCATGAGAGCACGGGCGGGTAGTTAAGGCCCTCAGGCGCCCCTCAAACCCTCGGTTAGGACCTTTTTGGGTGACAGCAGCGTGTCCTGTGCGTCCTTACTTCGATAGTGAAAGATTTTATACAATGCGGTTGCCTGCAGTCACGAGGTTACCGCGCGGAGAGTGAAATGGGCGTTGGCAGTGAGATGAGGTCATCGAAGAGGACCGCCGGGTTTACGATCATCGAGCTGATCGTCATCGTTGCCATCATCGGCGTGATCGCCGGTATCGCCGGTCCATCAATGTCACGCATCACCAGGCACGACCGTACAAATCGCGCTGCCACGGTGATCGCGGCTGACATTCAGAACGCCTTTGCCCTCGCTGGCCGCCAGCGCGCTCCGGTACGGATCCAGGCTGACGCTGCGACGAAGAGCTACAGGTTCATCGACCGCAAGACGGGTAAGGTTCTGAGGATCAGGAGCTTCTACGGCAACACCTCCGAGTTCATGCTGAACAAGCTGGCCTTCACTCCTGCAACCATCGATGTCTATCCGAGCGGCGTGTCGTCGGCCGTTCTTACAGTGGACCTCGCCAACGGCGATTACTCCCGAAAAATCACTGCCAGCACCGCTGGCTTTGTAAGGGTGGTACCGAGATGAAGATTCTTTCTTCGAGCCGCGTCGTTAATGGCGCCGAGACGACTCCCAGCGAACGGCAGGGTTTTGTGCTCGTCGAGGTGATCGTTGCGATGGTGCTCCTTGCGATCGCCACGACCTCTCTCGCCGCCCTGATGCTTTCAGTGTCCGTTAGCTCCGCAAGAGCAAGCGGCGCCGCCTACAGAAACGGGCCGTTGATGCACGAGGTCAACCGTCTCATCGCGGTTCCGTACGATTCCCTGGCTGTCGGGACGGTTCTCATCACCGAGACCGCCACGCCATACAAGCACGACCGCCAGATCATCATTGCCGAGCCGGTCAAGGATACCCTGAAAACGGTTCGGATCATCATTACGCCGAGGGACGTGCGGCACAGGCCCGACACCTCAACCTTCACGAGGACCAAGGCGCGCACGACCAGGGCACTCAACACGGCCTTACAATGAGTTCACCTATGAGACATCGCCGCGGTTTCACGATGGTGGAGCTGCTCGTATCGATGGTGATTTTCGCCGTCATCGGGGCCGCGTTCACCAAACTGTTGTCGACCCAGGGTCGATTCTTCGACCACCAGGGAACCGCTAACGCCGCCCGTAACGTCTCCCGTGGCTCACTGAACCGGGTGGTGTCCGACTTCAGGATGATCGAAGCGACAGGTGGCGTGATCGCCGCTGACGACAAGAAAATGGAGATCCGAGTTCCTTTCGCGATCGGCATCGTGTGCACTACCGGCGCGGGAGCAACCACGGTCAGTCTTCTGCCCGTTGATTCCGTGATGTACGCGCAACCCGGATTCTATGGATATGCCTGGAGAGCCGTAACGACGGGAGCATACAGCTACGTCGAGAATCCCGCCGGCCAGTCTGGGGGGGACACCGCCCTTTGCACGGGGGCCGGCATCACGACCCTCACCGGCGGAAAGATCGTTGCCCTGACGCCGGCTTTGCCGGTTGCCGCAACGCTTGGTACACCAGTACTTCTGTTCCGGCGAGTGAAGTATGAGTTCAAGAATTCCCAGACTGTGGCTGGCAAGAAGGGCCTTTTCCGCACGGTGGTCTTCCAGGACGGCAGCGAGGCGTCCGAGGAGTTGGTGGCACCTTTCGCCAACTCCGCCAAGTTCAAGTTCTTCAGTCTGAACAGCGCCGGTGCGCAGACCAATCCGCCCGGAAACCTCAGCGATTTGCGCGGGATCGAGTTGCACCTGGACGGTCTCAGCGAGGTGACCCCTCGCGGCCAGACTGGCCCGCAGAAAGCTCCATTCATCACCGCGGTCTACTTTAAAAACCGCATCATTTAGCCGAGAGGCCTTTTACATATGTCACTCAATTCTGAACGTCGCGGTTTCGCGCTCCCGGTCGCGGTGATGGTCATCGCCGTATTGACCATCATGATTGCCGGTGGGTTTTCGCTTGTCAGCGCCGAGCGCAGATCGGTCGCGGACCAGAAGTCGCAGATTTCAGCTTTCCGCATCGCTGAGCAGGGCCTCGAGATGTATCTGGTCCGTCGCGATTCACTCGGGCTTGTAGGCGTTCCGGGCGCCAAGGACAGCGTGCGCCTCACCCTGAACGGCGGCTACGCGGACGTATCGCTAACGCGTATCCGTCCGGTGCAGGGCTCACTGGCCGGTCTTTATGTCGTCCGTTCAAAGGGCGTCGAGACCAAGGGTGCATATGCCGGAACGCCCGAGGGCGTAAGAACGGTCGCGCAGTACGTCCTCTGGGAGCCGGCGCCGATGCAGGTTCTGGCTGGCTGGACGGCCATTTCAGGACTCGACAAGAATGGAACGGCAGGTACGCTCGGTGGTTTTGACGCCTGTGGTGACTCAGCCGCGGTTGCCGGCGTCGCCGTCCCGGTAAACCCCGGTTATGACGGAAAAACCGATGCTACCGAGGGCGAGCCGCCAATCGATACCATTACCGTCGACGATGTGAAGATCGACTGGGACGGTATCATCAACAAAAGCATCATCAAGCCCACGATCATAATCCCCGGAAGCACGTGGCCGCAGGCACAGTTCGACACCGATACCACGTTTTACCCGATCATCCGGGTGAACGGCGATTTTGTGCTGCCGAGCTCGGGCCGCGGGATGCTCATCGTGAGCGGGACGCTCACGCTTAATGGAGCCGTTGGCTGGAAGGGGGTTCTGCTGGTAGGCAATGACATTATCTCCAACGGTTACAATGGCATCGGTGGGGCGACGATCAGCGGGCTGAACATGAAGCTCGGGACATACGCCAAGTCCTCCGAGGCCAACGGAACCAAGGACTACAGATACAACTCGTGCGAGGTGGCGAAGGCCACCACCACGGCGGGCGCGCTGGTTACGCTCAAGAACACCTGGGTGGACAACTGGGTCGAGTATTAGGCTCACCCGCGGGACCTGAAAAAAAAGCCTGGCCGGGAAACCGGTCAGGCTTTTTTCGTTGTGCGCGCTGGCAAGGTTGCGGTTGGCCCCATGTTGTAGCGCAAACGCGCAGGGGATAACTTCGCCCGATGAAGATTCTCGTCATCGAGGACGACCCAACCGTCGGCCAGTTCGTCAAGCGCGGCTTCGAGGAGCAGCGCTGGGGCGTCGATCTGGTCGCCAACGGCGACGATGGCGAGGCACGGGCAACAGCCGAGGAGTATGACGTCGTCATCCTGGACATGCGGCTGCCAGGCAAGTCGGGCGCGCAGGTGCTGCACGATCTGCGCTCCCGCGGCTTCGAGCGCCCAGTTCTGATCCTCACCGCGCAGGACGCCGTTGATGCGAAAGTCGATGCGCTCCGCGCCGGTGCCGACGACTACGTTACCAAACCGTTCGCCTTCGAGGAGCTCCTTGCACGCGTCGAGGCGCTCGCGCGGCGGCCGCGCACCCGCCAGTCGCCGGTACTGCGCGTTGCCGATCTCAGCGTCAATCTCGACACCCGCGAGGTCGCCCGGGGCGACGCTGCGATCGAGCTTACGCCCAAGGAATACACGGTGCTGGAGTATCTCATGCGGCACGCCGGGCGCGTAATGAGTCGCACTCTCATCACAGAATACGCGTGGGGATACCATTTTGACCCCGGCACCAACATCGTGGACGTCGTCATCAACCACCTGCGGAAAAAGATCGATGCCACAAATCCGCTGAAACTCATTCACACTATCCGCGGTGTCGGCTACGTCATTCGCGACGAGAGCGCGGCAAGGGGCCAATAGGAGGTGCTGTCCACACGCGCGAAGCTGACGGCGACCTTTGTTGCCGCGCTCGTCGCCATTGCCACCGCTCTCTTTGTCTCGCTTCTCACGACCAGGAACGCCAGCGTCTACGGCGATCTCGGCCAGTCGGCATCGACGCAGGCTGATCTCACCGCGCGTGTAATCGTCCGCGAAGCGCTGGCGGGCAAGCGCATCATGGCCACCGACGACACGGCACTCGTGCCGGTGATGTCGGCGGCCGTGTCGGGGATTATCGATGCCATTCCGGGCTATCTCGTAGCATACGACACGGCGGGCCGCATCGTGTACCGCTCGGCACCGGTACTGAACCTCAGCTCGCGGGACAGCCAGACCCTTCAGGAACAGCTGCGCGACCTGCCAAGCTCGGGGGAGGCACTGCTTTTCCAGCTCGACACGCTCAAGGAGAAACTGCTGTTCGTCTCACACACCATCAGTGAACGGCCGGGCGGAATATCCAGGATCGCCTCAGGCCTGACGACAACCCGCGCCCACGGAATTCCACGCGAGTATCTCGTCAACGCCCTCTTCCTTACGCCGGTGCTCATCATCGCCGCCGGTGCGGGAGCCTTCGTCCTGCTCGGACGAACGCAGCGGCAGCTCGCACATATCACCTATGAGGTAGCGGCGATTACCGACGGCCGCAGCCTGCACCGGCGCTTGAAGCCGACCGAGGACACGACGGATTTCGCCGGGCTGGTGACGACGCTCAATGCGATGATCGAGCGCCTTGAAACATCGTTCGGAGCGCTGCGCCGGTTCACCGCCGACGCCAGCCACGAGCTCAAGACGCCACTTACCGTATTGCGCGCCGATGTCGAGCGTGCGATGAGCGACAGCGCCGCTCAAAACGAGCGCATGATCGCACTCGAGGAGGCGCTGCAGGAGGTGCGGCGCATGACCGACCTCGTCGAAAGCCTGCTCACCCTCGCACGCGCCGACGAGGGGAGGTTCGATGTGCATCGCGAGCCGGTTGAGCTCCTGCCGCTCGTGCAGGAGGTCTATGAAACCGCGCTCATTCTCGGTGAGGCCCAGGGAGTTGTCGTCAACCTGCCGTTCACGGCCGACGTCACAGTGATGGCCGATCGCACCCGGCTCAGGCAGCTGTTTCTCAATCTCGTCACGAACGCGATCAAGTACACGCCCGCGGGCGGCAAGGTTGAGCTTGGGCTCGGCAGGCATCCGGACAACGTCACGTTTGCGGTGCGCGACACAGGAATCGGCATCGCCGCCGCCGACGTACCGCACATCTTCGAGCGCTTCTGGAGAGCGGACCGTGTCAGGTCCCGCACATCGGAGCGGGGCGGGTTCGGCCTCGGGCTCGCGATAAGTCAGTGGATCGCCCAGGCCCACGGCGGCACTCTCACCGCCTCGTCCCGCCTCGGGCGCGGCAGTCTTTTCACCGTGACACTCCCGCTACCCGAGGAGTTGCACCGCACTTAATCGAACGCTAATCCGTTCGATATCGCTCCTTCATCGAGAGCTAACGCGCGCGCTATTCCATAACGGGTACCAGGTCGTGAGGTTGCATTAACACTCACGCGGAGCCTGGATGCGCGGTCAACTGCTTGAATCGAGGGTGCGGCACGGCGGGGTCACCGGCGGAACACTCGCGAGCCTCGCCTTGCACGCGGGGATGGTGAGCCTCGCCGTTCTGGTGACGGCGCAAGCGCGCGTCGAGAGCGCTCGCAAGGCGCCGGAGACTATACGCTGGGTACAGCCCCCGCTTGCGCAGGCGCCGGCGGTGAGGGAAAAGACGCCCGTCCAGCGCCCGCCGGCAGTCAGTACGCCTGCCGCGTTGAAGCCACCGGCCGCGTTGAGGCCACCGTCCGCAATCGATGTGGTGATACCAGCAGTCGATCCACTCACCGTTACACCGATCGCGGCGGTGTCGGCGCAGCCCGCCACGCCCACTACCGGGGGCGAGACAAATGGAATTCTTTCCGCGACAGTCGTGCCCAAGCCAGGCGCAATTTTCGACGCGTCCGAGGTCGAGCGTCAAGTCGCTCTTCGTTCGCGAGCCGTTCCACGGTATCCGGCGGCGCTCCAGTACGCCGGAACGGAAGGGCGTGTCATCGCACAGTTTGTCGTCGATGAACAGGGCCGCGCGGATCTCTCCACTTTCACGATCGTCGGCTCGGCGCACGACCTGTTTTCGCGCGCGGTGCGCGACGTTCTGCCGCAGCTTCGATTCACCCCCGCGGAAATCGGCGGGCGGCGCGTTGCACAGCTGGTTCAGATGCCCTTCGATTTCCGGATCAGCCGTTGATGTCGCGGTACGAGGAATTCATTGATTCTTAATCTTCAGACCATTACAAACGCTGCCAGGAAAAAACAGCTTACCTGCGGCCCTTCCAATTGGTGAGGAATGTTCAATCAACTGATCGAGTCTAAACCCAAGAAGCAGAGGATGGCAGGCGGGACGATTTTCAGCGTCGTGCTGCATTCGGGGCTGCTCGCCCTTGCCGTCTTCGCGACGGCGAGAGCCGGCATCAAGGACGAGAAGACGAAGGCGGAGAAGATCCAGTTCGTCGAGATGAAGAAGGATCCCCCGCCCGTAAAGCCGAAAGAGGCGCCGCCCCCGCCGAAGGAGGTCGTCGTCAAGCCGCCGCCGCCCAAGGGATTCCAGGTCCTCCGCGCGCCGGTGAAGATCGATATCAAGATTCCCGATATCGACCTTTCGAAGTCGATCACCAACGAGGCCGATTTCAGCGGGAAGGGTGTCGCGGGTGGTTCTGCGACCGGCGTCGTCGGCGGCAAGGGCCCCGTTGTCAACGACAACCAGACTTACTTCGAGTTCCAGGTCGAAAGGCCGGCCGAGGTTCTGCCTGACCAGCCTAAGCCGAGGTATCCGACGGTGCTCGAGAGCTCAGGCATTGCGGGCTCCGTGCAGGCACAGTTTGTGGTGAGTGAAACCGGCAAGGCCGACATGGACACGTTCAAGGTGTTGAGTTCCACCAACGAACTTTTCACGCAGGCTGTAAAAGCGGCGCTGCCGCGGATGCGGTTCAGTCCTGCACAGATCGGCGGCAAGAATGTGAAGCAGCTCGTGCAGCAGCAATTCCAGTTCGCGGTTCCCAGATAGCCAACCTCAACAACACACCGGAGAAAAAGAATGGAACTGTCATTGATGGAGCTTTACAACCAGATGGGTGGCTTCGCAAAGGGAATCGTTTACACGCTTGCGATCATGTCGATCTGGTCGCTGTCGATCGCGCTCAAGAAGTGGTGGGACCTGCGTGCCGCGCAGCGCGAGACGCGCAAGTTCGCTCCCGAGTTCTCCCAGTTCCTCGAGGAGGACAACATGGCCGAGGCGGTCAATCTCGCCGACAAGTACAAGAAGTCGCACGTCGCCCGGGTGCTTGGCGGCGCTCTGACGGAGATTCGCCCGCTCATCCAGGACAGGTCCGTAACCGTCGGGGATATTAACTCGGCTGAGCGCGCAGTCGAGCGCGAGATGCTGATGACGATCACCGATCTCAAGCGCGGGCTCGGTGTGCTCGCGACCGTGGGAGCGACGGCGCCGTTCGTCGGACTGCTCGGCACGACGATGGGAATCGTGAACGCGTTCGCCGGCATGGCCGCGTCCGGATCGGGCGGACTTTCCGCGATCTCGGCAGGCGTGTCCGAGGCGCTGATCACGACCGCATTCGGACTGATCGTCGCGATTCCGGCAGTGTGGCTCTTCAACTATTTCCAGGTGAAGATCGACAACCTGACCGCCGAGATGACCTACACCTCCAAGGAAATGATCGATTACATGATCAAGAACGTTTCCGGAGAGTTCGGCCGCTCGCGCTTCACCCGTGAGTTCAACACGACCGCCAGCGCGGGCAACAGCCCGATCTCGCAGTAAAAGGAGAATCCGCTCATGTCGATGTCGCCATCAAGTGGCAAGAGCTCGATAAAAGCGGAGCCGAACGTGACGCCGATGATCGACGTCATGCTCGTGCTCCTCATCATCTTCATGCTCGTCGTCCCGGCGATCAACGCTGGATTTCGCGCGGTGCCGCCGACCGGTACCAACCTCAAGCCGCATCCTGAAGAGGATACGGACCAGGTGCTCGGAATCGACGCGACGGGCCAGTACTACCTGAACAAGAAGCCGATCCGTAACGAGGAGCTCCCGGCGCGGCTGAAGGAGATCTTCACTGCGCGCGAAGAGGACAAGCTTCTGTACATCAAGGCGCACAAGGACCTCGAGTACGGGAAAGTTCTCGACGCGCTCGACATCGCTTCGCGCAACGAGGTGAGGGTTACGGGAATGATTACCGACCAGAGGCCGGGCACGGTTTCGCTCGTCTCGAGCGACAACCTCATAGAGGGTATGGGGGGAAAGAAGTAATGTCGATGTCCACTGGCGGTAATGGCAGCGCGCTCACGAACGAGATCAACGTCACACCGATGATCGACGTGCTGCTGGTGCTCCTTATCATTTTCATGCTCGTCATCCCGATGTCGCGGAAGGCGATCGACCTGCAGCTGCCCGATCCCACGCCGCAGCCGAACGCGGACGATTCGCCGCCCCCGTCGCAGATCGTGCTCGAGGTTCTGCCGGGAGATGTTTACAAGGTCAACTCGGAGGCGGTCCCCAAGGCTCGCCTTGCGGCGCGCCTCAAGGAGATATACGACCCGCGGCCGGAGAAGATCATCTTCGTCAAGGGTGACGAAAAGGTGAAGTACGAGGCAGTCATCTGGGCGATGGACGTTTCGCGCGGTGCCGGCGTCAAGGTGATCGGCGTACCACCTAAGGATGTAAAGTAGCTACGCGTTATCGCCCGCCTTCGGGGTTACCGCCCCGGAAGCGGGACCGGTGGAAAGGGATCAGCGCGTCACTCTTCGTGCACGCGCTGATCCTTTTTCTCATTCTGGGCCCCGTTATCAGCACCACCGACTTCACCCACGACCCGACCGTCGGCGGCGGTGGCGCGGGTCCGGCCGGCGGCGGCGGTGGCGGGAGCGGAGGCGCGCGCCGCAGCGAGGAGCGCGTCCAGTTTGTTCGCGTCAAGCCGGATAACACAGCGGTGCCGGTCGTGAAACCGGTCGCCGTTCCACCGGTGAAGCCGCCTGAGGTAAAGGCGCCTGTTGTCGCGCCCGTAACTCCAGCGCCACCCGCCGCTCCCCCCGTGACCAAGGTTGGCATTGGCGAAGGAGCAGGCAACGCCGGCACACCGGGCGGGGGGCCGGGAACTGGCGGTGGGATCGGGTCCGGCGTCGGGACGGGGACGGGAAGCAGTATCGGGCCCGGCACTGGAGGTGGGCCAGGGAAGGATTTCCCACCGACGTTGCGCGACCTGTTCATTCCACCGCTTCCCGCTCCCGAACGTATCAAGCCCTACCACCTCATCGCCTGGTTCGACGTGGATGAGCGTGGCAACTCGAAGCTGATCGCGTTCAATCCCTCGAAGGATCGTGGCTACAACAACCGCCTGAACGATGTGCTGCGCTCCCTCCGCTTCCGTCCTGGCGTCCGCGCCGACGGAACGCCGATGCGGGACACAGTTGACGTTCACTTCATTTTTTAGATCGTTTCTCCCTAGCAAACGCGCATTGGCGGGCGTACATTCTGCCCGCCGCGACAGAGGGAAATACCCCGCGCGCAAAACGTGCTTCCGAGGCACATCGTGAGAAGCGAAACAGCCACGACCGACAGCAGCACCTCTTCGCCGCGCGAGTTCGTGAAGGCGATGTCGCTCACCGACGCGACGATGCTCGTCGCGGGCTCGATGATCGGCTCAGGCATTTTCATCGTCTCCGCCGACATCGGCCGCACCGTCGATTCCCCCTTCTGGTTGCTGATGGCGTGGGTGCTCGCGGGCATCGTCACAATGCTCGGTGCCCTCACCATCGCCGAGCTCGCGGCGATGTACCCGAAGGCGGGCGGACAATACGTTTTCCTCAGGGAGTCCATGGGTCCGCTCATGGGCTTTCTCTATGGCTGGACCCTCTTCGTCGTGATTCAGACCGGCACGATTGCCGCCGTTGCTGTCGCCTTCGGAAGATTCCTCGGCGTGCTCTGGCCCGACATTACTCCCGACAGATTCGGCTGGTTTCCGCAGCTCGACTTCAACACTCCTGGCGGGCCGGTCCAGCTGGGGCTTTCACCGCAACGGCTCGTTGCGCTGATCACGATCTGGATCCTCACGTGGATCAACCTTCGCGGCGTGAAGGAAGGCAAGCTCGTACAGACGACGCTCACGATCGTGAAGACCAGCGCCCTCGCCGCCCTCATCCTGCTCGGCTTCACGATCGGCAGGAATGCCGAAGCGATCGCGATGAATTTCGGCGCCGGCCGCTTCAACGCCGTTGATTTTGGTCCCGCGTTCCTGATCGCCTTCGGCTCGGCGATGGTCGGCTCGCTGTTCTCCAGCGATGCGTGGAACAACGTCACGTTTGCCGCCGCCGAAGTGAAGGATCCGCAGCGAAACCTGCCGAAGGCACTTATCTACGGCACGGGCCTCGTCAGCCTCCTTTACGTCCTCGCCAATGTCTCCTACCTGAACGTGCTGCCGCTGATGGGCGTCAAGGATTCAGCCGATGTGCTGGGGCGCGGCATTCAGTTCGCAACCCAGGACCGCGTCGCGAGCGCGGTCGCCGAGACGATCTTCGGTCCGGTGGGGGCGACGATCATGGCGTCGGCGATTCTGGTCTCGACCTTCGGCTGCAACAACGGCCTCATTCTCTCCGGTGCGCGCGTGTACTACGCGATGGCGAAGGACAAGCTGTTCTTCCAGAGCGCCGGCCAGCTCAACAAGAACAGCGTTCCGGCGGCGGCGCTGATCGTTCAGTCGCTCTGGACCAGCCTTCTCTGCCTGACCGGCACGTATGGCCAGTTGCTCGACTACGTGATCTTCGCGGCGCTCGTTTTCTACGCGCTCACCGCGTTCGGATTGTTTCGCCTGCGGAAGACCCGGCCCGACGCCGAGCGCCCGTATCGGGCGATAGGATACCCCTTCCTGCCCGCGCTGTACATCTTCCTCGCCTCGGCCATCTCCATAATTCTGTTGATCGCCGAGAAGACGCGTGCCCAGGCGCTTTCGGGCCTCGTGCTGGTGCTGATCGGCATACCTGTCTATTTCGCCTGGCGGGCCGCGCAGCGCAGTCGGACAGCGTGAGTTTGTGCCGGCGTTGCTCGCCGGCTGTTACATAACCCTTGGAGAATCACGAATGAATCGGAAGTTTGCCGTTATTGCTCGTCTTGTCCCCCTGCTTGTCTCGCTCTTCGCATTCACGGCGGGGTCCGCCGGCGCGCAGGTGAATGCGCGCGATAGCGCGGCGCTTTCCGGCCAGACAACCACTGCTGACAGCGCCGGAATAGCGGCGCGCACGGGCAGTGAATCGATGGAACCGGTGCAACACCAGGTTGGGGGCGAGGCAAACATTCAGATTCCGGACCTGTCGACCGTCCGCTTCTTCGGCGGGATACCCGGCACGACGCTGCTCATGGTCGGATTGGTTGTGTGCGCGCTCGGGCTTCTCTTCGGCCTCGTCATTTACGGCGAGCTGAAGCGGATGGAAGTCCACGAGTCGATGCGCGAGATCTCGGAACTGATTTACGAGACTTGCAAGACGTACCTGATCACTCAGGGAAAGTTCATTCTGATTCTCGAGATCTTCATCGGCCTCGTGATCCTGCTGTACTTCGGTGTGCTGCTCGATTTCACCGCGACCAAAGTCTCCGTCATCCTGCTCTTCAGCCTCGTCGGCATCGCTGGCAGCTACGGGGTGGCCTGGTTCGGAATCCGCGTTAACACTTTTGCCAATTCGCGGACGGCGTTCGCCAGCCTGCGCGGCAAGCCGTACCCCTGCTACGCTATTCCGCTCAAGGCCGGAATGAGCATCGGCATGCTGCTGATCTCGGTCGAGCTGCTGCTGATGCTTTTCATTCTTCTCTTCATCCCCGGTGATTACGCGGGCGCATGCTTTATCGGCTTTGCGATCGGTGAGTCACTCGGCGCCGCGGCTCTCCGCATCGCCGGCGGAATCTTCACCAAGATCGCCGACATCGGCGCTGACCTGATGAAGATCGTGTTCAACGTCAAGGAAGACGACGCGAGAAATCCGGGCGTGATTGCCGACTGCACCGGCGACAATGCCGGCGACTCGGTGGGACCGAGCGCGGACGGATTCGAGACCTATGGCGTGACGGGCGTGGCGCTCATCTCCTTCATCGTGCTGGCGGTCCGTGAGCCGGCCGTGCAGGTCCAGCTCCTCGTCTGGATCTTCGTCATGCGCATCATGATGGTGATTGCCAGCGGTGCGTCGTACATGATAAATGAGGCGATCGCCAAGGCGCGTTACGAGACGGCCGACAACATGAACTACGAGGCGCCCCTCACATCGCTCGTCTGGCTGACGTCGATCGTGTCGGTAATCCTCACGTACCTGGTTTCGTATCTCCTGCTGCCCAACCTTGGCGACGGATCGCTGTGGTGGAAGCTGTCGACCGTCATCACGTGCGGCACTCTGGCCGGCGCAATCATCCCGGAGTTGGTGAAGATCTTCACCTCCACCAGTTCGAGCCACGTCAAGGAAGTCGTGACGTCCTCGCGCGAAGGTGGAGCGTCCCTGAACATTCTTTCCGGCCTGGTGGCGGGAAATTTCAGCGCCTTCTGGCTCGGCATGGCGATCATGGCCCTGATGGCGATGGGCTACGGCGTCAGCACGCTCGGATTCGACGCCCTGATGATGGCCCCCGCGGTCTTCGCGTTCGGCCTCGTGGCCTTTGGGTTCCTGGGGATGGGACCGGTGACTATCGCCGTGGATTCGTACGGTCCGGTCACTGACAACGCTCAGTCGGTGTTCGAGCTCTCCCAGATGGAACAGCTGCCCAACATCCAGAATGAGGTTCGCAACAACTACGGCTTCGAGCCGCAGTTCGAGCGAGCGAAGCACCTGCTGGAAGAGAACGACGGAGCCGGCAACACCTTCAAGGCGACGGCAAAGCCGGTTCTCATCGGGACAGCAGTCGTTGGCGCAACGACGATGATTTTCTCGATCATCGTCGGACTCACCCACGGGCTGCAGCCGGAAGAGGTCACCAAGCTCTCCATTCTCCACCCGCCCTTCCTGCTTGGCCTTATTGCCGGCGGTGCGATCATCTACTGGTTCACCGGCGCATCGACCCAGGCCGTCACCACGGGCGCGTATCGCGCCGTCGAGTTCATCAAGGCGAACATGAACCTCGAGAGCACGGCGAGGGCATCGGTCGAGGACAGCAAGAAAGTCGTGGAGATCTGCACCAAGTACGCGCAAAAGGGAATGTTCAACATCTTCCTTACGGTCTTTTTCGCTACGCTCGGCTTCGCTTTCGTGGAGCCGTACTTCTTCATCGGCTACCTGGTGTCGATCGCACTCTTCGGGCTTTTCCAGGCCATCTTCATGGCCAATGCCGGCGGCGCGTGGGATAACGCCAAGAAGATCGTCGAGGTCGAGCTGAAGGAGAAGGGAACACCGCTTCACGCCGCGACTGTCGTTGGCGACACGGTTGGCGATCCGTTCAAGGATACGTCGTCCGTGGCGCTCAACCCGATCATCAAGTTCACGACGCTGTTCGGGCTGCTCGCTGTCGAGCTCGCCGTTTCGCTCCAGTTAAAACAGGGTTCAGGCCTGACGCATTCTCTCGCGGCTCTCTTTCTCGCAATCTCATTCACCTTTGTGTGGCGGTCCTTCTACGCGATGAGAATCGAGAAGTAAAAGCAAGCAGATGAAATCTCTCTTTTCGCGGAAGCCGATAGCCGAGCTGCTCGCGGAGGAAGGGCACCCGAACTCGCTCAAGCGCGCGCTCGGGCCGGGCGATCTGATCATGCTTGCAATCGGGGCCGTGATCGGCGCGGGAATCTTCTCGTCGATCGGCACCGCGGCGGCGGGCGAGATCCTGCCCGACGGCGTCGTCGTGCGATACGGCGCCGGGCCCGCGCTGATCGTGTCGTTCATACTGCTCGGCTTCGTGTGCGGCCTGGCCGCGCTGTGCTACGCCGAGCTTGCCTCCATGATTCCGCAGGCAGGAAGCGCGTACGCGTACTCGTACGCGACGCTGGGCGAGCTCGTAGCATGGATCATCGGCTGGGATCTCATCCTCGAGTACGCGGTCGGGAACGTCGCGGTGGCAGTTGCGTGGAGCGGATATTTCAATTCGCTGCTCACAGCCTTCAGCATCAACCTGCCCGACTGGGCCACGCACGGCTACCGGGCAGCCCTCCTCAGCTCCGATCCCGCGGTACACGGCCTGCTCCAGACCGCGCCGCGAATTGCAGGAATTCCAGTCCTGCTCAACATCCCCGCCTTTTTGATCGTGATGATCATTACCTGGCTGCTGATGCGCGGCGTGCGCGAGACGGCCCGGGCAAACAACATCATGGTCGTGATCAAGCTGCTCGTTCTGACTTTGTTCGTCGTCGTCGGCGCGATGCACATCGATACCTCCAACTACGTCCCATTCGCGCCGAACGGCTGGCGCGGCATCCATCAGGGCGCGGCGATCGTCTTCTTCGCCTACATCGGTTTCGACGCCATCTCCACCGCCGCGGAAGAGACAAAGAATCCGCAGCGGAACCTCCCAATCGGAATCCTGGGCGGCCTCGCAATCTGCACGGTGATTTACATCATCGTCGGCGCGGTCGCGACGGGTATTGTTCCCTACCAGCAGCTGAAGGCAGCGGATCCGCTCTCCAGAGCGCTGACGCTGGCCGGGCTCGGCACCGCCAGCTGGATCGTATCGCTAGGCGCGGTGATCTCCCTGACGGCGGTTCTACTCGTATTCCAGTATGGACAGCCCCGTATTTTTTTCGCGATGGGCCGGGACGGTCTCCTTCCGCCGTGGGCGGCGAAGGTGCACCACAAGTCGCGCGTGCCGCACATAACCACGCTGGTGACGGGCATCGCCGTCGCGATAGGTGCCCTGGTCGCCGATGAGAATGAGATCTACGACCTGACCAACATCGGCACCCTCTCCGCGTTTGCGATCGTCTGCATCGGCGTGCTGGTGCTGCGCATCAGGGAGCCAGACCGGCCCCGGCCCTTCCGCGTGCCGTTCGTGTGGGCGACGACGCTCGTTGGTGCATCCGCCTGTATTTATGTGATGTTCGGCCTGCCTGCGCGTGCATGGGAGAGGTTCGGGATCTGGCTCCTCATCGGCATCGCCATATACTTTGCGTACGGCTTCCGGCACTCCACGCTTCGCAGAGCGCAGCGTAAGTGACGCACATTCCAGGACTCAACGGAACGCGTTATCCGCTTTCCGCCTGGCCGCCGGGAGCTATCCCGCTTCACGGCGTCGGGACAGTTCTTGCGGACGCGATGGCACAGGCAGTTCGGTTCAGGTACAATGAGTGACGTTCATTCCGTAGTGAAGCGAATAAGCTCCCAGCGTCGTTTGCAATAAGCGGATAACGCGTTCAGTTGCAGTCGCAGTCAACTCACCGATAAACACGATGCCCAGCGCCTTTCAGAACCTGAGACGTATCTCGCTCACCGCCTGGATCATGATTGCCATGGTCATCGGCGTTTTTATCGGGTGGCTGTGGCCCGAAGTCGGGATGGCACTCAAACCGCTGTCGACGATTTTCCTGCGCATGATCAAGTCGATCATCGTGCCGATCATCTTTGGCACGCTCGTCGTCGGCATCGCCGGGCATGGCGACGACATGAAGCGCGTGGGGCGGCTCGCGCTCAAGTCGATCATCTACTTCGAGATCGTTACCACGATCGCGCTCTTCATCGGCCTCGCGGCAGTGAACCTCACCAGGCCCGGAATCGGCGTAAAGATCCAGGCCTCGCCCGAGGAAGGAGAGAAGCTCGCCGCCAATACTCCGACTGGCATGGGCTTCCTCGAGCACGTCGTGCCGACGAGTTTCTTCGACGCGGCCGCGAAAAACGAGGTTCTGCAGATCGTCTTCTTCTCGATCCTGTTTGCCGTTGCGCTGTCGCAGGTCAAGGGCCGTCCAAAAGAGATCGTCCTCGCGGGCTGCGAGGGACTGGCCGAGGTGATGTTCAAGTTCACGGGGATCGTAATGCGCTACGCGCCGATCGGGATCGGTGCCGCCATCGCCGTAACGGTCGGACACAGCGGCCTTGGCGTCCTCATCAATCTCGGCAAGCTGATCCTGACGCTGTACGCGGCGCTGATCGTGCTGGTGCTCGTGGTATTTGTACCCGTCGCGCTGATGTTCAAGGTTCCCATCCGGGAATTTCTCGCCGCGGTAAAGGAGCCCGCGCTGATCGCGTTCTCCACCACATCGTCAGAAGCGGCTCTGCCACGGGCGATGCAGGCCATGGAGGGAATTGGAGTTCCGCGGCGCATCGTGGCGTTCGTGATGCCGACCGGATACTCGTTCAACCTCGACGGCTCCACGCTTTACCTGGCGGTCGCCTCGATCTTCGTTGCTCAGGCGGCCGGAGTCGACCTTACGATGAACCAGCAGCTGATCATGATGCTGACCCTCATGCTTACGAGCAAAGGGGTCGCCGCCGTACCGAGGGCATCGCTGGTAATTCTCGCTGGCACGCTTCACACCTTTGGCCTGCCGCTCGAGGGAATCGCAATCATCCTCGGCGTTGACGAGCTGATGGACATGGCGCGGACCAGCGTGAACCTGGTCGGGAACTGCCTCGCGACGGTCGTTATGGCGAAGTGGGAAGGTGAGTTCGGGCCACCGCAGCCCGAAGTGCTCCGCGAGCTGGGCGCACTTCCTCAGCCCGGATCTGTGCACCCGGAATCGCCGACCTCAGGCGCTGCTCCAGGCGCTTTCTAAGCAGCGACCCCTTTTTCATCAGCCCACCGACGAGCGCTACGGGAATCGCGGTCCGCTCGTCGCCGAACAGCTGCCTGGCAAGGGCGCGGATGTGCACGAGGAGCTCTTCCGCGGCAAGACTCACCAGCGCGTCGGCGCGCGGGTCGCCCGCGGATGCGGTAGACATTACCACTGGCGCCAGGCCGGCGATGGTACGTGTATTGGCCGCCGCCGCCCAGGCGATGAGATCGTCGGGGGTGGTGCACTGCGTGGCCGTGAGCACGGCCCCCAGCAGGCTGGTTGGTGCCTCGCGGCCGTCAGCCGCAGCCGCAACTATTCCGAGCGCGCGCCGGCCGATCCACCCGCCGCTGCCCTCGTCGCCGAATGCCGGTCCCCACCCTCCGGCGCGAACGACTGCTCCAGTATGAGCCCGGCCGAAGGCGATCGAGCCGGTGCCGGCAATGAGGAGAATCCCCGCCGCGTCGCCGAATGCATCGTACATGGCGACGAGCGCGTCGGGCTCGACCACTACCTCGGCAGCCAGCTCCATCGACTCGAGCGCCTGCTGCAGGCGCTTCTGTTCCGTCTCTCTCCCTACACCGGCAACGCCGCAGTAAAGAACCTGCACGTCGGTGGCGTCGTGGCCCTCAACGCGCGAGAGAGCCTCGCGCACGGTTGCGGCGATGACGCTGGCCGAATGCTCGGCTTTTCCCGGAGCCACCGCGGATCCGGGGCCCTCCGCACTGGCAAGCTCATCGCCTTCCGCGGTGCCGACGAGGGCGAGAGTTTTCGACCCGCCGCCATCCACGCCGACGACCAGCCCGCTCACTTCCAGCGGCTCGGACCGGCAGGCGCCGGATGCGTCAGGGAGGAGAGCATTCCGACGACCATCGTGATGCTCGTGCCGATCAACACGTACCACGGCCACGCGATCCGGGAAAGCGAGGTTAGCGTATCGTGAAATGCGGGGAGGAGCGGCGTGAGTTGCTTCGAGAAGACCACGAATGTCATTATGAAAATCGCAGTGGCCATACCCAGGATGGCGTCGCGCTGGATTGCGCGCCTCCAAAGCATGCCGAGAAAGAATCCGCCGAGCAGTCCGCCATAAGTGAACGACGCGATCGACAGTGCGACAACGACGACCGGCGTTCCCTGCGCGCGGTACAAGAGCGCGCCGCCGGTGAGGATCCCCGCCCACATCACGGTGAACAACTTGCTCAGCCGCAGCACCCCGGCTTCGCTCGCAGCGCGTCCGGTGAGCGGCAAGTAAAGGTCGTGAATCGTCGCCGCCGCGAGCGAATTGAGCGCGCCCGAAGCGGTGCTTGCGGCGAGGATCGCGGCGACTACCAATCCGGTGAGGCCCGCTGGCATCGACTCGATGATGAAGCGCGGGAAAATCTCGTCAGGTCGCCCGAACGTGTGGCCCTGATAAAAGGCGTGCAGGCCGATGCCGAGGATAAGGAACAGCGCGAACTGAAAGACCACCGCGATCCCGCTGCCGATGAGCGCGCGCTGTGCATCGCGCAGGCTGGGCGCCGCAAGCAGCCGCTGCACGATCAGCTGGTCGGCGCCGTGTGATGCCATCGAGAGGAACGCGCCGCCGAGCAAACCGGCGAATATCGTGTGCGGTTTGTCGAAGGCGAGCGAGAAGTCGAAGATGCGCAGCTTTCCAGACGCACCCGCATCGGAAAGAATTCCGCCCCAGCCATTTGGCGCCGCCTGTCCGATGAGCAATAGCGCCGCGACTGCGGCGATGAGGTAGACAGCCGTTTGAATGATGTCCGTCCAGACGACAGCGCGCATGCCCCCGAAGTATGTGTAGCCGAGACTGAGCGCGCCGAGCAGCACGACGGCGATGACGGTGCCGCTCCTACCCGCGCCCGCGCCGCCAAGGATGAGCGCGACCGGGATGGCGGTGGCGAACAAACGAACGGAGTCACCGAACGCGCGCGTCACCATGAAGGCGACCGAGGCGAAGCGCCGCGTGCCGATGCCGAACCGGCGCTCGAGCAGCGCGTACGCCGTCACCAGCTCGCCCTGGTAATAGCGGGGCAGCAGCGTGAACGCGATGATCGTTCTGCCGAGCAGGTATCCTGTCGCAACCTGCAGGAAGGTCAGATTGCCGAGATACGCGAGCCCGGGGATGCTGATGAGCGTCAGCGCGCTCGTTTCGGTCGCGACAACAGAAAAGAGAATCGCCCACCACGGAATCTTGTGACTCGCAACGAAATAATCCTTGGCGTCCTTCTGCCCCCGTCCCAGCCACACGCCGAGGAGAGTGGTGCCGACCAGGTACGCAACGAGCACAACGAAATCGAGGGCGGTGAAAGTAGAATTCATTTCACCGCCCTCGCATTGTTGCCGTCATCCCGGGAATGCTACGCAGAGAATGAGCTTCCGCAGCCGCACCCACCCGTGGAGTTGGGATTCTTGAACGTGAAGCCGGAGCCCTGCATCGACGTCACGTAGTCGATCGTGACCCCGCTCAGGTACTGCGCTGAGAAGGGGTCCACGAAGACGTTGAAGTCGCCGCGCGGAATAATGACATCGTCCTCGGCGCTCCTGTCCTCGATGACGAGGCTGTACTTGAAGCCGCTGCAACCACCGGGTTGCACGCTGACACGAAGTCCGCCCTGCTCGGCGGTGACGCCTTCGGCTTCCATGAACTTCCTGACCTCGACGCCGGCGTTCGCCGTGACGGTGAGGTCGATTTCCGGCTGTGAAGAGACTGACATGTTTCCTCCGGTACTACCTGAATTTATTCGATTCCGCCCGTGCCTGAAAGGGCAGCAGGCTCCTCCCTGAACGAGCGCGCTATCCACGCGAACGCCGCTGCCGACAACAGTAGAAGCAGCAGGCCCACCATCGTATCTCCAAGGACGATCTTCCCGATGCCGAACAACGAGGAATACACCGCGATGATGCCCGCGATCCAGTTGGTCCACGCCAGCGCCCCACCGGGAATGCCCTCACGGCCGAATCCGGCCTTCTCGGAGATTCTCCGCCACCCCGGACCGCCCGGTCTCACACGCCGGTAGAATTTCTCGAGCACCGCTTCCGGCTCCGGTTTCGTGAGGTAGGTGACCGCCACCCAGATCACAGTGCTGATCGCCACGGTACTGAGCATCACCCACGCATCGCTGCGCAGGTCACCAGCGGGGAAGCGCCCCTTGACCAGCTGGATCATGATGATGGACACCACGAATGAAGCGATCATAGCGCTGATCTCGCTCCACGCGTTGATGCGCCACCAGTACCAGCGCAGGATCAGCACCAGCCCGGTTCCAGAGCCGATCGCGAGCAGGAACTTCCACGCGCCTTCGACCGTCTCCAGCTGCATCGTCACGAAAATCGACGCGAAGAAGAGAAAGACCGTCGCCCACCGGGAAACCTTCACGTAATGCTTCTCCGTGGCGCTCTTGTTGAGGAACCGCTTGTAGAAGTCGTTGACTAGGTAGGACGCGCCCCAGTTGAGCTGGGTACCCACGGTCGACATGTATGCAGCGGCGAATCCTGCCATCATGAACCCTCGCCACGGTGACGGCAGCAGGTCCACAAACGCTTGTACGTAAGCCGCTTCACGGTCCTGTGTGGGGCCGATTCCCTGTGGATAGAGGATGACCGTCGCGAGCCCGGTGATGATCCATGGCCACGGCCGAATGGCATAGTGTGCGACCTGGAAGAAGAGCGTCGCGAGCACGCCGTCGCGCTCAGTCTTTGCGGAGAAGATACGTTGCGCAACGTAACCGCCACCGCCGGGCTCCGCACCCGGATACCACGCCGCCCACCATTGGACGGAGAGGAACACGGCAAGCGCAAGCAGCGGCATCCACGTGTACGCCTCGATTCCGTTCGGTGTCATGCGCACGGGCAGGATCGAGATCGCGGCATCGGAGCTGCCGAAGTGCGTCGCCAGGCCGGCCTTGAGCTTGTCCATGCCGCCCACCGCGCGTACGGAATACACGGCGAGGATGATCACCGCCGTCATCTTGATCACGAACTGGATGAGGTCGGTCCAGAGCACGGCCCACATTCCCGCACCGGCCGAATAGGCAACGGTGATGATGAAGCAGATTCCGACGGCGACAATCTCTCCCGAGACATTCAGGCCAAGCACGTTGACGTCCCTTAGCCCGAGGGAGATGGTGAGAATCTTGATCATCGCTCTTGTCACCCAGCCGAGGATGATCAGGTTGATCGGGATGGCGAGGTAGAGCGCCCTGAAGCCCCTCAGAAACGCCGCCGGCGGCCCGCTGTAGCGAATCTCGGCGAATTCGACGTCGGTCATGACGTTGGCACGGCGCCAGAGCCGGGCAAAGAAGAACACGGTGAGCATTCCGCTCATCAGCATGTTCCACCACAGCCAGTTTCCGGCGACGCCGTGCGCGGCGACGAGGCCGGTTACGACGAGAGGAGTGTCGGCGGCGAAGGTCGTCGCGACCATCGAGGAGCCGGCCAGCCACCAGCTTACTTTCCTTCCCGAGAGAAAATACTCGTTGAGGCTTTCACCGCCCTTCTTCGTGAAGAGAAGCCCAATGCCGAAGGAGATGGCGAAGTACGCTACGACAATTGCCCAATCGATCGCGGTCAGCGTCATGGCAGAATCGGTTTGAAGGTGGCCGGGCAAGACGTTTGCGAAGGTACACGAGCGACGGCGGGCGTAACGGAACGCCAGTGAGTATCATATGGTAGCACCGCTACGACAACTTACCGGAAGAAAGCTGATGATGCGATACTACGCCCTGTTCGCCGCCCTGATCCCCGCCTGCGGCGCGTGCGTCGTAACACATAAGCAGGATGACCCCACCAGGGAGCTTGCAGAGGCCAGGGTCCGGCCTGGTATCAGCGTTCTGATAAGAGACAGCATTCACCTGATCCGCAACAAGAGGATCGGCCTGCTCACCAACCAGACCGGGATCGACGAGAAGCGCGTCTCCGACATCGACGTCCTTCTTTCGCCCAGAGTACGTGCCGAGGGCGTGAAGCTCGTGCAGATCTTTGCCCCCGAGCACGGGCTCCGCGGCACCGAGGACAGGGAGAATCTCGCCAGCGGCGTTGACGCCAGGAGCGGACTGCCGGTGTTTTCGCTTTACGGCCGCCAGACGATTGCGCCTCCGGACAGCATCCTGCGCAATCTCGACGCCCTCGTGTTCGACTTGCAGGACATTGGCACGCGCACCTGGACATACGTCGGCGCGATGGTGTACTCGATGCGCGCGGCAGCGCGGGCGAAAAAGCCCTTCATCGTGCTCGACCGGCCCAATCCGATCACCGGTTACGTTGTCGAGGGGCCCGTTCTCGACAGCGCACACTCCAACTCCGACGATCCGACCGCGGCAAAGGCCGGACAGGCGTTCGCGCTCTACCCCATGCCGCTCCGTCACGGAATGACCATGGGCGAGCTGGCGCTGTTCTACAACGACGTGCTCAAGATCAACGCCGACCTGCACGTCGTGCCGGTTCAGAACTGGCGCCGCGATGTGTGGTTCGATCTCACCGGGCTGCCGTGGGTCAAGCCCTCGCCCAACCTGCCGACCCTCCAGAGCGCGATGCTGTATCCCGCGATCGTGCCTTTCGAGGCGACCAACATGTCGGTGGGGCGGGGCACGCCGGATGCCTTCCAGCACGTGGGTGCGCCCTGGCTCGACGCCGTGAAAACGGTGGCGCTGCTCAAGGAGCGCGAGATTCCCGGAGTGCGGTTCACCGCCGAGCAGTTTCGGCCGGTCAACGCCACGGACCAGAAGTATTCGGGTCAGCTCATTCCCGGGATCAAGGTCACCGTTACCAACCGCAGTGCGCTTCAGGCAGCCCGCGTTGGTGCGACGCTGCTCTGGGCGATCAACAAGACCGCCGGCGACAAGCTTACAATTAAGGAGCGGAACTTCGACATGCTGTTTGGCTCGCCGTCGGTCAGGCGCGCGCTCCTGCGCGGAGAAGATCCCGACACGCTGATAGACAGGGAATTCCGCGCCGCTTACAATTTTCGCGAATCAACGAGGCGGTATCTCATTTACAAGTAGCACCGTGGCAGGTACGGAAGATCGGAAGCGGGGGACAGATGCGATCTCGGTCGCCGTCGCGCCGCGCGCGGATCGGTCGCTTGCCGAGGCGATCCGCGATCCCGAGCGGCTTGCCGCGCTCAGGTCGACGGGGCTGCTCGACAGCGAGGTGGAGGAGGTATTCGACCGGCTGACGCGGCTCGCCGTCAAGCTGCTTGGCGTTCCGGCGGCGTTCATCTCGCTCGTGGATGAGAATAGAGATTTCTACAAGAGCGCATG
>DATLXE010000012.1:0-9601 GCA_035575795.1 Gemmatimonadaceae bacterium
CGCCCCCTACGGTGTGCCGCGGTTTGCGGACCAGATTCTCGAGCACATCCTCGACATCAAGGCAGACGGGTCCTTCCGGATGGACCAGTCCTACTTCGACTACTGCACCGGGCTGACGATGACCAATTCCCGGTTCCACGATCTATTCGGGGGGCCGCCACGCGGTGCAGAAGAGCTGCTCACGCAGCGCCACATGGATCTGGCGGCCTCGGTCCAGGCAGTCACCGAAGAGGTCGTGCTGAGGCTTACGCGGTCACTGGCAGCTGAAACCGGCAGCCGCAACCTCTGTCTCGCCGGCGGCGTCGCCCTCAACTGCGTTGCTAACGGCAAGGTGCTGCGCGAAAAAGTGTTCGACCGCATCTGGGTACAGCCTGCCTCCGGGGATGCCGGGGGGGCGCTGGGCGCAGCTCTCGCCGCGTACCACACCTTCGCCGGGCAGCCGCGGCACGTGAACGGACACGACGCTATGCGTGGGGCCTATCTGGGACCGGAGTTCACGCAGGCCGACATCGAACAGCGGCTGGCCGGTGCCGGCGCGCGCTTCCGGACCGTCGAGAACGAGGGCGAGCTCCTGGAGCACACTGTCGACGCGCTGGTCGCGGAGAAAGCGGTTGGATGGTTCCAGGGACGCATGGAGTTCGGCCCCCGCGCGCTGGGAGCACGCTCAATTCTCGGCGACGCTCGCTCTCCCAGGATGCAGAAGACGCTCAACCTGAAGGTCAAATACCGCGAGAGCTTCCGTCCCTTTGCGCCCTCGGTGCTGCGCGAGGACGTGGCGGAATGGTTCGAGATGGACGCGGACAGTCCCTACATGCTCCTCGTGGCGGACGTGATCGAGCCGAAGCGCCACCCGATGACCGTGGAGGAACAGTCGCTCTTCGGGATCGAGAGGCTCAATATTCCCCGCAGCGACATCCCGGCGGTCACGCACGTCGACTACTCGGCCCGCATCCAGACAGTGCACCGGGAGACAAACCCGCGTTACCACGCGCTATTAAGCGCGTTCAAGGCGCGCACGGGCTGCCCGGTCATCGTCAATACCAGCTTCAACGTGCGCGGAGAGCCGATCGTCTGCACGCCCGAGGATGCCTTCCGCTGCTTCATGGGAACGGATATCGAGATGCTCGCCATCGGCAACTGCATCCTCGAGAAAGAGGACCAAGACCCCGCCCTCCGGCTCGATTACAAGAACGCGTTTGACCTGGATTAGCGCCGACCGAACGGCGCGCCAGTCATGAAGAAAAACACGGTATTCGCGGTGCTGACAATCCTGATCGCCATCGCGCTCGTGGAGATCGGCTTCGGGCTCATTTACTGGATGCGCCACGGGGAGAACACACTTCTCGTGTCCGAGACGCGGGATCATCCCTACACCTACTACTCGTTTGCGCCGAACGCCAAAAAGCGTGTCAACGCCGACGGGCTGAATACGGATTACGGGAGGGCGAAGGCCCCGGGCAAGTACCGGATCATGCTGGTCGGAGGAAGCGTTGCACGTTCACGCGAGGCGAGCTCCTACCAGTACAAGATTTCATCCTTGCTGGAGCGAGAGCTGAACACCCGGCTGGGTACCAAATCAATCGAGGTCGTCAACGCGGGGATGGACGGCTACGTGGTACAGCAGGAATTCATTCTCGTGCAGATGGCGCTCCAGCACTACCGCCCTGACATGGTCGTCACGCTCGACGGTTACAACGACGTGATGAGCTATGACCTGAATCGCTACGAGGGATTCGTGGGCGCGCCGCACTACTGGCGGTCGTTCCAGGTAATTGCGGACAACAAGAAACAGGACCAGTTCTCATTCCGCATAAAGGCACTGCTGCGAAATACCACGCGCGCGACCGAGTTCATGCTGCGGGTGCTGAGAGGCGAAAAGCAGTCCGACTACAGCAAAATTTCAGCAAGTGAAGTGGAGCACGTCGTGAATACTTATGCGGGCACTGTCCAGGATCTGCACGACTTCTGCTCGGCGAAGGGAATCAAGTATCTCGCCTTTCTACAGCCTGTCCGGTGGTATGCGCCAGGCGTCACGCCGGGCCCGCGCGAAGGGGGAATCCCGGCACTGGCCCGGGTGTACGCGGGTTACGAAAACAGAATCAGGACAGCGTCGTATGGCACATCACTCACAGGTGTGTTCGAATCGAATCTGAAGATTTACCTCGATGATGTGCACGTCGCGGATCGGGGGAACGCAATGTTCGCGGCCGCGATGGCGGACAGAATTGTTTCGGATCTCCAGCTACTCCGCCAATAATCCCGCCAGGAATTCGGGTGTCAGGTCATCCAGCGTGGCGATCTGCCGGTGAGCCTCGTGAGCATCATCTGCCTGTACCTGCGCATGGTTGCCGCGCAACAGTCGCACGGTGCGGAAGCCCAGCGGCTTGAGTCCCACAAAGTCCTTGCGCGGGTTGTCGCCCACGTAAATCACCTGGCCGGGCCCGACACCTTCACGTCGGCAAATCAGCTCGAAGCAGTGCGGCGCGGGCTTGGCGCGGTGGCGCCCGTAGCGGTTTGTCAGGTAAGCGTGGCGCACCCGATCAGCCAGGCCTAGCGCAGCCACCTTGCGTGCCTGCACTTCCTTGTGACCATCGGTAACCAGATAGAGCGGCGACGCCGCAAACCGCGTGAGAGAACGATCGGCGTCGGCATACAGCGAGAGGTCAGGCCGGTGCTGCCGGTAGGTGCGGATGCAAGCACTCACCAGCGTCCGTGTAAATCGCCCGTGCTTGCGAAGCACGGTGTCGAATACCTGGCCGCGGCCGTGTAGTGTTTCCTCGGCCCCGAGTTCCGCAGCCAGGGTTTTGGCGGGCACGCCCAGAAGTGGCCTAAGCATCTTTGCCACGGCTGAAAAACCACTGCGCACGTAGCTCAGCTCAGGGTACAGCGTGTCGTCAAGATCGAAGACGAGTACGATTCCGGACGGCGCACTCATTCCTCATTGCCGGTTAGATGCAGGATCATGTCAGAGGCAGCCCGCACCTGTCGTAGCGTGCCCGATGCGGGCCGGAAGGGAAACTGGGTCAGATCTGCACCCCGCGCCTCCTGCAAGAACCAGAAAAACGAGTCCACGCCAGCCGCGATGCCCAGCGTCGAAGCTCCGCCGAACCGGCAATTGCACTCGACTATGTGTAACGAACCGGCGCCGTCAAGAATGATTTGCAGTACCAGTGGGCCACTCAGGCCAAACTGCTCCACGACGGGTGTGAGTCGTTCGACCAGAGCCGGGTCATTCAGCGAGGTGGTGACCTGCGATTCCCCGCGCACTACCAGGTCCCGTGTGCGTGGCACCAGACCGTGCACGCGACCCGCGCGGTCAACGTAGGCGTCTACGCTGATCTCGCGGCCGATTACGAAGGGTTGGAAGACAGGCTCGTGCAACGTTCGGGCGTGAGCAACCGCAGCCGCATAAGTCAGGTCAAGTCCAACGCGCACGGCGCCGGCGCCGTGTCGCTCCTTCACCGCGAATGTCCGGCTCCGCGAGAGCTGCATGTCATTTGCGCTCAGCGCGTCAATGCTCTTCGTGGTGGGAATGACGGGCATTCCGGCGCGCAAGCCGAACTCTGCAAACTCGACCTTGTCGAGACACCGCTTAACGGCATCGGGTGCGCTCACCAGAACGGCAACCCCCGCGTCCCCAAATACGGCGCGGTGCCGGCTCCAGAAGTCGAGCTCGCCGTCGCGTGTTGGAATGACATGACCAATGCCGTGATCACGGCAGTAGCGGATGATTTCGCCAAGATTCTCGTCGGTAGTTGGGGGCATCACCCATTTCGCGTCGGTGAAATGGAATCCCAGCGCGTGCGGGTCTATGTCGCCCCCGATTACATGGACGGCAGGGTGCAGGCGGCGCGCGGCGGCGCAGACCGCTTTCGCCAGCGGCACCTTTGCCGCAAGGCTGCTTATGAGCACGTGGCCGGCTGTTGCGGTGCCAGTCGCCGCCCCGACCCTCGCCCGCTCGTAGCCGATGATTTCGGGGATGGCAACTTCCAGTGTCGTCGTTGGCCGCCAGTCGATCCGAGCCGACCAGGTCGTCATGTCTGCCTGCGAGGCCTCGTAGGGGACCTCAGAGCCGACGTAGCGTGCCCGCATCGCGGGAAAATGCTGCTGCAATACAGCCACCACGTCCGCTACGCGGCGAGCGCGGCCTGTGCCCAGATTGATCGCCCCAGTGACGTCCTCAGCCGCCGCGAGGCGGAGCAGGCCCTCGGCGGTGTCCCCAGCGTAGATATAATCGAAGAACGATTCAGCGCCGTAGACCGTGATTTCCTCGCCCGCCAGCAGCGACCGGACCCAGCGCGAGGTGATGTCCCGCCCCTGACGGCCGTAACCGCGGTAGATGCGAGCGAAAACTGTGCTGAGATGTTCAGACCGGAAGCCCTGCAGGAATCGAAGCTCGATCTCGTGCGCCAGCTTGGCCATGCCGGTCAGGTTTCGTGGGAGAATCGGGTCGTGCTCGCGCAGCGAGCGTGGGCTGGCGGGTGCGTCGGCGGATGTGTAGTGAGCGGGGTCATATATCAGGTAGCTGGACGCAAACACCACGCGTCGCAGCTCGGGAAGATCCTTCTGTATCTCCAGCAAGTGGTGGCTGAGACGCACGTTGTGCTGAAAGTTCTCCTCAAAAAAACCGTAGCTTTCCGTGGAGCGCTCGAACGTGGCCGCGAGATGAATGAACAGGTCGGGCGCAAAGCGGCGGATTTCCGACGCGCTAAGAAAATTCAGGTCCCCCTGGCGGTACTCGAACGAGCCTGGGAAATCGTCGGGCCGGGGCTTCAGGTCACCCACCAGCACCTGCACGTCGGCACTCAGTTCCGCCAGCCGGCGCGTCATCTCCTGACCGATCACGCCCGCGCCGCCGCTGATGAAAATTCGCTTAAATCGCAGGTCCAAAGGCTGTGGCATAGTCGGCGGCCAGCTGGCCGTGCATCAGGGAATCGGCAAACGAACCGGACGCGAGGCGCACGTGTTCACGCAGTCGCCCTTCCAACCGAAACCCCGCCTCTTCCAACACCGTAACGTGAGCCGGCCGGAGGTCGAAGGTTTCGGTATACAGTCGGTGAAGTCGCAGTTCCTTGAAAGCGACCTGGCCCAGGAGACGAAGGTGGGCCAGCAGGTCGCTTCGGTAGAGAGCCGGATCTGCACCTCGCGCGGGGTCTCCGAGGAAGGACACTTCGGCGCGGCCGTCGGGCCACGAGATGTGCACCAGGCCCCCGTAGGCGATAAAGTCGCCGTTGTGAAGCAGAGAAAAAAGGAGTTGTGGAGGCCGTCTTTGTTCAAACAAAGGCAACACAACGCGCTGGAAATAGGCGTCCTGCTCGACCTCCGTCAGCGGTTCGGACTGCCGCAACACGGATATCTGCGCGTTGCGCCAGGAGCGGATGGGCTGCCGGTCCGTGTAGCGAATAGGGATCAGCGCGTAGCTTCCCCAGCGTGCATCCTGGCTCGGAAGTACGATGTAGCCGCTCACCTACACTACCAGATATGAAATCAGCGGATTGAGCGGGGTGCGCCGCAGCGAATAGTTCGCTACGCCGAACACTTCGTCGAATGCAAGCGTCTCGCCCGGAAATTCCGGGCAGTTCAGCTCGTCGAATGCCACTACGGCGCCCTTCGTCAAACGCGGCCGGATGGCTTCGAGGCAAGCTTTGGTGGGCGCATAAAGATCGAAGTCGAAATACGCAAACGCGATGACTGTTTCACGATGGTCGCGCAGGTATCGGGGCACTGTATCAGCCGCGTCGCCGGCCACCAGCTCAAACTTGCGCTTGTGCGCGATCGGGCTGTCGGCCTCGTGGAGCGCCAGGATCTGGCCAAGGTATTCCTGGTAATTCTCCGTTACTCCATAATCTCCCGGCCGTACCCGATCGCCGTCTTTAGCGTGCACCGACGGGAAGCCGCTGAATGTGTCGAAGCCTATGATTTTGCGATTATGATTGAACGGTTCGTAGATGCCGCGCAGCGCATGCAGGAGCGCAAGGTTCTGCCCCCACCGCACCCCGAACTCCATTGCTACACCGTGCACGGGCAGGATTTGCCGGTAGAGCTCCGTGAAGAACAGCAAGCGCGCAAGCGTCTGCCGGTTCACGTACAGGCCGAGGTTGTTGGGAAGCTCGGCGTTGGGAATCGGCGAGCCGCGCACCGCTTGCGCAAGAACTTCGCGCCGCGGCAATTCTTCGGCGGCCGCCCCGCTGAGGACGGAAATTGGAGAAGGCTTCTCCTTCATCGAGCGATTGGTCACACTCTCGTAATCACGGTCCGGTTCAGCGCGATCGCATCCATCTTCGTGCGCAGAAAGCAATCGAGCGCCTGCTCCGGCGTGTCCACGATTGGCTCATTCTCGTTGAAGCTGGTGTTGAGCACGATCGGTACGCCCGTGAGCTTCTCGAACTCCTTGATGAGCCGGTAGTAGAGCGGATTTGTATCGTTGCTCACGGTCTGGAGGCGGCCGCTGCCATCCACGTGCGTGACGGCTGGTATCACCGACTTCTTTTCGTCGCGGATCGGATACACCTGGAGCATGAAGGGATCCCTGACCGCGCCGACGAAGTATTCGTCCAGCGATTCTTCGGCGATCGAGGGCGCGAAGGGGCGGAATTTCTCCCTGAACTTTATCTTCGTGTTGATCAGCTCACGCATGTCGGCGCGGCGCGGATCGGCGACGATGCTGCGATTGCCAAGTGCGCGGGCGCCCCACTCCATTCGGCCCTGGTACCACCCGACGACCTTGCCGTCCGCGATGAGCCTTGCGGTCGCTGTCGCGACATCATCCAGCGAGTCGAAGCGCTCGACCGAAAACGATTTCGCATCCGGCCGGCCGGTTACCTTTGCCGCAATGCCGTCTTCATCGTGTTCCGGACCCCAGTAGGCATTGTCCATCACGAAACCACGGGGCTGCCGGAGGATCTGATTCCACACGTAATACGCGGCGCCGAGCGCAGTCCCGTTGTCGCTCGAGGCGGGCTGGATGTACAGCTCCTTGAAGGGCGTCAGCGCCCGGATCTTTCCATTTGCGACGCTATTCATCGCACAGCCCCCAGACAGGCAAAGGCGCTCGTTGTGGGTGCGCTCCCAGAGGTCGGTCAATACGTGAATCAGCGCCTGTTCATATACGACCTGGAGTGAGTGCGCGAGATCTTCTTCCCGCTCCGTAAGCGCCGCTTTTGGGTCACGTTGCGGCCCAAGCAACCCGATCATTTCATCGGAGAACACTTCTGCGAGCGTGGGATATCCATCTTCCCACTCCATCTTAACGCCGGCCGACCAGTGCCGGAAATATTTCAGATCGAGCTCGAATGCCCCGTCACTTTTCAGGCGCAGCAGCTGCCGTATCTCGTTCACGAACCGCGGCCGCCCGTAGGGAGCGAGACCCATCACCTTGAACTCGTCGCCGTATCCCATGAAGCCGAGGTACTGGGTAACGGCTGTATAGAGGAGTCCGAGCGAGTGGGGAAAGTACACCCGTGAAAGCATCTCGAGCTGATTGCCGCTCCCGAGCCCGGTGGAGGTGCTTACGAAATCCCCGAAGCCATCGATTGCACAGCACGCGGCATCATCGAATGGGCTGACGAAGAAGCTGCTCGCAATGTGAGCCGGATGGTGCTCGACGAAATGCGTTTGCGGCAGGAACTCCGGCGCCAGATCCAGGGCTTCTCCGAGCTGGCTCTTGATGTTGCGCAGGCTCGACAGGTTCTTCAGCCGACCGGCTACCTGACGGGCACTCGCGTGTCGAAGTGCAAAGGTGCCTCGTCGCATCAGATTTGCCGTCGGCGCGCGGCCAATCGCGAAGTGGGCGACATCCTTACCGCCGATTCCCTCGCGCCTGAGAAGCTCGCGTATGGAGAGGGAGGGAAACCCGGCCCAGTGCTTAATGCGCCGGAACCGTTCTTCCTCCACCGCGCCAATCAAAACCCCGTCCCTGATCAGGACGGCCGAGGCGTCGCCGTGGTAGGCGTTTATTCCAAGAATGTACATCGAGTGACGTTATTGAATACGAAAGGTTGAGTGCTGCCTTGCATGTTTGTTCGCTTGTCTCGCAAACAATATATCACACGACCCCGCCTTATAATCCCGCTGGTTTGGGTCCGGCGCCGCCACGCCTGCGTTTACGCCCGTCGCATCGGATAGAGGCGTTCGACGAAGAGGTAGATCCCGATGAGAATTGCGGGAGCGAGCAGAAGCGGAATCACACCCACGGACGGTGAGAAATGCTGCGCGTACACCAGGCCGGCGAGCACCCCGTTGATGGCCACGGCGGCAAGCGTCACGGTAGCGTGGGAATATCCCGCCGCGACGGCGCGCTGGTACGCGTGCTGCCGATGGGCAGCGTAAACTTTCTCTCGCCTGAACAAGCGTCGCGCCAGAGTGGTCGTGGCGTCAACGATGAACAGCAGCGCCAGGCCTACCCAGGCCATGAGCGGCAAGCCGCCGCTGTTCTCGGAGGCAAGAGCAAAAGCGCCGAACGTGAAGCCCAGGAAATTGCTTCCGACATCTCCCATGAAAATCCTGGCCGGCGCCCAGTTCCAGACGAGAAAGCCCGCGCTCGTCGCAACCAGAAGAACCGGGATTACGGCCATGCCGGGGCGGCCAAGCAGATACATGAGCACTACGCCGGCGACACCCACGCTAATGGCTTCCGCCGCCGCGAGTCCGTCAATTCCGTCCATGAAGTTGAACAGGTTAGTGACCCAGGTAATTCCCAGGACCGCGACCACGCTGCCAACCGGGCCAAGCGAAACGTCCATTCCAGCCATCCGCAGAGATGGCATCCCTCCAATCCAGAACACCGCCCATGCGGCAGCAGCGAGCTGAACGGTGAGTCTTGCCGCGGCGGAAATCGAAGACTTGTCATCTGCCCAGCCGACGAGTGCGACAGCGGCCCCGCCGCCGCCAACGGCCAGTGCTACGCGCGCGGGGAGGAGCCCAGTGGCGACCGCGACGAGAATTCCGGCCAGAGTAACGATCGCGATGGCGATCCCGCCGCCGCGCGGCGTCGGAATGGAGTGTGAGCTCCGCTGATTGGGAATATCAAGGATCGCGTTAGCGAGCGCATGCCGGCGCACGAGAGCGGTCATTGCGAAGGCGGCGGCAAAGGCGAGGAGGAAGAAAACGGAACTAAGCAAATGGAGGCACCCGCGGTCTGATCTACACCGCGCCCTTCATGCTCAGCACGGCCGGAACCGTCCTCAGCAGGATCGAGAAATCCTTGAGCAGCGACCAGTCGGTCAGGTACTCCGTCTCCATCGCAACTATCTCATCGAAGTTCGTGACGACGTTGCGGCCTGCCACCTGCCAGGGTCCCGTGATGCCCGGCTTCATGTCGAACCGCGTGTAATTGTGCTCCTCGTACAATTCGACCTCGGACGCCAGCGGTGGGCGCGGCCCAACCATCGACATGTCCCCCTCGAGAACGTTGAGGAGCTGCGGCAGCTCGTCGAGGCTGGAGCGGCGCAGGAATCGGCCCAGACTGGTGATGCGGGGATCGTTGGGAATCTTGAAGACCCGCCGATCGGTGTAAATGCTCATTTCGGCCAGATCGGCCTTCAGCTTTTCAGCGTCGCGTACCATGCTGCGGAACTTGTACATCTGAAACCGCTTGCCGGCG
>DATLXE010000013.1:0-11709 GCA_035575795.1 Gemmatimonadaceae bacterium
CGCCAGCAGCCCCACGAAATTCCGGTCGCGAAGCGGCAGGTTGCGCACGGCCGTTCCGGCAATCGAGTAAGCCGGTCCGCCGGCGCCGGCATCCCGCAGATCCGAGCCACGTATCTGGACATCGCTGAGAGTTTGTGCGCGCTGGTCGTTGAGAACGAAGTTCCGCGTCACCCTGTCGCCCACGTGCAGCACCAGGTCGTCGACTGACCCTGGCGCGAGGCCCAAAGCTCGGGCCTCGAGCCGGTATCCTCCACCTATCGGCACGTTCTCAAACCGAAAGGTGCCGTCCTCTCTGGCGACGACGTGTCTGACCGTTCCGGTACTGCGGTTGGTCAGGGTCACGCTGGCGCCGGGAACGGGCGCTCCCGCTGCAGTCGCGATTGAGCCCTGGATGGACGAACTGGTCATTCCTTGCCCCGCAATGCGCAGCGGAGCGAGTACCGTCATGGCGGCGATCAGGCAACATATAGCCGCGCGAGGATGTTTTGGCTCAGACAAGGGTCATCATCGCAGTGGCTTCCGGAATGCGATTCTCCGGTAACCTCCACGCCCCCCCCAAGTCAGCAGCGGTCGAATCCACCAATGAAGATATACAACGCTGTCGATTGCGCTGCCAATTCCAGCTTGCGGATCGTGCCAGCGGTCGATGAAACCATTCGGGCGAACCTGCACTCTAGCGTGGTAATAAACATTGCCTCGATACACATCGTACAGAATCCCGAGATCATTTGGGTGTTTCCGGGATTCTGCTGAACAACGACCGGCTCCTGCCCCAGAGAGCCGACCAAGGGTCGGTTACCCGCTCGCCTCGGGCCGCGCACACCTTGTTCATAGTATCGCTGCAGAGAGTCAGCGATAGTCAGTGTTAGATCCCGCACGATGGGAGCTCGGTCGTAGCCAGGCGCAGTGGTTTCAGAGGTCATACGGTATCTCCCCGCCAACCCAACGAGCGTGTGGAGCGGGATCGCCCTGGCATTACCATCTGCTGGAGGAGCGCACTCGGCCTCGGATCTCGAGCGGACGGGGACGCAGCCGATCACGAGGAGAAATGCCAAGGACAGAATCCGCATCAGAAGCTAATCTTCCTGCTTTGCCTGACTAATGATTATCTGACTGGAGGTACTGCTACAGCGCCGAAGTCGCAAAGTTAGAGAGGGGTCACGAAAGCGACCCCTCTCTTTTTTCTTAATCGTGAACACGTCGACGTATATCCGTCTCTCATGCGGTCTTCACCTGAATCCCCGCCAACCGGCGCGTACGTGAACCCGTCGGAATGTTCAAGTCGATTTCCTGTTCGTCACTCCGCAGGTCTCGCTACCCGCTTCTTTCAGCGATCCCCTCACGGTCATCGCTTTGCGTTTCGCTCGGTCGTTGCGATCAACTCCCCAAAGGACTTTCACTTCCAAGTCAATGCCTATGCTGGACACAACCGCAAAAAAAACCCGCCGGATCATCGGGCGGGGTTTTTTTTCTAATGCCAATGGTCAGCAGTCCCTACCGGTCTCGTTGGCGGTGAGCCAGCACATCCAGAAATACCCGTCGGCGTCGGTCCAGAGGTGGTCCACGTCGAACCCGGCGGCGTTCACCAGCCTGGCCAGCCGCGCCTCGTCGTATTTGTAGGACGACTCCGTCCAGATCGTCTCGCCGGCGGTGAACGTCACATCGCGGCCGGAGACGCACACGGTGTGGTCGCGAAGGCTCCGCAGATGCATCTCGATCCGGCTGGCCTCGTCGTTCCATACCGCCTCGTGGCGAAATGCGGAAAGGTCGAACTCGGCCCCGTACTCGCGATTCAGCCGCTCGAGGACGTTGAGGTTGAACGCGGCGGTGACGCCCTCGGAATCGTTGTAGGCGGCCTCCAGAATGCGCGGATTCTTGCGGCGGTCCACCCCGAGCAGGAGCGCGCCGCACGCGCCCACGGTGCGCCTGATGCGGCGCAGAAACGCGGCGGCGGCGTCGGGGCTGAAGTTGCCGATCGTGGAGCCGGGAAAGAAAGCCAGCGGCCGCGCGTCCTTGGGGAACGCCGGGAGGACGAGCGGCGCGGTGTAATCCGCCTCGACTGGTATCACCTCGAGGTCGGGGTACGCCGAATCGAGTTCGGCGGCCACACGCTCCAGCTGCTCGGCCGAGATGTCGATCGGTACGTAGGCGACGGTCTCCTCCAGCTCGTCGAGGAGCAGCCGGATCTTTGTCCCCGCACCGCTCCCGTACTCGATGAGCGCGCAGCAGGGGCCGGCAAGCCGGGCGATCTCGGCGGCCCGCTCCTCGAGGATCCCCAGCTCGGTGCGGGTCGGATAGTACTCGTCGAGCCGCGAGATGCGCTCGAAGAGTTCGGCCCCCCTCGCGTCATAGAAGAGCTTGGGAGGTAGCGTCTTCGGCGTCGCCCACAGACCCCGTATTTCGTCGGGTATCGCCTCCCGTTGCGTCCCGGAAGTGACATCGCTCGCGGCTATCGTCACACGCTCGCTCAGCGAGTCCGGGGTTGCCGTCACGCTCCGTCCGCCAGTCGAATCCCGCTGAACTGCCAGCGGGCAGGCGAAGGGAAGAAGTTCCTGTACGTGCGGCGGGCGTGAGAACCCGGGGTTGCGCACGAGGCTCCGCGCAGTACCCACTGGTCGCACATCCATTTTCCGTTGTACTCGCCGATCGCCCCGCTGGCCGGTTTGTAACCTGGGTAGGCGACGTAGGGGCTCCCCGTCCACTGCCAGACGTCGCCGTACAACTGAATGATGTCGGCGGCGTCGCCGCCAGGATTACCGGCGGATGCGGATGCGGATAGTGGGTGAAAGCTCTCCGACTCCACGAAGTTCCCCTCGACCGGCTGGCCCGCCGCAGCGATCTCCCACTCGACCTCGGTGGGCAGTCTCTTGCCCGCCCAGCGGGCGAACGCGTCGGCCTCGAAGTAGCTCACGTGGCACACCGGAGAATTCAGGTCCAGCGGGTGAGTGCCGCCGAGCGTGAACTCCGTCCACTGTCCGTCGGCGCGCTCCCAGTAAAGCGGTGCCCGCCAGCCCGCTTCCTCGGCGGTCGCCCACGCGGAGGAGAGCCACAACTCCGGACGCTTGTATCCACCGTCTTCGATGAACTCGAGAAACTCGGCGTTCGTGACAAGCCGGGTGGCGAGGCGAAACGGCTCGGCGAAAACGCGATGCGCTGGCCCCTCATTGTCATAGGCGAACGAGGTGCCGTCATGCCCGACAGAGCGAACCCCCTCGACCAGGCTCGCCCACCGGAGGGCGACCGGGCGCGACGCCCGAGGCGGCTGCTCGACATAGATGGGGCGGAGCGGATTGGTCCAGAAGACGTGCTTGATGTCCATCAGCAGAAGTTCCTGGTGCTGCTGTTCGTGGTGCAGCCCCAGCTCCAGCAGTTCCCATGCGGGGTCGCCGGCGTCGAGACCGGCGAGCAGTTCGCGCATCGCGTCGTCGACATGATGACGATATGCGTACACCTCCTCCACCGTCGGACGCGTGACGAGGCCCCGCTGTGCGCGGCAATGCCGTTCCCCGGCCTGAACGTAGTACGAGTTGAAGAGGAACGCATATCTCGGGTCGGGCGAGCGGTATCCCGGGGCGTGCGGTCCGAGCATGAACGTCTCGAAAAACCAGCTCGTGTGCGCGAGATGCCATTTCGTCGGGCTCACGTCGGGCATCGAGCTGACGACGTAGTCCTCCAGCTGGAGCGGACGGCAGAGTTTCTCGCTCTGCCCCCTCACTTCATCGTATCGGTCTTTCAGGTCGGTCACTGAAACCTCGTTCATTTCGGCCGGGGCGATTCGAGCTCGGCGCCCGGCTCGACGAATCGCCCCGCATGTTTCAAATGAATCGCGTCTACGAGAGCGCGCGCCACGTTGCGGACCTCCTCTTGTACCGCGGTGTCGGCGTCGAGTGCCACATGGCTCGTCGCGTACGGCTCGAAGTATCCGATGTAGCGGTCCAGCGTCGCACCGGCGCCCGCTTCGACGAGACCCATGTCCTTGAGCCAGTCGGTGAGGATTCTGCGCAGCACCTCGGTGCCCGCCGTGTCGCCGTGCACGACGACGGAAAAGAGTCTCCCCGCGAGGTGACGCGGATAATCCCACCCCTCCAGCTCGAGGGCCTTGGCTTCCTCGGGAGTCTTGCCGTGCGTGCTCGTCGGATCGGGGTTGCCGCCGTCCGCGCACACGAGCCGGTCAATCATCAGCTTGAGTACGCTCGGCGCCTGATACCAGTACACCGGGGTGACGATCATCACGCCGTGCGCGGCGATCCATCTCGGGTAGAGCTCCGCCATCCAGTCGTCCACCTGGCCCATCGCGTGATTGGGATAGCACGAGCACGGCCAGTGACAGAGCGGCATCGCCGTCGAGACGCACGCCTTGCACGGCAGTATCTGCCGGCCATACTGGGCGGTCAGCATGCTGAGGTCGAGGACGTCGCACTCGAAGCCTTTATCTCCCTCGAAAATCGCGCGAGCCTCCTGCACGAGCCGGAAAGTCTTGGACATTTCGCCGGGACACGTCTGGTCGTGACGTGCTGCTCCCGAGACAAGGAGGATTCGCCGGGGGCTCTTTTCGTCCCGCTGGCGCGCCTCCGCCTTGTGGATATTGCCGCGCGTTTCCAGCCATTCCACGGGAAGCTCGTACGCGGGGTCGGCGAATCCTTCGCCCGCCGGCCGCGTGCGCGGGCTCTTGCGGTAGCTGTCGTAGCCTTCCCAGGCGACGTCCATCACGCGCTCCAGTTCCGCGCGGACGGAGTCGAAGGCGGGATCGTAGAAGCGCTCGCCGAGCCGCCTGTCGAACTCGGCGCGAGTGAGCTTGACGTCACCCTGGCCCTTCCGGACCTTCGGTACCGGAGGCTTTTTCGAGTCGCTCATGTCACGGGAGGTTGCATTTCACATACCAGTCGCCGGAGCGTCTACCGTTCGCTTCGCGCGCACCGGGAACTTTCCCCAGGGTCGGGGAGTTGTCTTCACCCGGGTCCCCTTCATCGCCAGAGTCAGCCCACAATGCTATGCGACGAAGCGGTGACGCGTCTCCTTCCACCGCGGAACTACCACGGGTCCGATCCCCCTGTAGTCACTCTCTCCCCCACGCATCAACTCGGCTTGATTGCCATGGCCGCTCCTGGGCGCCTTTGGGTTCCCGCAAATGCGCCGGACGCACCCGACGCTCCACCAGGGCCAGCGCGCCATCCACGATCAGCGCCAACAGCGCGGCCGGAATGGCGCCGGAGAGAATGAGCCTCGTGTCGGCCAGCGCCAGCCCTTCCACGATGGGCTCGCCCAACCCGCCGGCGCCGATGAACGCCGCCAGCGTTGCCGCACCTACCGTGATGACGGCGGCGGTCCGTACTCCGGCCATGATCACCGGCGCCGCGAGCGGAAGCCGCACCCACAACAAACGCTGGCGCGGCGTGGCGCCCAGCGCCTCCGCGGCCTCCACGGCCTCCGGATCTGCGTTTCTTACGCCGGCGTACGTCCCGCGCGCGATGGGGTAGAGCGCGTAGAGCCACAACGCCACGAGCGCCGGCGCCACACCGATGCCGAACAGGGGAATCATGAACGCGAGCAGCGCGATGCTCGGAATGGTCTGAATGACGCCCAGCACGCCGATTGTCCCTTCTGCTACGCGCCGCGCGCGTTCGAGCGCCAGTCCCACCGGTACAGCGACTACTATCGCAGCGGCAAGCGCGCCGAGTACGAGCAGCAAGTGCCGCAACGTCTGAGCGAGCATCGCGCCGCGCCGGGCGTGAAGAAACGATGCCACGTCGGCTTCGTCATTCTGAGCACCGCGAAGGACAGGCTCACCTTCGGGCAGAACGCCAACTTCTCTCAGCGCGTCTGTCGCCACAGTCGCGACGTCAGCGCGATCCACCTCCACGCGGCGATTCAGCCCCCGCATGAGCCGCTCGTCCAGCCGGCCGCTCAACAGCGTGAGCGCAGCGATCGCCTCCGGCCGGTCGCGCGCCAGCCGTCCACTCACGAGGGCCGCAGCCTCATATGGCGGGAAGAAACCCTTGTCGTCCTCCAGCGTCACCAAGTCATAGCGAACGAGCAGCCCGTCGGTGGAGTAGCCGTCGATCACATCCACGCCGCCGTTCGCGAGCGCCTGATACTTGAGCGCGGGGGACAGCGGCCGCGTCGCGCGAAAGCGCATCCCGCCCACACCACCCGCGCCGCCGTACGCGCGCGCGAGACCGGCGAGGCCGTCGGGCCGTCCGATGAAGTCCGCGGTGAAGCCCGCTGTGAGGCTCCGGCTGGCGCGCGCCAGATCACTCAGCGTCCGCAACCCGTAACGCGTCGCGGTCTCGCGACGTACAGCGATCGCGTAAGTGTTCTCGAATCCAAGCGGCGGCAGCCAGCGAACGCCGTACGCCTCCGCGAAGCGACGCGATACGTACGCGAAAACGGCGCGCGAATTGCGCGCGGACGAATCCGGGAGCGTCTCGTGCAGAATCGCCACCAGGCCGGTGCCGGTGTATTCCGGGTACACGTCGATCGCGTCACGGCGTAGCGCGCCGAAGGCCACCTCCGTGGCGCCCAGCCCCGGGCGGCGCTCGACGCCGATGCCGCGAGACTCCAACAGCTGCGCGAACATCTCGGCGAGTAGAAACGATTCGCCGAACGGCTTGGATGCGACGACAACGGACCGCAGATCGGCGCCGCTCGCCTGGCCGAGCGTCGACCGGGGCGTGACCCCGAGCTGGAAGGCCAGCGTTGCCAAGGCGCCGCTCATCACGAACGCGGCCCGCATGGGATGTGCGATGCGCCTCACGTCCACCGGAGTGGCTCGGACTGCGCCAGCGCGCGCGCCACCAGAGCCCGCACGTACTCCGTAGCTGGCGCGTCGCGCAGCGCAGCAATGCTGCCGTGCTGCTCCACGCGTCCCGCGCGCAACACCACGATTTCGTCCGCCAGCCGCGCCGCCTCCGCAAGGTCGTGCGTCACAAGCAGCGTCGTCACGCCCAGCTCTCCCCGCGCGCGCGCCAACGCTTCCTGCACCTCGGCGCGTGTGATCGCGTCCAGCGCGCCGAAGGGTTCGTCCAGCAGCAGCGCCTCCGGCCGCGCCGCCAGCGCCCGTGCCAGCGCCACGCGCTGGGCCTGGCCCCCGGAGAGCTCACGCGGATACCGCGGTCCATGTAACGCGGCATCGAGTCCGGTGAGCGACAACGCATCCACCACCGCGCGCGCTTCGTCGCGTTCTCTTCCCATGGCCCGCAGCACCAGCCCGACATTCTGCGCCGCCGTCCAATGCGGCAGCAGTCCCCCGCGCTGCTGCACGTATCCCATGCGCCGGCGCAGCGTGATGACATCCTGCTCGCGTACGTTCGTGCCGCCCACGAATACATCGCCCGACAGCGGCTGCACCATGCGATTGAAACAGCGGAGCAGCGTGGTCTTCCCCGAGCCGCTTTCCCCCACCAGCGCGACCGCACTGCCGGCGGCCACATGCAGCGTTACGTCGTCGAGCACGGTCACCGGTCCGAAGCGGTGCGTGACATGAATGGCGGCGAGCGCGATGGACATCCGGTAGAATGCAGACGGACCCACGCCGGCGCCCCCTGGCGCCTCGATACCATTCTTCAACCGCCGCATCAACGAACGTTTGGTGTCAGTGGATTCTTCTTGAGCAACTGGGCGTAGTAGACCAGATTGCTGAAGGTCAGCACCATCATCATCGTCGGCGCTCTCGCGGAAGACCAGTGGTGTTGCGCGACGAAGAACGTCCTGCCTCTTTCACAGGGGCCCGGTACCCGATCACAACCAGCCGCCTGTGAATCCAGCCTTGCGCAGACCATCGACGACAAAGGGGCATTTCTTCATCAGTTCCCACAAAAATCTTGAGCGGTAGTTTTCGATCATTATCACTATCGGCCCTTGATCGAGCCCGTAGTACCCCTTCGAAATCCAGCCAATCCGTTCCTGTGACGCTGCCGTAAAGGTCGGGTTGAAGCTGCACTTGAATCCATATTCGCTGATCATCTCGGGGTAGTGCTCGTTGAAATGCTGCAGCGCCGGGAGCACGATCTCCGGTGCAAATGGCAACGAGGCCACAGCGGCCCACGGAGCGATCGTTCCATCGTCTGGTCCATATGGTATGCCGCGCGCCTTATAATCAAAGAACTTCCGCTCGACGCCGTCGATCAGGAGAGAAGCTGGACCAGGACCATCGCTTGCCGTGACGCCCCAGCAATTTTCCCCGTAACCTTTGTAGCGCCGGCGGTTTTGAATCGCGTACCGCTGCTGCACGTAAGTTGCGCGGCGGCTATTCTCGAAGTAGTCGATCCCCTTTTCCCGCATGAACTCGTCCTGAATGGCCCGAAAGTCGATCCACATGTGAGAGAGTTGATGGACGAAGAGTGGACCGCCGAAGAGAAAGTCGTAGCCGTAGAATCTTTTCCAGCGGTAGCTTCTGGTCTGGGCGGCATAGCTCGCGGGAGGGATTGGATGAGTGGGGGAAGCAAGCCCGAGGATGTAGAGTATCAGCGCTTCGTTGTAGCCTTCCCAACGATATGGCAGGAAGCCGGATTCGGGCTTCCACCCCATGGAAACGGTCTGGCCCCCGTTCAATGCCCACTCCCAATCGGCACGTTTGTATAACTCCTCGGCGAGTCTCCGTATCTCGCGCTCGTCTGCCGTATCGCCTTCGAAATACGCGCCAGCGGTGAGCGCTCCGACAAGCAGGAATGTCGAATCGATGGTCGAGAGCTCGCACTCCCAGGCGCGACGGCCGCTGTCCATGTGCAGGAAGTGGTAGTAGAAGCCTCTGTAGCCGGTCGCGTCAGGGGCCTCGCTCTGCTCGCTCTCCCGGAAGAACCGCAGCGTTGTCAGCGTTCTTTGGATAGCTTCGGTGCGAGTGATGAATCCGCGCTCGACGCCGATTGTGTAGGCTGTCAGGGCAAAGCCGATGGGGGCGATGCTGGCGTGCGCGCCCTGGCGCGTGTTATCCGGCACCATGCCATTGGCACGATTGGTCTCTTTCAAAAAATAGCCAAACGTGTCGCGCTGGAGTTTGTCCAGGGTTGCCTCGCTCATCGGCGCCTGGCTGACCATCAATCAACTCCTGTCATTGTTTTTGCGGCGAACTCTAACGTGACGGTTGCTACGGCGTGTGGCGGCAGATCAATATTGAGGTGAACAGCGCCCTCCTCGAACTTCCACCCGATTGGCTCTTTCACTAAACGAGAGGCCACCTGCAACTGCTCGACCTGCTGCGGAGAGAGATACTCAGGCACGCCTATCTCCTGCCATAGCGGTTGCGGGTTCGCGTGGTCCTGATCAATCCGCTCGATGTACGCGACACGCGGCTCCGTCGCGTTGGTGAGACGGACATCTACCAGTTGAGTCGAGATCTCATGTCGGGGTTGCGCGTGATTGGTGAGCAGCACGGTTACGGAGCTGTCTTTGCGCACCACCCACGCGTCTACCGTTTCGTGAGTTCCGTCAACGGGGAGCTTTTCCGTGCCGAGGTGATGAAGTAATTGAAAAGCGCGATAGATCGGCTTCGGGATGCCATATAGGTTGAGTAGCCCAAACCCGCCGTGAAACGGCACTGACGGAAAATAGTTTTCCTCGAAAATATCCGTGAAGGTCCAGAAGCTATAGCCATCAACAAATTCGTCCGTCTCCATCACGATCTTCGTATGCATAGGCGGCGGCGAACGGCTCGTCGTGGTAATGATCGCGCGGGTTTGAAGAGATGTTCCACTCCGTGTAGTAAACGGGCCGCCCGTTCGCCCGCTCGTGCGTGAGCTTCGCCTGATCACGCATCAAATGTCGCGGGCTATTCGCTAACTGCTCTTCGGTGTCGGCACCCTCGAAGCCGAGCGGGTCGGTCGGGTAGATATGCGTGCTGATAAAATCAGCGGGGAGATCGTTCTTCTCACAGTAATCAATTAGCTCTTCAACCCAGTCATTCATTGCCGTGGCCGGACCACCGACTTTCAGGGAAGCATCGACAGTTTTGATGGCCTGGGCCGTATGCGCGTAAAGCTTGAAATAGTCTTCTTGTGTTCCCGACCAGAAAGCACTCAGGTTCGGCTCGTTCCACACCTCAAAGTACCACTTGCTCACTTCCTCGATGCCGTAGCGCTCGACCCAGTGGCCCACAAGTTTGCGAATGAGAGTCGCCCACGCGTCGTAGTCATTCGGCGGGGTGACGTTCCCGCGGAAATGGAAAACAACGTCACTACCGGAGGCCAGCGGGTGCGGCATGAAGCCGAGCTCGACGAAGGGTCGCATCCCGATGGATAAAAGAAAATCCCAGATGCGATCAGTATTGAAGAATGAGTAGAGGGGCTTGTCCTGATGCGTGATCAACGTCCCCATGTCTTCATCCAGAAGTCCGTGAAAACGGACATGACGAAAGCCCAGATCTCGGTGACATTGTGCTAACTGCTGCTGCCAGTCAGCGCGCAACGCGAGCAGCGCGCGACTGCTGCCAACCGTGTGTTCCCAGGCATGCTTCAGCGGAGTGGTCGCCGCCGATAGATCGCAACTGAAAGTCGTAGCCATACTTTCCTGCCCTCACTTAAGGCCCGCGACGAACACTCTTGTGCCTGCCGCAGGCGTCTGATCCGTGGTGTCCCGGTTGATGGGCGCCTTCGGTCTGTCCGAGGCCGTCGTGGGTATCCGAGCCGCTGCTATCGCGATGAAGCTCCTGTAACAAAAACGCCTTCACGCGGTTGATTTGTTTCTTTTTCCCAGAAACAGCGAGTAGCCAGCGGCGAACACTATTCCATAAAGCAAGTGTGCCCCAGTCATGACGATCATAGAAGTTCGCTCGTACATGACGGGGTTCGCCCAGCTGATTACAGCAGAAAAGACGAGAGGATACGAAGCGAGGGCATAAGCGAGCGACGCGAGCAGAAGGCGACGTCCCTCCAGACCGCCGACCCACGCGAGGGCAATCACGCCCATCAACGTGCTCGTTACTTCATGGGTTAGAAACCCGGCAAGAGTCGGAAATCCCAGCTGACCCGTTGCGACGTCGGGGCCGAGCCACATCGCCGCTATGAGGTTTGGCATAGTCCAGATGCTCTGATTACGGAAAAGGGCGAGTATCATCATGGCCATGGCCATCACGGTTCCAGCCATCAAGCCGGCGCCGGCTCCCGCCAGGTACTTGCGACGAGAACTCCGCGAATCCGGACCGTTCATGGCTCGGTGCCCCTCAAGTCCTGTGTGGTCTTCCATTCGGCCTAAGCCCTAGCGAGGGCCGCCGGCTCTCACGTCGCGAAGCATGGAACGGCCGGTTGCATTGGACGGGCTCGGAATCTCCAGCCAGTCGGACACAGTCGGCGCAATGTCTATGGAGCGGGCCATTCCGAAACGATGCGGGCGAATCGCCGCGCCGACCGCACACATCACCGGCTGCATGTCGCGCGACGTGGAAGGATAACCGTGCTCGCCCGAGGGATCCTCGTTCGCCAGCATGGCACCTCTTCGTCCCGCGATGACATGTATGCCGCGCGCGGTCTCGAAATACAAATCGCCGCCCGCGATTCCCCCGATGCCGAGGCTGTCCGTAGCGGGCCCGCTCCGCCAGACGTGCGTGATGATCGGCTCCCCGGCTTCATCGCGCGCTGCCAGCAGCGCCGCCGAAACGCGCGACAGAACGTTGTCCACAGAGTCGGGCGGAACAATGCCGTTCTTCCGTGACGCTCGGTTCACCGTGACCCAGTAGCTGTTTGGCGCGGCGGCGTACGTCCGGGACAGGTCCACACGGCC
>DATLXE010000014.1:0-4971 GCA_035575795.1 Gemmatimonadaceae bacterium
GAACGTCCCCCCGCAGTGGCTGATCTACATCGTCGTCGAAGACATCGACCAGGCCGTTGCGCAGTGCACCGTGTTCGGTGGCGAGGTCCTCGATGGGCCGCGCCCGATGTCGGGGGGAATGTTCTGCGTCATCCGGGACCCAGCCGCCGCGGTGTGCGGCCTGTACAGCGCGCCGGCGTCGAAATGACGCGCCGGCCGCCCGGCCGCACAGCACATCGCACGTACGCACATGGCACATCAGCACGTCGAACGTAAGCACACAGCACGTCGCACAAAGCACGTGGGCCTCGCCGTCTTTGATCTCGACGGCACGCTCGTCGATTCTCAGCGGGACCTCGCAAACGGGGCGAACGCGCTCGTGATGGAGCTCGGTGGGACGGCACTCCCCGACGAGGACATCTCGGCGATGATCGGTGAGGGGGCCGCCGTGCTCGTGCGACGGGTCCTCGGGGCAGCGGGGCTGGCGCCGGACACGCCAGGCGCCCTCGCCCGCTTTCTGGAGCTCTACGACGAGCGGCTGACCGACAGCACCGTCGCGTACGAGGGCATCCCCGAGGCCCTGCAGCATCTGCGCGGCCGCGTGCCACTCGCGGTCCTGACGAACAAGCCCCAGCGCGCAACCGATCGCCTCATGGCTGCGCTCGGACTGTCGACGCACTTCGCTCACGTCGTGGGTGGCGATACGCCGCTCGGGCGGAAGCCTGATCCGAGCGGCATGCTCCGCCTCTGCGCCGCGGCGGACTGCGCGGCGGACGATGCCGTGCTGATCGGAGACTCGCCGATCGACCTCGAGACCGCGCGCAACGCCGGCACGCGGATCCTGCTCGTCAGCTACGGCTTCGGATTTCGATTCGACGGCGTCGACCTGACAGGCGTTCCGATCGCCCACCACCCGTCGGAAATCCCGTCATATCTCCGCACCTGAACCTGGACCAGCACTCGCGCACATTGAGTGTTCGCGGGAATCTGCACGGTGGCGCCCCATAAGAGGGCACATCGCACACCGGCACATCGCACACCCGCACGTCGCACACCCGCACGTGGCACATCCGCACGCCGCACGTTGCGCACGTAGCACTCCGCACATAGCACATAGCACATAGCACATAGCACGTGACCCGAACCGTCGCCGCTGAAACTGCGTATCCTCTGCTCATGGGCAACATGCTGGACCCCCTGCTCCGCGATCTTCGCTCCACGATCCGGATGCTCGCAGCGCGCCCCGGATGGACGGTTGCGGCGATCCTGTGCCTGGCGATCGCGACTGGCGCAAACACCGCCGCCTTCACGCTTGTCAATGGACTGCTACTGCGGCCGCTTCCGTTCGACGAGCCAGAGCAGCTCGTGATGGTCGCGTTACGGGACCCCAAACAGACATCGCCGCGCCCGTTCTCGCTTCGAGAGTATCGGGGCCTGGCGGATCAGTCGAACGCGACGAGCACCCTGCTCGCCCGGACGTTCTTCCCCCTGAGCCTGGCCGCTGAGGATGGCGCGCGAATGGCGCAGGCAGAGCTGGTCAGCGGCAACTATTTCGAAACGCTGCGCGTAACGCCAGTCGTCGGACGTTTTTTTGATGAGGGATCCGATCGCCCAGGCAGCACGCCACTCGCGGTACTGAGCCACCGTCTCTGGCAGCTTCGCTTCGGCGCCAACGCTGCCGTCATAGGGCAATCCGTCCGAGTCAACGGCCGACCGGTTGTCGTCGCAGGGGTCGCGCCGCCTGGTTTCGTCGGTGCCATGCACCTCGTGGCCGCTGATCTCTGGCTGCCGGCCGCTATGTATCCCGACCTCGCCGGGTCGGCTGGGGCCAGCACGATCCCCATGTTTGGGGTCATGGGTCGCCTGGCTACCGGCGTGACGGTCGAGGAAGCGGGAGCGCGACTCACATCACTGTCCGCGGCCATCGTGGGCGGAGGCGGCGCGCAGACTCCGCCGGCCGTGGTCGTGATTCCCGCTGCCGGCTTCGGTGTTCCGGTTGCGGTGCAAGGTGCGGTGCTCACGCTCTCGGGAGTCATCTACGCGATGATGGCGCTGCTGATGGCCGTCGCCTGTGCCAACGTCGCCGCCCTGGTGTTGGCGCGCGGAGCCGGCCGGAGCCGTGAGATTGCCATTCGCCTGAGCCTTGGCGCCTCTCGGATGCACATCGCCCGGCAACTGCTCACCGAAAGTATCGTGCTCGCACTCGCGGGCTGTGCAGCGGGAACAGTCGTCGCGCTCTGGCTCACGCAGGCACTCGTCGCCCGCCTGACCACGCCTTTTCAATACGTCAGCTACGCCATCGATGTGCACCCCGACGCGCGTGTGTTCGCCTACTCGGCAATCGCGACTGCACTGACAGCCGTGCTCTGCGGAATCGCGCCGATTCGCTACGCAGCGCGCGTCGATGTGATCGATGTCCTCAAACAGTCCTCGGCGAGAGGCCGCTCGCGAGCGTCGATTCGCACACTGAATGCCATGGTCGTCGTGCAATTTGCTGTGTCGACCACGCTACTCGTTTCCGCGGGGATGTTGGTTCGCACCTACATCAGTGCTCAGTCGGCACACCCGGGTTTCGACACGTCCGGCCTGATGGCCGCGACGATCGACGTGGACCAGATCAGTCTCGACAGGGCGGCGGGTACTCGTCTCTATCAGGACGTGGTGGAGCGACTGTCGGCGCTCCGGGGTGTCACCGATGTCGGCCTTGCGCGCGATCTTCCGTTCGGGCCGGCCCGGACCGTCACCGTGTTCGCCGACACCGACGCGGGTGCCGTTCCGGGAGAGCCCATCGTCACGGCCTCGAGAGTGGTGTCGCCGCACTACTTTCAGACGCTTGGCGTGGCGATCCGGCAGGGGCGCGCGTTCGCCGATGCCGGGCCAGGCCCATCCGTCGCCATCATTGATGAGGCGATGGCTGGGCGCCTGTGGCCGGGAGCATCCCCCCTGGGCCGGGTGTTCAGGTTGAATGGGAAGGATGGTGAGCGCGTCGAGGTGATCGGGACCGTGCCGGACATTGGTGAACGGTCGCTCAGCCGACGACCGCAACCGGCGTTCTATCGACCGTTCCCGCAAGAGTACAGCGCGCACATGACCGTTCTCATGCGGGTGCACGGCGACCCGGCGCCGTTCTTTGGTGAGGTTCGGCGAACGGTGCGCGAGCTCAACCCGGACCTGTCGATCGTGGACTTGCGCACCGTTGACCAACTGCTCGACGGCATGGTCGCGCAGCGGCGTGGTCCTGCCACGGTCCTCTCGCTCGTGGGGCTGCTCGGGCTTCTACTGAGCGCGGTCGGGCTCTACGGCGTTGTGGCGTACGGCGTGCGCGAGCGCGTCCGCGAGCTCGGTATTCGACTCGCACTCGGCGCGCGACCGGCCGACGTCAAGCGCCTGGTCTTGCGACAGGGCTTCACTATTGTCGGAATCGGCATGGCCATAGGCGCGGTCGGGACCGTCGGGTTGGCACAAGTGGTCCGGAGCACACTATTCGGCGCTGGCCCGGCGGATCCGGCAACCCTTGCGGCGGTATGCGCAGTGCTGATCGCAACGAGTGTTGCGGCGCTGTACCTGCCCGCCCGGTGGGCGTCTCGCCTCGAACCCGCCCACGCGCTTCGGAGCGAGTGACGCCGGCGAGCCACCGGCCCCAAGCCGACGAGCTCTTTCGGACCCGGGGCCCTCTCGTACTGCTGGCGAATGAGGGGCAGCCTCGGGCGGGCCGCTCGCCCAGGCTGCGAGCAACACCAGCCGATCGATCTCGCCAGCGCGGCCTGGATGAGCGCGTCCGCGGCTGCCCCTCCTCCCATGCTGGCTCCGACAACCGACACCGTTTCCGCGCCGGTTGGCGCGGCCGGCCAACGTGTCATTCGCTTCGGCACTCTTCGCCACGCGTCTACTTAAAGCCGGGTACGACATCCGGACGATTCAGGAACTGCTCGGGCACCGGCATGTGAGCACCACGATGATCTACACGCACGTGCTCAATCAGGGAGGTCGCGGTGTGCGGAGCCCGCGACGCCCGCAGGCGTATTCGCGCTATCGAGATCCGCGTATCCCGCCTACACCTCGTCGCCTGTTTCGACGACAGATGCGGACGCTGTTGATATTTGGGGACAGATTGAATCACGCCCTCCGCAGCGATAGACTGCGGCGCACTGTCGAGTATTCGGCTATGAAGGTGAGCCGACTACTTGTTAGGCGTTTTCACTTATGCCCACTCAGAACTTAGGAGGAAGAAAGGCTAGGAGTCATACGTTTAAAGGCAAGCAATACCAACTAACGAAAGGAAACACTAATGGTGGCACGAACAAATGAAGAGCTAACTGGGAAGGCCCCCACATCGAAATCACGAATGACACCGCACAAGCTCACACTTGCACTCACTTGCATCAATCTCGGTCTAGCAATTGCCGTTTGGGCACGTCCTGTTTGGGATAAGCCCGTTGTGGCCGAGTCGCTACAGATTCCCAAAGTCATCCGGGCGCAGGCTGTTGAACTTGTGGATGAACGTGGTCAAGTGCGAGCACAACTGCATCTGGGTGAAGACGGAGGCGGCAACCTCCGGCTCCGGAGCGGAGACGGTACTGTGCGCGTGAAGTTGGCTGGGACCGTTGACGGGTCGGGCCTATTGCTGTTCGACAAAGAGGCTGAGCCAGCCGTGTGGCTGACGGCGAACAAGTCGGGCACGAGCGTAACGCTGGCCGAGAAGGGCAAGGAGAAGCGGGTGATCAAGCCTTGACACGGAATTCCTTGGGTCTCGCTACCGCCTCTCGAGGCACTGCGCTTGATAAATAAGGAACCTCGTGCGTCGGAGGCCGCGCCGAAGGCGACACAGGTCCGCAAAGGAAGCTGGAATCTCAGGCATGCAAGGCTCAAAGCTAATTGCTCCGGTGCAGGGTTTGGAACGGTTTGAACTGCTCGATGTCGTGCGGGGCCTGGCCCTTTTGGGGATCGTCACCGCCAACATGATCAGTTACTCCATGTATCTCTACCTTCCTG
>DATLXE010000015.1:0-3631 GCA_035575795.1 Gemmatimonadaceae bacterium
CGGAAGATGTCGCGGAGCCGCTGGCGGCCGCGATCGTCCATTCGCGCTGCCTCGTCATCGACGACCGCGCGCAACCACGCGCCCACGGCCGCGAAGTCCGGGTTCGCGTACATCGCCAGCCAGTCGCGATACGGGTGGCCGGTGGGCGGCTCCCCCAATGCGGTAAAGTGCTCCCCGATGACCGCATAGATCCACGCGCAGGGAAGCATCACGGTGACGACCTCCGCGAGTGACCCCGTCGCGGCGACCTGGAGCATGTGGCGTGTATAGGCGTAGCTCGTCGGCGCCATGGGCGTGGCAGCCATCTGTGCCATCGTCAGATCGAAACGCACGGCGTACATCTCGTGGAGGGCGCGCTCCACCCGCACCGTGTCCATGAGGAATTCGCCGAACTTCAGGATGCGGTCGCGGTCGTCTGTTTTCGTCGCGGCGAAGGCGAACGTCTTCGCGAGGTCGGTGAGGAAGCGTGCGTCCTGCAAGATATAGAACTGGAACGTCTCCTGCGGCAGCGTCCCGTCCGCGAGCGCCACGACGAATGGGTGCGTCAGTTGCGCGTCCCAGATTGCGGAGCACTCCCGCCGCATTGTCTCAGTGAATGATTCAGTCATGATACAATCCCCAGCATCCTCTGCGTTTTTTACTCAATTGGGTTCATCCCACGGTGAGACGAGGTGATTGAGGGGGCCGTGGCCGTGGCCAAGTCCGGGGGCGGCGACGATAGCGGCGTGGGTGTATTGCTTCGCCGCAGCGAAGGCTTCGGGCACAGTCTTTCCTCGCGCGAGGCAGGCGGTCATCGCGGCGGAGAAGGTGCAACCGGTGCCGTGCGTGTGCGGTGTGTCGATACGCGCGCCGTCGAGCCTGTCGAAGGTTTGGCCATCGTATAGGAGGTCGGTGACGGCGTCGCCGCCACCATGCCCGCCCTTGATGACAACCCAGTGCGGGCCGAGCGCGTGGATCCGTCGCGCCGCTTCGCGCATCTCGTCCAGCGTGCGGATTGGCCCGCCGACGAGCGCTTCCGCCTCCGGCAAATTGGGTGTGATGACGAGCGCGAGAGGGAGCAGCCGCGTGCGGAGGGCGTGGACCGCGTTTTCAGCGAGGAGGTGATCGCCACTCTTCGCCACCATCACCGGGTCCACGACGAGGTTCGTTAGACCCGCTTTGGCGATCATCGCGGCGACAGCGACGACGACCGCCGCCGTGCCGAGCATCCCGATCTTAAGGATGTCCACGCCAATATCGCTGACGACGCTCTCGAATTGGGCCGTGATGAAGGCCGGCGAGAGAGTCTCGACGCACTGCACGCCAATCGTGTTCTGCGCCGTCACCGTTGTTAGAACGCTCATGCCGTAGACGCGGAACGCGCTGAATGTCTTCAGGTCCGCCTGAATGCCGGCCCCGCCGCCGGAATCGGACCCGCCAATCGTTAGCACACGTGCGAGAGCGGGTGCCCTCCGGGCGGCATGAGGGCTGTGGCGGGTCACGCTGAAGCTTCGATTTTGTCGCCTATGGTTTTCATGCTGTGGACCGTCCGAGTGATATGTATCGTTGAGTATTCCCCTCGACCGGAAGAAGTTTCGCCTCGCGTGCGGCCCGTAGACGGGCGAAATCTTCGCCAGCGTGATAAGAGGAGCGCGTCAGAGGTGAGGCCGAGACCATGAGGAAGCCCTTGGCATAGGCCATGGACTCAAAGCGCTTGAACTCTTCCGGTGTGACGAAACGATCGACGACATGATGCTTGGGCGTCGGCTGTAGATACTGGCCGATAGTCAGGAAATCGACACCGGCCGCGCGCAGGTCGTCCATGATCTGGAGGACCTCGCCCCTGCTCTCTCCCAAGCCGACCATGATGCCAGACTTGGTGAACATCGCGGGGTCCAATTGCTTGACCCGGTCGAGCAGGCGCAAGGAATTGAAATAACGTGCGCCCGGCCGCACCGACGCATAGAGCCGCGGCACGGTCTCCAGGTTGTGATTGAAGACATCCGGCTTGGCCGCAACGACGGCCTCTTCCGCACCGGCCTTGCGCAGAAAGTCCGGGGTCAGCACCTCGATAGTCGTGTTTGGCGTCGCTTCGCGGATGGCTTGAATCACCGCCGCAAAATGCCCCGCCCCACCATCGGCCAGATCGTCCCGATCGACCGACGTGATCACCACATGCTCAAGCCCGAGGCGGGCCACGGCGGCGCCGACATTGGTCGGCTCGAAGGGGTCGAGCGCACTTGGCTTCCCGGTCGCCACGTTGCAAAAAGTGCAGGCTCGTGTGCAAACCGCGCCCATGATCATCATGGTGGCGTGCTTCTTGGACCAGCATTCCCCGATATTTGGGCAGGCCGCTTCCTCGCACACCGTGCGGAGATTGTTTTCGCGGATGATCTTGAGCGTCTCGTGGTAGGTGGCCGAGGTCGGCGCCTTGACCCGGATCCAGGCAGGCTTTGGTTGGATCGGATTATCCGGCTTGTCCGCCTTTTCGGGGTGACGAGGGCGGCTTTTAGTCAATACCGTTGGAATGCGCATGTTTCAGATCTCGTTCTCGAATGAATTTGGACTCACGACGTCACAGGTCGTTCAAGCTCATCTGTGTTCCTCGGGTGGGCGGGCATTGTCGTCGTCCCGACAACCCAGCCGTTCGGGCTCGAGGGTGGTGCGCCTACCGGTGATGAGCCGGGCACCACGCTCAAACGTGACGTAGGACCAGAGCCACTGCGTCATGACGATCAGCCGGTTGCGCAGGCTGATCAGGAAGTAGATGTGGGCAATTCCCCAGATCCACCATGCGAGCCATCCCTTAATCCGCAGGCGCCCGAACGCGATGATGGCGGTCTTGCGGCCGACCGTGGCGAGTTGGCCTCGATCCCGATAACGGAAGAGCGGCAGCTTGGTCTTGCCGATAATTTGCGCCTTGATCAGGTCGGCCACATAGGCGCCTTGCTGCTTGGCAACCGGAGCGATGCCGGGGAGTGGCTCGCCGGCAACGTCATGGATGAGCGCGCCGTCGCCGATGACGAAAACGTCGTCCAGGCCCGGTGGCCGCAAATCGGGTCCGACCAGTACACGGCCAGCGCGATCGCCCGCCACCGCAAGCCAGTCAGCAGCCGGCGAGGCGGCGACCCCGGCCGCCCAGATCACCGTGCCCGCGGACACGTTCTCGTCGCCCAGCGTGACCCCGGTCGCACCACAGCGCGTGACTGCGTGTTCCAGGCGGACATCTACGCCGAGGCGCCGAAGCGTCTTTTCGGCATAGCGCGATAGCGATTCCGGAAAGCTTGGCAGCAACCGTGGTCCGGCTTCGAGCAGCAGCACGCGCGTCTGCTGCGGATCAATGGCGCGGAAGTCGGTCGCGAGCGCCTTGCGCGCCAGTTCGACGACGGCGCCGGCCATCTCGACCCCGGTCGGCCCGCCGCCAACGATGACGATGGTGAGGAGCCGTTCGTGCTCGCGCGCATCGGATTCCATCTCCGCGCGCTCGAACGCGAGCAGCAAACGGCGGCGGATCTCCGTGGCGTCGTCGATTGTCTTCAGGCCGGGTGCATGGGCCGCCCAGCTGTCATTGCCGAAATAGCCATGGGTCGCCCCGGTCGCGAGCACCAGAACGTCGTAGGCAATGTTACGGTCGCCCATATTCACACGTTTA
>DATLXE010000016.1:0-7235 GCA_035575795.1 Gemmatimonadaceae bacterium
GCTGCCGCAGGATGGTGATGCGCGTGTTCAACTCCGGGAAATATTCCGCTACCTGTGTGAGCCCGGTCGTCTCCACGGTCCCTTCCGCCGGATTCGACGCCGGCCGCGTCTGGCCAACCCGGCGCGGCGTCAGCACCATCAACACCGACGTCTCGAACGTCTGCTCGGACTTGGTTGAGAAGAAGTACTGTATGCCGGGAATCTCCTGGAGCACCGGCACACCCTGCTTGATGGAACGGGACTCATGCTCGGACAGTCCGCTCAGGATCACGGTCTGGTCAAAGTCGGCCACGACTGCCGTTGTCACCCGCTGGATCGTCTGCCGTACGGGCGTGTTGGCGTCTGGTACATAATTGGTGGCGATGAAGCTGCGAGAAGCGCTCACCGACAGAAGTACGGTGTTGTCGTCGATGAAGGTCGGTGTGATGGCGATCTCGGTGCCGATGCTCTTGTCGACAAGAGTCCCAGGGGAGAGCCCACCGATCGCATTGATTGGGATGGACAGCTGCTCACCGACGAAGTAGTTGGCCGGCTGTCCGTCCAGTGCGACGAGGAGCGGACGGGCGAGCACATCGGAGCGATCGTAACCAGTGTTCGCGATGTCCAGCGAATAGAGAACCTCTGGAATCTTGAGGGAGCGCAAGACCGTCGAGCTGACGGTCTGGGTCTTCGTTCCGTCGGCATCTTCGGCGCGCGTTATCGAGCGGTCGTCTGCCGCGGCGAAGTTCGCCCTGAGGCCGGTCAGTAAATTCACGCCGCGGCTCTCGGACTGAATCTCCTGAGTTCGAATAAGCATGAGGTCGATCTGCACCATGCGCGCTTTCGCGCCAGCGGGAAGCTGCGGGAGGGGTTGCATCATGGTGGACTTTGCCTCGGTTTCCCCGCCCGTCAGGAATGGCGACCTGGTTGCGGGTGGCATTCCCCCAACGGTGTCAGCCAATGCACGAAGCAATTGTGCACTGTTCGCTCCGGGCGCTGCGGAAAGCGCTCGAGCCAGCCGCGCATGTTCCATTCGCCAATCGTCGATTCGTTCCCGAAGTTCGACGATCCCGGGGCCGTCGGTGGTCAGGCTCGCAAACCGCGCACCCCAAACCTTCGTCTGAGTGGAGTCGCCCGTTGCGGCGGCGATCATCGTGGCATTGCGAAGTAGTTGGGGGTCATCGGGAGTCGCAGCCAGGGCACGTTCCGCGACCGCCTGCGCCTCCGTGAACATTCCGTTGAGGTATAGCGCGCGCGCAAGCTCGCCGAGGATCGCCGGTTCGCTGCGATTGAGAACTGCCGCGCGGGAGAGATGATTGATGCTCGCCCCGTAGCGGCCCGCCGCAATTTCCAGCACGCCGAGACGATATGCGGCGAGCCAGTTTCGCTCGTCGAATTGGAGTGCCTGTTGGTAGCCGACTACGGCGAGCTCGCGCTTGGGGATGTCGCCATCGAGCGCGTCGGCCTCGAAGGTCGTTGCGAGCGCGAGGTGGGCCTTGGCATTTCGTGGATCGTACTTAAGGACGTGCCTGAAGTAGCGGCGCGCGAGTTCGACCCTGCCTGCTTCCAGCTCATCCACACCGCGTCGTAGAAGTTCGGCCTGAGGTGCGGGAGAGTTGGCGACGGCAACTGGCGGACCCGATACAGCGCGTGTGCAACTCGCTACTGACAGGCATGCCGTCAGAGCGATGAGGTGAACCGGCAGGCTGGAGAAGGTTTGCATCGGAACGGGGTGGATGTGCGCGGTGCGCCGGTACAACAATCCGCCCGGCGGGAAGTGCAACAGTGAAGTGCGTGTTGTCAGATAGCAAGCGACATTCTACAAAAGGGAGGTTGCTTGCGACGGAAGAAGACGGAGCGTATGATTTCTTTACGCCACCCTAAGCTCGGCGCGAACTACACCCTTCCCTAGGTCCCCAATGCAAATGAGACAGCTCTTCACAGGTGCGGCCTTGCTGGCCATACCGTTCGCGAGCGCGTTCGCGTATCCGCGAGCAGAAATTACCAACCGCGCCCCGTTTCCGGCGCGTGTGATCGTCAGGTACGCTGCATGCAGGTCCGACACTTTCAACGTTGGGGCTTCTCGCCTCGACAAGCAGGGCGTGCTACATGCGGCCGTCAGCGTGGCTCCGACCAACCGTGGCGCGTGCCTCATCACCTCCATCACCGCCACGCTCTCGGGCACGAGCAGGGGCGTGACTACCTACACGTCGTCCGGCACCTCATACAGCCAGTTCATCATCGCTCCGACGGCGAATGATTTCCGCGTGTATTCGTCGGCAGAGCTGGCGCGCGAGAACGCGGCCACCCGTGAAGGGAAGAGCCCGGGTTTCTTTATCACCAACAAGACGGGGTGGCCGGTATCCATCGCGCTCGAGCAGGTGGGATGCCTGTACTATGACACGCTCAAGCCGGGCGAGACTTTTAACCGCAACACAGGCGCCGTATGGTTTACCATCAAGGCGAACATTCAGCCTGACGGCAAGGAGCCACGGACCGATTGGGATTGCGTGAAGCCGGTGGCAGCAATCGTCGGCGCCGTGCTGGTATCTGCAGTGACCGCCGGCGCTGCGACCTTTGCGGCATTGCCAGCCGCCGGTGCAGCTGCAGCCGCGCTCGCGCCGATCGCCACGTCGAGCGCAGTCATCATCGGCAGCGCCGCGGCCGGGGCATCAGTAGTCACCTCGGCCGCCGGAGTTGCGGCGGCCGTGGGTAGATCGCTGGATGCCACCGGGTCGACCACGCTTTCGGGGCAGTACGCGGGACCGGATTGGCCGTTCCGCTGCGATTCGAAGCCGACCTACGAGATCGTTGGTGGCTGGGGTAAGCCAGGCTACCAGATGAAGGGCACGGAGACGGTGTACGTAGTCGATCCCGGCACGCCGCTGAGGATCGTTAAGACGAACACCTGCGGCAACGGGATGATGATGTAGCAGCGCCTGGTGTTCCGCCGGGGCGGGGCCGATGCGCCCCGTCCCGGTTGAAGCAGCCAGTAGTCCCCTGGGTACGGCCTTTCGGCGCCAGCTTATTTTCTGCGCTCGGGAAGTTGGACTACTGCGCCTTGAAACTGGCATGGGGTTCTCCCATTGTGCTCCATCATCGGCCGCCCGTTCAGTCGGTGCGTTGCGCCCGCTTCGTAACGTTCCCCCAGTCGACTCACTCAGACAAGCGGTCAACACTTAGAGATCGCTGACGGGCGAGTTGCTCCTGATAGTGTCGTCGGGGTTTCGCACTCAATGCGAGTTGCTGTCCCCCGGGACAGCGTCGCACGCGTCGAGGAACGCCGTCTCAGCTGGGCCCGTTCGCTTGGCTTCGGGCTTTTGATATTCCTTGGGGCGCCGTTACTGATATCTGGGCCGGAGGCACTGGGGCTATGACTACCACCTACTCGAGAAATTCTCGGGGCCCTACGAAGCAATCTTTAGAAGGGCGGAGGAGGCCACGAACAGGATAGTGATGTAGTGGCGGTTGGTGTTCAAAAGGGGCGGGGGTCGATGCGCCCCGTGCCCGTTGAACGCACTACATTTACCACGAATGCGAGCCCCCCGCGCGTGGGGCGTCACTCGTGGAGACTAATGAACCCGCAGCGACTCACCGGGTGCGGCACCGCCCTCGTCACACCGTTCACTTCATCGGATGCCGTGGACGAACGCTCGCTCCGCTCCTTCGTGGACTGGCAGATCGCGAGTGGCGTGCACTTCATCGTACCGTGCGGGTCAACCGGTGAAGCGGCGACGCTCACGCGTGACGAGCACCTCAGGATCGTTGCAATCGCTGTCGAGCAGGCAGCCGGCAGAGTTCCTGTCGTCGCCGGCGCCGCGTCGAACGATACGCGCAAGGCGATCGAGCTCTCCCGCGATGTGCAGAACGCCGGCGCGACGCATCTCCTCCACGCCTCGCCGATGTACAACAAGCCGCCCCAGCGCGGTATTGTCGCTCACTTTCGCGCTATCGCCGATGCGGTGCAGATCCCAATCGTCGTCTACAACGTACCCGGCCGCACCTGCAGCAACATCGAGGCGGCGACGACGCTCGAGCTCGCCGAGCATCCCAACATCGCGGCGGTGAAGGAAGCGTCGGCGAACCTTGCACAGATCGGTGAGATCATCCGCCACCGGCCCGCCCGCTTCAGCGTTCTTTCCGGCGACGACCCGCTGACGATGCAGGTGATGGCGGACGGCGGCGACGGCGTTATCTCCGTCACCTCGAACGTCGCCCCGCGCCTCGTATCCACTCTCACGGAAAAGTGCGCCGCTGGCGATTTCGGCGCCGCGCGCAAAATCCATCATCAGCTTGCCGAGCTGACTGCAGCCGCGTTCGTGGAGTCCAATCCGATTCCCGCGAAAGCTGCGCTCGCAATGATGGGCAAGATGCTGAACGTCCTGCGACTACCACTCGTTCCGCTCGCTGAGAGGCACGAGGGCGCTGTGCGCGCAGCGCTCGCATCCATCGGTGCGTCCACCGCGTGAACTCACAGATCAAGGAACTCGCCGCACGGATAGAGTCGCTTTCAGCAACTCCCCCCGCCTCGCCGCTTCCGCCGGATGCGAGAGCCGCCGTGGAAGAGCTGCTCGCCGCTCTCGAAGCTGGCGAGGTGCGCGCCGCCACACGCCATGAGGGCGGTGAATGGCGCGCGGTTCCGTGGGTCAAGCGCGGTATTTTGCTCGGATTTCGCGCCGGGTCCATGATCGACATGTCGCCGCGCGCTGCCGGAGCCGATGCTTCGTTTGCATTCTTCGACAAAGACACCTACCCGCCGCGTCAGCTGTCGCTGGCCGACGGCGTCCGCGTGGTACCCGGAGGCTCAATGATTCGCCGGGGTGCGTATGTCGCGCCGGGCGTTGTTTGCATGCCTCCGATGTACATCAACGTCGGCGCGCACGTTGCCGCGGGTACGATGATCGATTCGCATGCGCTGGTCGGATCGTGTGCGCAGGTCGGCGCGCGCGTGCACCTGAGTGCCGCGGCTCAGCTTGGCGGAGTGCTGGAGCCCATCAACGCATCGCCGGTCATCATCGAGGACGACGTCACGATCGGCGGAAACTGCGGTGTCTACGAGGGTACGGTCGTGCGGCGCCGAGCCGTGATCGGCGCCGGCGTGGTTCTCACCCGCGGCACCCCAGTCTATGACTTGCCGCGGGAAACGATTATCAGGTCAGATGGCACGCGGCCGCTCGTGATTCCCGAGGGTGCCGTTGTCGTGCCGGGAGCGCGCGCCGTAAAATCCGGCTGGGGGGAACGCGAGCATATATCACTGCAGACTCCGGTGATCGTGAAGTACCGTGACGACAAGACAGATGCTGCCACCGCGCTTGAGTCATGGCTGCGTTGAACGTCCGCGGAACAGTCCGCGTTCCCGGGGATAAATCGATCTCGCACCGCGCGCTGATGCTTGGTGCACTCGCGGAAGGCGAGTCCTCCGTACGAGGCATTCTCGATTCCGCGGACGTACGTTCCACGCGGAGCGTTCTCAACGCGCTCGGCGCCGACATTCCCGAACTGGGCTCCGTGACGACGTTCGCCGGAGGCGGGTTGAAGGGACTTCGCGCTTCGGGGCGCGCGCTTGATTGCGGAAACAGTGGCACGACCGCGCGGCTGGCGGCGGGACTGGTGGCGGGAAATGATTTCACCTCTCGCTTCGTGGGCGACGACAGCCTGAGCAGGCGGCCGATGAAGCGCGTCGCTGAGCCGTTGACGTACATGGGAGCGCGCTTCGAGTTCGATCGCGCCGATGGGCTGCCCATGACGGTCCACGGGGCGGACCTGCGCAGCATTGACTGGGAGACGGGGAACTCGAGCGCGCAGGTGAAGAGCGCCATCCTGCTCGCCGGTCTCACATCGGGTCTCGAGGTGAGAGTGACGGAGAAACGCAGGTCGCGGGACCACACGGAGCGGATGCTGCGCGCGATGGGCGTGGACGTGGAGAACGATGGCAACCAGGTTTGCCTCCGCCCCGCGCGCCGCCTGGTCCGGCTCGACATGGACATCCCCGCTGATCCATCGTCGGCCGCGTATTTCGCGGCGCTCTGTACCGTGGCGCAGAACGGGCTACTCGACCTCCCCGAGGTCTGCCTGAATCCCACCCGGTCAGGTTTCGTTGAAGCGCTTTCGCGGATGGGCGGCGACATCGAAGTCGTCTCGGCATCGTTTTCAGGAGAAGAGTCGACCGGAACTTTGCGAGTCCGCTCGGCCGAGCTGACCGATATCGAAATCACGGAGGAAGAAGTCCCGTCACTCATAGACGAACTGCCGCTGCTCGCCTGTGTTGCCGCGGCCGCCGGCGTCGAGCTGGTGATCGGGGGCGCCGGAGAGCTGCGTGCGAAGGAGAGCGACCGAATCGCGACGGTCGTGTCGAACCTGCGCGCGGTAGGCGCGCAGGCCGAAGAGCGTCCGGACGGACTGCGCGTGTGGGGTGGGCGGCGCACGCTCGCGGGATCGGTAAATCCGAGGGGAGATCACCGCATTGCAATGGCGTTCGGCATTCTGGGCGCCGCGACCGGAAACCGCATCAGTGTCGAGAGCAGGGAATGCGTCGCCGTTTCGTACCCGGCCTTCTGGACCGATCTCGAACGGGTCGCCGCATGAGCCGCCGGTTTCGCGTGATCGCGATCGACGGCCCGGCTGCCTCGGGGAAATCCTCGACTGCCCAGATGGTCGCTGACAAGCTCGGATACCTGCACGTGGATTCCGGTTCCGTATACCGCGCCGCAACAGCCGCGGTGCTGCGCCGGAGCGTGGACGCGGCGAAGTGGGACGACCGGTTCGTCCTCGACGCCGCAAGCTCAGTGGAGCTGCGGGCGGCACGCACATCTTTTTATCCGGTCATCGAGGGCAAGTCGGTGGAGGATGAAATTCGTGGCGACGAAGTCACGAGAAACGTTTCGCGGGTGGCGCAGATGCCACAGGTGCGCGACTGGGTGAATGGGCTTGTGAGAGGTGCGGCAATGGAGCGCGATGTCGTCGTCGACGGCCGCGACATGGGGACGGCGGTGTTTCCCGAAGCTGATCTCAAGATCTTTTTGATTGCTGACCCGAGCGAGCGCGCACTGCGGCGACTTCGGCAGCGGGGAGAACTGACGCCGTCCCACCAGCTCGTGGCGACGGAAACCGGCCGAATCACCGAGCGCGACCTCAGGGATTCACGGCAGACTTTTCCGGCCCCGGACGCGGTGGTAATCGATACCACACTCCTTGCCCAGGAGGAGCAGGTCGAGCAGATCGTGTCGCTCGCCCGGCGCCCCGCAAGCTAGGATCGA
>DATLXE010000017.1:0-4173 GCA_035575795.1 Gemmatimonadaceae bacterium
GGTTCAACCGGCTGGTCCGGGCCATAGCCGCGTGCATCGGGATCGAGGTTCTCGTCTGGATGACCGACGTCGCAAAGATGTCGAAGCACGAGGCGTTGCGCACGATGCGCTGGTCGGCCCAAGCGTTGCTACGCGCCGCTCAGGATGAGCGATGATCGACCCTGCAGCCCCGCCCGGCGCAATAGACGGACCGCACGGACGGCACAGGGCTCCTCGAAGCGACTCTAAACGAGGAGCTGCACTTGTCAGGCTTCCGTAGCACTAATATGCTACCATGACAGGATGACCAAGGAAGTGACCCTTCGCCAGGCTGGCGGTTCGGTGAGCGCCACACTGCCTAAGGACATGGCCGACCGCCTGCGGATGGAGGCCGGCGACCGCGTCCTGGCGGTAGAGACAGATCGTGGGATTCTGCTGACACCCTACGATCCTGAAGCCGAACGCGCCTTGCGAGTGGCCGCGAAAGCTGCGAAGAAGTATCGGAACGCGCTGCGGGAGCTGGCGAAGTAGCTGGTGGCCAGACGCCGTCCCGAGCCCAAGTGGCTCAGCCGTGTTGTCGTCGACGCCATTCACCACGACCAATTACGAGAACACGGGGGGCTGCCGGGGATTCGGGACGAGAACGTTCTCGAATCCGCCCTGGCTCGACCGCAACAGAAGTGGCACTACGCCGACAGCACTGACGTGCCGATGCTCGCTGCGGCCTCCGCCTTCGGCTTTGTGAAGAACCATCCGTACCGCGACGGTAACAAGCGCATCGGCTTCTTGACCATGGTGACTTTTCTCGGCATCAATGGTCACGAGCTCTCGGCTACAGACACCGAGGTGGTTGCCGAGATCGTCGCCCTGGCCGATGGCACTGTTTCGGAAGAGGCGCTGACCAATTGGATTCGAGATCACAGTTCCAGGCGGCGGTAATTCCAGCCCCGGCCGGACAGAGCAATGATCTCCGGTTCTCCGATTATCACCGCCCCGTATGGGGGAACAGATTGCCCGGACAGCGACATCCTCGGGACAACCGCTCGGTGTCGGGCAGGCCCTCGGTGCCGGCACGCGGAAGCGTGAGCACGACGGGTTGGGAGACAATCCCGGACACCTGCTGGGTGACCGCGCCAAATCCGCTGTCGGATGCGGTGAGCGGCCAGTGTTCATTGAGGGGAAGGCGCACTCGGAAACGTCCTTCTCCATCGGCATACGCCACTTCAGGACCTGTAGCACTGAGGAGTTCAAGCCTGGCATACGGGAGCCCCCGGCGGGATTCGTCGACCACTTGACCAGCACGTTCCCGGAGCGCCGTTCGCGGCGTCGAAATGACGCATTCGCAGATTGGGCTTATAGATAACGTCGCGTCGGCCTCGGCCTTTGCTTCGCGGCGAACGTGAACATTATTGCGGCGGGTCAAATCGAAGCCCTGGAGTTCGAAGTCGACCCGGTACGTGCCGTCTGGCAACGCCTCGAACTGATAAGCCCCATCCCTTCCGCTCGTAGCGCGTCGTGCGCTACCACCGGTTTGTGGAGTAGCCGTAATGGATACTCCGGGAACCGGCTGGCCAATGGTATCGGCAACATGTCCGGCAATGCTTGGCGCTTGACCGACGGCGACACCGAACACCCTTGCCGGAATTTCCGCACGGAAACCAATCGTCAGTGTCAGGAAGAGCATTCCGCCGGCAAAAGATCGACGGCTCATGTTTCGTGTCTCCAGAGTCCCAGCGCCTAACCGCCTGCCGCTCAGCCGCGAGCGGCGCTCACGATCGTTTCGAATCAGCTCATCGCCCCGCCGCTCGTCGGCTGCAGCGGCATGTTAACCAGGCCCTTCCACCCCGTAATTGGATCTATGCCGCGTCATCCGGACCGTTGAACCGATTGTGACTGACGGCTTCCGAACGAACAAATCGAGTCGGCCGGGGCATGGCCATGGCCGCGGCATAAGGCGGCCCATCTGAGCCTCCACCGGCTCGATAGTGTTCCTCGGCCTTCGCCTGAAGCCGCCTGGCTTTGTCCGGCCGCCCATGGATTCGATGGTAGCGAGCGAGTAGGCTGTAGCGGTCAAAAAAATAGACGTGCGCCTCTGGTGTCAGCTCGGCGTCGCGCCCCGCGCTAGCCACCCAGACGAGCACCTTCGCGGAGAGCAGATCAACTGAGAGGGCCCACAACGATTCAGCCGATGCCTTCTTGCTGTTCACATCTGGCTCTGGCTAACGTGTGGCTTCAGCCGCGGCGGCTCATGATTTCACCGGCCGCCGTCGGCTGCAAACGCCTGTTCGGCTGCACCTGTACGAACTCGAGGCACGTCAACCCGACTTGGTCAGAAGGTCACTCGCCTGAGTTTGTCGATGACTTGTGAACGGTGCTCTGGTAACACCTCATCGACGAACGTCTGAATGACCGTCGATGACAGCTGCGAGCCGTACGGAGGATTGAGGGGCGCGATGGCTCGGTAGGCGCGTGCCATCGCATCGTAGCCGACCAATTGATAGACATCGAGCATCGCCGCAACGTCCTGGTTCGTCGCGAGCCCGGGGACCCAGTTGCGAACGAACGTCCACGCCGAAGGGATGCGGGACCCCGTACGAATCACGTTGTATGTGTACAGCTCCAGGAACTGAGTGAGCGATTCGTTGCCGATGTACGAGTGACCCAACTCGTGCGAGAGGATCGCGTCAAACGGGAGACGGTTCGGGCCCGTGCGGGTTTCGTAGGTCGTCCGGTCCTCCGAGTAGATCGCGCCGCCGCCGCCGGTGTTGCCGATCTTGAAGCCGTACCAGACGCGCACGGACGATGCAGGGAATGACTTCGCGAAGAACTCCTCGAGGAGAATCAGAACAGGCTCGAGTGTGGTCACGGCCACGTTCGCTTCGCTCCGCATCGATTCGAGCGGGAACACAATGGCGATCGGTATCCGGCTGACCGCCGATTCTGCCCATCGACGATCATTCCTGATCGCGGTGGCGAGATTCGAATCCTGCAGCATTGCGATCTTCGCCTGGATGTACGAGGCCGACTGGAGATTCCTCGGAAGAGCGTCCTGGTTCTCAGCGAGCACAGAGATGATGTAGGCGGGCAACGCATCGAGCATCGCGGCCACGGTGGGCGAGAGCGAGCCTGTGGGCGGAGTGATTGGTGTCGGGGCGGGGGTAGGCGCAGACGGTGAAGACCCTCCGCAGCCCGTGAGCGCGAGCCCCAGCGCAGACGCTAGCAGAAGAGAACGCAATCCGAGCTCCCTCATTGTCAGCCGAACGTGTAGTAACCCGCAGGAACGAGCCGTCCTGCAGCATAAACAGAAGGCGCTCCCTAACGACCGACTGCGGAACCTGCACGAGGGCGGCAGTTTACACCCGTCAGGCATGATTGCGCGTCGGAATTAGGCCGGTCTATGTAGTCGGATATGCAGCACCCGCTACCCCAGATCGTCGAACGGGCTCCTCACGCCTCGGCCGCCCTTGTTCAGTACGTGCGTGCAGATCATCGTCGTGCTCACGTCGCGGCCGAGCAGCTCCTGGATTATCCGGATGTCGTATCCGGTCGCCACTCGGGGTCGGGCGTGTTGGAACCGCCAGCCGCGTTGATTCGAGGACGCCCGACCTGAAGGTCGGGCCTACCCCGCGAGGGCTGCGGCGCGTCGGGCGTCGGCCAGACGACGCGCGTGAACTGCCGATTCGCCAAGCAACGACTGCTGTCTGGCCATCCCGGTGCTCGTCCCTGCAACCCGTCTGCCGCCCGACGCCGTGAGCTAAACTGGATTCACGCTGATCGGCCGATCTATCGATCGATCGCTCTATCGATGAAGCGATCAATCGATAGAGCGATAAAGCAATGCGCCAATGCTTCACATCCCGATCCTCCGCCACGGCGTCCCCTATACGAGCCTCGACAGGATTCGCGTGCCGCACCACCGGACACGTGACACCTTCGCGGAGATGAGCCAGGTCAACGGCGGCATCATTCGGCGCGAGCTCAGCGAAGACCGCCAGGCCGAGGCGCGCGCGGCGATGGCGGCGATCCCCTACGACCGCCTGATCGAGATGTGCACGACGGCGGCCGATCACTTCCTCAACGACACACTGCCCCTGGGCGATACGCAGCAGTCTCCAGACGACTACGTCGAACAACTGTCGGCGACGACCGGCATGCCGTACGTGATGGTCCGGCGCAACATGACCAGGATCAGTG
>DATLXE010000018.1:0-5253 GCA_035575795.1 Gemmatimonadaceae bacterium
TGCCGGCTACTTGACCTCGAAATCCTTGGTCTGTGCCGATACTCCATCAAGCATCACCTCGACCTTGTACTTGCCCTTCGGCCAGGCCGATTTCTTGTCGATGTGGAACTCGGTGACGGTCGTGCCGCCGCTCGGCGAGATATTCTGGCTCGTCTCCTTCACGACCTGCTTGTCGTTGAAGGTCCACTTCGTCGTCAGCTTCGCGCCCGTTGCAGCGCCCTCGGTAACGACCGAAGCGTAGATGGTGTCACGCACGGCGAAGTCGTCCATCGCGTCCGTCACCCTCTTGTCCGAACCGATCGCCTTGCCGATCATGACATCGCTTACGCGAATCGGTCCCGCTGCCGGCGTCGGCATCGGATCGGGAGCGCCCATCGACACGGTATCACTCGTGGCGGCGTTGTCCTTCTTGCCGCAGGCCATTGCGAGCACGAGTGCTCCGGCCAGTGCTGGAATGCGCATGGTTCTCATTTTTTCTCTCCGGTCAGGCGTCAGGTATGGTTAGCTCGAGTCCCGGATGAATGAGGTCGGGATTCGGGATCTTGGCGCTGTTCGCTGCTTGGATCTCCTTCCACTTGCTTGCATCGCCATAGACACGCTTGGCGATCTTGCTGAGGCTGTCGCCCGACTTGACGATGTAGGTCGAGCCGCCGCGGCCGGTTGTTGAGGAGCTTCCGCTCGACACATCGGAGAAATCAGCGGTGCCGCCCGTGGTCGGTGAGGTACCTAGCGGCGCGTTGCCCTTGCTTCCAGAACCACCCTTGACGTCCGAGAAATCGGGCTTGGACTCGGGCTTTTTGTCGAAGAATCCCATCTTGCGTCTCCTGGCTAAAGCGATCCCATGACCGCTACGCCTCAGCAGTGAAGCAGTAAACGTGCCTTACGCCGTTACTGGCAGCTCGACTTCCATGGCCTCTGACAAGGCACTCATCTGTGTAGTTCTAAGTGGCAGTTATCCCCACTCAAAGGGGGTTAATTACCGGTTAAACCCACCACGGATCGAAGCAGTCGTAATTGTGCTGCCTGCAGATCTTCCCGTCCCGGAACTCGACGAAGAGGGCGAAATGGGCGCGCATCTCCGAATCTGCGGGAAGGGAGTCGACCAGGACCGCGAGGAGACCGCTCCAGAGGACCTCGAGCGCGAGGTGATCGCCGTCGACCACCGAGTTCAGGATGTCGAAGTGCTGGGCTCTTAGTACCTCCTTGCCCTGGCGAGCCGCATCGAGAATTGCGTCGAGGTCGCGGTGAGCGCCGATCGGGAAGAGGCGGTTGGGAAACTCTTCCTGCACAATATCCCTCGTGAAGAACTCGGCGAGCTGCTGACCCTCAGCGCCGTTTTCAATGGCGTCGAGATACCGGCGCACGAGAGCGAGGTTATCCGGGGGCATTGGCGGGTAATCTCGCGCCTTAGTGGTGAGTCAGCAACAGATCATTTTTGCTTATGGCTGCTTGGGTCGGCGAACGAGATCCTGAAGGGCGGATTCTCGATGCGGAACGTTGGTCTCTCCTCGTGTGTCGGCGCGGTCTATTGCCAACGCGGGACGGCCTCCCCCCATAGCGCGCGCCGCCTTTGCTGCGCGGCGGTTAAAACTCCCAACTCTCAGCTTTCCTGCTGACACTCACAACTTCTGTATTAGAGGGACATCCGAAGCGCACCCCTCTTACTGCAGCAAACTGGCTGCGTCGGCCCTCAACGCCCTAAACAGGTCCGCGTTAAACCGATTAGCCTCCCGCTCCGACGGCCCGAGAAAATCCCCGACCGCCGTCCCACTGAGCCGGTTGAGAAAGCGGAGTATCGCGCTTTCCTGCACGACAACGCTGAGCCGGCGGTTGAGAAGAGTCGGCCCGCGCGGCTGGCTCCGAATCGAGATCCTGATGGGGATCCCCTGCCCAGCGAAGGGTCGGCGTAGCGGCGTTTTGAGGAAGTAGCGCACGGTCGGCGGGAATCGCCACTCCGGCTCCCTGGCGAACCGCATCGCCCAGCCGCGCTCCATCGGTGTGTCGATAATGTTGAACTCGCCGACGAGGTTGTCGAACCCGACGGTAAAGAGAAGAATTTTCATCGCCATGTCGAGCCGGATCGTAAGCGCCTCCGGCATCGGCCGCACCGGTCCCTCGAGCGGAGCGAAATGCCCACCTCGGCTACGCACACGAAAGCGCATGTAATAATCCGACGCTGACGCCTCGAGCCAGCGTGCGCCGGAGCGATCGGCGAGCGTGATCCTGTACTTGCCGCTGCTGATGTACTTGTCGATGTAGCCCGCGTACGCCGGCATCCACGCCTTCAGCTTGTCGGGCGTCAGCTTGACGGCCAGGTCGTACGTCGTCGCGCCTTCGCTGTCGGGTATCGCGCGAATCGTATCCAGCGTAAAAAGCCGTCCGAGCGCGGCAGCGGCGCGGGGAAAGCTGGCGCGGTAGTCGGCGCGAATCGTGGCGGCGTTCTTTCCTTCGCCGGCCGCCAGTCCCGCCGTCACGACGTTTGCGATATCGGCTGGCTCGAGATCGCCAAGTGCGACATCGACGCTTGTGAACCACTCGTACTCGGTGGGACTGAGCTTCCGGAGGCGGACGATCTCGCGCGATTCGGTCAGCGCGTCGGGCGGCGTGTTGGCGATGCTCTGCCGCACGACGTACCTATCGCCCGCGAAAACACCCTCGTTGCCGAACAGTCGCGCATCGTCCGGACCAATGCCAATCCATACCGTCGTGTCACTGTACACGCCGGACGGAGTCAGCGCGTAGTGGCCAAACTGCGAGCGCGCGCGGATGATTTTTGCCGGGCGCTGGATGTTGGTGAATCTGGAGCCGACGGAATAGAAAAATTCGTCTGCGTTCTGTCGGGCCTGCGGAACGGTCGGACCGAACGCTGGCGCGACCTGGCGGCAGCTCTGCAGTACCGCGAGAGCGGCGGTGGTGAGCACTACTATAGTAGTGGCGCGGGTGCGGCGGGTTGTTCTCACCTGGGAAAGGTCATGGGGCGAGCAGCGATGCGTAAGTCCTTAGCTGCGGAGTAAAGACTCGCGTGCCTCTCAGGCTATCTGGAGGACTTAAGCAGGGAGCCATAAGCGTTGCTGCTCGGAGCTATCAAGCTTGTCATATCGGCCGAAAATGCCCCGCCATGCGGTTTGTGGCGAGACACTCTCAGGTCTGGAGCTTTTTCTGCCACGAGTTCCGGCTTGATAGCTGGCAGCTGACAAAGCTTTCGGCTCCCTGCTTAAGTCCTCCAGATAGGTAGCAAGCAAGACAACATGCTCCGCACCCTCCCTCCAACAGGTCGCTAGCAAGTCTGCTCTGTACCCCGCAACCAACATCCCAAGAAACTCCCTATGGCGCAAAAATGTAAACGGTTACATTTTCGATGGGCCCGCTGGAACTCGAGGCCCCCGCCTCGACGCCTGATCTCTCACGCCGAGGGAAATGGTCACGATTAAGGATGTCGCACGCGAAGCAAAGGTGTCGGTCGCGACGGTCTCACGCGTACTCAACGGCAGTGGAGTCGTGCGCGAGGAGACGGGGCGGCGCATTCGCGAAGTTGCTACCCGCCTCAGCTTCATTCCCCACGGCGGCGCGCGCAGCCTCAGCACCAGCAAGACCGACACGCTCGGCGTGCTGCTCCCCGATCTCTATGGTGACTTCTTTTCCGAAGTTATCCGCGGCATGGATGAGACGGCGCAGGGCAACGGCTTCCAGCTTCTGCTCAGCAGCTCGCATGCGCACAAGCATGGAATCGAGGCGGCAATGCGCGCGATGCGCGGGCGAGTGGATGGTGTCGTTGCGATGTCGCCGGGTCTTGATAGCGAGTCCCTCTCCAACATCCCGGCGAGCCTGCCCGTTGTGCTGCTCTGCTCGGGAACGAGCGGGCCGGCCCACTCGCTTAACATCGAGAACTGCAGTGGTGCTCGCGCGATGGTTCGCCACCTGATCTCTGGCGGACATTCGTCGGTTGCGATCATCAAGGGCGTCGCCGGCAACTACGACGCCGCCGAGCGGTTGCGCGGGTACCGGCTGGCGTTGAAGGATGCGGCGATCCAGCCGCGTGCCGAGCTGGAGCGCGATGGGCACTTCACGGAGACGGGTGGCTACGCCGCGGCGCTCGATCTACTCGGACAGGTGCCGCGTCCGGCCGCAATATTCGCCGCCAACGATTCGATGGCCATCGGCGCGCTTAGCGCGATCCGCGAATCGGGACTCGATGTCCCGGGTGACATCGCCGTCGCCGGGTTCGACGACATCCCACTCGCCCGCTATGTCGATCCCCCGCTGTCCACCGTTCGCGTTCCGATATCCGACCTTGGTGCGCGAGCGATCACAATGTTGCTGACCTCGATCGCCGGCAAGGATAACGGACACAGCCGCATGCGGGGGCGTGTCTCGACCGAGCTCAAGATCCGCGACTCGTGCGGTTCCGCCTCTTCTGAACGTCCGCCTCCTGCCTTACCACCCTCAACCCGTAATGGAAGTCAACACAGCAAGTACGCACGCAAAGCCAAACAACAACCGGAGAAGTAAATGACTACCAGCATGTCCAGACTTGAGAAACTCTGCCGCAACCTCCTCCTTACCGGACTCGCGCTCGTCGCTTTGAACGGAACCGCGGCTTCTGCCCAGAATACGACCGGCACGCTGCGCGGAACGGTCACCGCCGACGGCGGCGCGCCGATGTCTGATGCGCAGATTATCGTCAGGAACACCAGCAGCGGCGTGCAGCGTAATGCGCTCAGCCGCGCAGACGGAGGCTATACGCTGCCGGGATTGGTGCCGGGCACGTATGATGTCACCGTTCGGCGAATCGGCAGCGGTGCCCAGAACCGCCAGGTCACGATTCAGATCGGCGCGACGCAAATCCAGAACTTCGCCCTCGCGCAGCAGTCGACCCAGCTCCAGGCGGTCGTCGTCGAAGCCTCGGCGGGCGTCGAGACGCGCACTTCAGAAGTGGCAACCAACGTCACTGAGGCGCAGATCACCAAGCTGCCGACAGCCAGCCGCAACTTCCTCGACCTCGCGGCACTCACCCCGGGCGTCACCGTCACCCAGGACCGGGTCAATTCGGATTTCAAGGTGTTCTCGGCCGGTGGCCAGGCCCCAAGCTCCGTCAACCTTTTCATCGACGGGACGAGCCTCAAGAACGACCTGACCTCCGGCGGTATTGCCGGCCAGGATGCGAGTCGCGGCAATCCATTTCCGCGCAACGCCATTCAGGAGTACCGCGTCATCAGCCAGAACTTCAAGGCCGAGTACCAGAAGGCGTCCAGC
>DATLXE010000019.1:0-2651 GCA_035575795.1 Gemmatimonadaceae bacterium
TCGCACCGAGGCGCAGAGAATCACGAGATCCTGGACTGCTCCGCCTAGCGCGACGCCGATGATGATCCAGAGGGCGCCCGGAAGAAATCCGAATTGCGCCGCGAGAGTCGGACCGACGAGCGGACCGGGTCCGGCGATCGCCGCGAAGTGGTGGCCGAAGACGATCCACTTGTTGGTCGGTGTGTAGTCGCGGCCGTCGTTCAGCCGCACCGCGGGCGTGGGGCGAGCTGGGTTCATCGCGAAAATCCCGCTCGCGATTATGCGGCTGTAGAACCGATACGCCACCGCGTACGTGCAGATGGCGGCGACGAGGAGCCATGCGGCGTTGATGGTCTCGCCACGAGAAAGCGCGAGCCGCCCGAAGCTCGCGGCACCGAGTACAGCGACGAGGGACCAAGCTACCAGGCGGCCGAACTTTATCAGTCGGTTGGTTTTGAGCAGCGGCATCGGGGAAATCTGTGCGCGGGCCGGGGGATCGACAGGGGCAACACGCTTCGGAGTACCGGATTGCTTCGGTACCGCCGGCTATCTGGAGGACAGAAGCAGGGAGCCAAAAGCTTTGTCCGCTTTAAGCCGTTCAGCTTTCATACTGGCCCGAAGGGGCTCCGACTTCTGAGTCGGCACGCCTCGCTTCGATAACAATTGAGATCATTTGTGCTGCCTGACCGCGCGTCAATCCCTCGGGCATATGTATCTCGTAGCGACGTAGCATGTCTCTCTGTTTATCTGTCGGTGTCTCATTACGCCAGCGCTCGTGGCGGTGAACCAGTTTCGAAGCATCGGGAAATCTGACGGCCACGAAGTTATCGGCCGTTTTGCTTGCGACGGAAAGGGTCCGAGCGCGAACAACCAGGGTTGTGCCCTGGCGCGGAGCGCCGTACTCAACATCCCAGCTGTCAAGAAGGTTGGGAGCAACTGTCATCCAGTTGCCTTTCGGAAGGCTCAGACGGTAGCCTCCGGGTACAGCATACCAGGTATTTCCGGTATGGTCGCTCACCTCGGCTGGCGGTTGGAAGCGGAAGAACTCGATGCGCTCTACGGCGAGCGCGAGTTGGTCGAATGATCGAATGCGGCTCGTGTCGATCCAGGGCCTCGTCCGGTTGATGCGTTCGATCTCTCGTTCGATCACCGACGCGTCCCGGCCACCCAGATTCATGTTCAGTGGCAGATTGAACAGACTGTGGAGCCCCGGCAGCTGGTGCGTTCTGGAATTGTCGGCGATGTCGATGACGAGCAGATCCCTCTTGTCAGGGTGCAGGCGCGTACCGCGGCCGACCATCTGGACATACAGCAGCTTCGATCGCGTTGGTCGCGCCATGATGACACAGTCCACCCGCGGCTCATCGAAGCCCTCGGTCAACAGGTTGCAGTTGGTGACCACATCGAGCTCGCCTCCCGAAAAGCGTGCGAGCGTGGCGCGGCGTTCATCCCTGGGTTGCGCGCCCCAGACGGCTGCCGCTCTGACTCCGGATTCGGCAAATGCGGCTTGCACCGCCTGGGCGTGGGCTACGTTGACGCAGAACACGATCGTTCGTCTGCCGTGCGCGAGATCACGGTAGGCGGTGACCAGCATGTCATTTCGCATCGGGGTGTTGACGACATCCGCCAGTTGGCTCTCGACAAAATCGCCGGCGCGAACCTTGACGCTGTCGAGCGATACCCTGGTATCCACTCGCCAGCCTGACATCGGAGCCAGGTAACCTTCGGAAATCATCTCGCGCAGATCGCGCGCGTAACAGACCTCCTCGAAAACTTCGCCGAGTCCCTGGTGATCACCGCGGCGTGGGGTTGCGGTAAATCCGATGAGGAGGCGAGACGCATCAGGCGCGAAGAGCCCGAAGTGATCGAGGATCAGGCGATACGTCGGCGCGACGGCGTGGTGCGCCTCGTCGACGACGATGATGGAAAAATCATCGGGGTTTAGCCTGGAGAGGCGAGCACCATTGCCGCGAGCCAGCGTCGGGACGGAAGCGACCACGACTCTGGCATCGTCTGATGCGCGGGCGCCGGCCTGCTCGAGCTCGACCTTGAGCTGGGGATCGACCGAGAGGAACTTATCCCGTGCCTGCACGAGCAGCTCCTCGCGGTGCGCGAGGACGAGCAGGCGCTTCTTCATCCTGAGCGCGCTCGGCAGATGGGCGAAGACGACAGTCTTGCCGGTGCCGGTGGGGAGTGAAACAAGTACCCGACGCTTGCCGCCCTTGTACGCCTCCCTGACGCGGATGAGCGCTTCTCTCTGATAGCGCCGCAGTTCGAGCACGGCTACGGACTTCAGCGATCGCCTGGCGAGCAGCGCGCCGCGAACGCAAAGTAGAGGTAGTATCTGCTCAGCGGTGCGACTTCACCCTTCGGTTCGCCGTCGCCCCGGAAGAGAGCGCAGAATTCGTCCCCGCCCGTCAAGTCGAAAAGCTCGAGGTCGCGGTCAATGCTTAAAATCACGCGCTACGTGCGCGGTGATAATGACACGGTCAAGCCCATTAGCTGGGTCTTAAGGATCTGCCTCATCGAATCACCCCGACTCCATGTCACGAATTAAAGTCCACTAGTGGTTTTTCTCCTTCAGTCGGGCGGCAAGATCTGCGGCCCGTTGCGAGGCGTTTCCCGCAACGATTTCTTCTGCTGCTATTCGTACGGTTTCCTTAGTCGCGCCG
>DATLXE010000020.1:0-3242 GCA_035575795.1 Gemmatimonadaceae bacterium
CGCTCTCGACCAGCGATTCACCGTTCAGGACGGCGATTCAACGACAGTGCGTATTCCAATCGACTTCAGCTATTCCGGCATCGGGTCCGTGGCGCGTCAGATGATGTCGAGAGGCGCGGTTGATTACCGTGTAATGGGCGATGTCACCGTTGCAACGCCGCTCGGTAATTTCACGCGCCCGTACTCGGGCTCAGGCCGCTTCTCCGCGCTCGGCGGGGGGCAGAACAACACGAGGTAGCGCAGATAACAAGAGATTTGATCGAGCTCAGCACCCCGGTCGAGAAAGCGATTCTCGTCGGGGCGCCGCGCAAGGGTTCGAACGCGAGGCATCAGGTCGCCGAGCACCGCGAGGAGCTCGAGCGGCTCGTTGACACGGCCGGCGGCGGGGTGGTTGGCGAGGTCACGCAGCAGATCGACAAGCCGAACCCGGCGACGTATCTGGGCAAGGGGAAGGTCGAGGAGCTGCGGCTGGCGATCGAGGAAAAGGGCGCGACGCTGATTGTGTTCGACGATGAGCTCTCGCCGTCGCAGGGAAAAAACATCGAGGACGCGACCGGCCAGCGCGTGATGGACAGGGCCGAGCTGATTCTGGACATCTTCGCGACGCGCGCGCGGTCGAGCGAGGCGAAGATGCAGGTCGAGCTCGCGCAGCTTCAATACATGCTGCCGCGGCTGACGCGGATGTGGGCCCACCTCGAGAAGTTTCGCGGCGGCATCGGCGTGCGCGGTCCTGGCGAAACGCAGCTCGAGACGGACAGGCGGCTGATCAACGTGCGCATCAGGACCCTCAAGCACCGCCTCGAGGAGGTGCAAAAAGCGCGCGTCGTGCAGCGCTCGGGTCGGAAGAACGAATTTCGCGCCAGCCTTGTCGGCTACACCAATGCCGGGAAGTCATCGATTCTGCGGGCGATGGGTCGCGCACCGGAAGTGTTTGTCGAGGACAGACTATTCGCAACGCTCGATCCTCTGACGCGCGAGATCGAGCTCGGCTCCAACTCGCGCGTACTGCTCACCGATACGGTCGGGTTCATCCGCAAACTGCCGCACAATCTCGTTGCCAGCTTCCGCGCCACCCTCGAGGAAGTGACCGAGGCCGACCTTCTTCTTCACGTGATCGACGCCAGCCATCCAGCGTGGGAGGAACAGCGCAGCGTCGTCAACCAGGTGCTCGGTGATCTTGGTGCCGGAGAGAAACCGGTGCTCCATGTCTTCTCGAAGATCGACGCCGTTCCAGAGGATCAGTTCACGGCGATGCAGGAGCGGGTCGCTAATCTTCTGCCCAACTCTGTATTCGTCAGCTCGGTCGCCGAGGAAGGCCTCGAGCCGCTGAGGAGATCGTTGCTGGTTGCGGCGAGGGAAGGCACGCGCATCGCCGATATCACGCTCCGGGCTGAAGATGGAAAGCTGTTGGCCGAGATCTATCGTGGCGCGAACGTGCTGAACCAGCGGAACGACGATGGGCACATCGTCCTGCGCGCTCGAGTCGATGACCAGCTTGCCGGGCGAATCAAGCGGGCAGGCGGAGAAGTGAATTATCCGGCAGGTCGTCCGGTCAGTTAGCTTGGCAGGAACGTCAACTCCCGTATTCCCATAATGAAGACTCTTTTAATCACGGGCTCCAGCGGGCTCATCGGCAGTGAAGTCGTCAGTTTTTTTGCGACTGATGGCTGTGTCATCCACGGCATAGACAACAACATGCGCGCGGAATTTTTCGGACCTTCCGGCGACACGAGGTGGAACCAGGCCCGGCTCGAGTCCACGTACGAAAATTTCCACCACCACGAACTGGATGTCCGCGACCGGGCCGGCGTGTCCGAACTGCTCAAGACAATCCGGCCCACCGCGATCATTCACACCGCCGCGCAGCCGTCGCACGACCGCGCCGCCGCGATCCCATTCGCGGACTTCGACACGAACGCCGGTGGCACGCTCAACCTCCTCGAGGCTGCGCGACAGTGGTGCCCGGAATCTCCCTTCGTCCACCTTTCGACCAATAAGGTCTCTGGTGACTCGCCGAACAGGATTCCCCTTGTCGAGACGGACACGCGCTGGGATTTTGCAGACCCTGAGTTCGCGAACGGAATTCCCGAAACGCTTACGATTGACCAGTCAAAGCATTCGCTGTTTGGCGCGTCGAAAGTAGCGGCGGATATCATGGTTCAGGAATATGGCCGCTACTTCGGCATGCCTACCTGTGCGCTGCGCGGAGGCTGCCTTACCGGTCCGAACCATTCCGGTGTCGAGCTGCACGGGTTCCTGAGCTATCTCGTAAAGTGCAATCTGGAAGGGCGCCGCTATACCGTTTACGGCTATAAGGCGAAGCAGGTGAGAGACAACATCCACGCCCACGATGTGGCGCGGTTCATTGGCGAATTCCTCGCGTCGCCCCGGGTCGGCGAGGTATATAACCTTGGCGGCGGAAAGGGCAACAGCATTTCGATGCTCGAGGCGTTCGCCGCGGTCGAAGCCATCAGTGGCCAGCCGATGAACTACGAGTACAGCGATCAGAACCGCGAGGGAGACCATATTTGCTACTACAGCGACTTGTCGAAGATGATTTCCCACTATCCACAATGGGGCATTACGAAGGGGCTCCCGAAAATCCTTGAGGAGATCTGTGAAAGCTGGGCCTCGAGGATCAGCGCCGCATCGTGACCGGCGTCGCACTCACCGCCTATCTGATGGGCGGCCTGGGCAACCAGATGTTCCAGTACGCCGCAGCGAGGGCGCTCGCAGCGCGAAGCGATGCAACTCTTTATCTCGATACTGTGACGGGGTTCGCGCGCGACAAGGTTTTCAAGCGCACTTATGAGCTGGGCTCTTTCCCCATAGAGGCCACGCCGGCAGGAGCGCTGCGGCGAGCGCTTCTCCCCGCCGATGCAGTCATTCGGAAGGTCCGCCGCGCCGAAAAACGGCCCATCAGCACCCGGCCCTGGGGGGAATACCTCTACGAGCCGACTCCCGCCTTCTCACCAGCGGTGGCAAAGCACCGGATTGTCAGAAAAACGTGGATGCAGGGTTACTGGCAGGACGAACGCTATTTCGCCGACCTGCGCGATTGCGTGCGCCGTGAGCTCACGCCCCGGATGCCGCTGGATCCTGGTTTCCGCAGGGCCGGCGAGCAGATGGAGTCACAGTCATCGGTGGCGGTAGGTGTGCGTCTGTTCGAGGAAGTACCGGGAGCTTCCAAGGCAGGTGTGGGCGGACTGACACCAATTGAATTCTTCAATCGGGCGGCCATT
>DATLXE010000021.1:0-2609 GCA_035575795.1 Gemmatimonadaceae bacterium
GGGGTGCTGCTCGATCCCGCCTCGGCCGATCCGTTGTACCGGAAGGCCATACGCACATCGATGGCGTCGGTGTTCACCGTGCCCTTCACGCGGCTCGACACGTGGCCGGCGTCGTGGCGTCGTTTTCAGGAGGCCGGCTTCAAGGTGGTCGCCCTCACGCCGGCAGCGAGCGCCATGCCGCTCGACGATTTTGTGGAACGCCCGCGCGACAGACTGATCGTCGTGCTGGGTTCCGAGGGCGCGGGCCTCAGCGACGCGGCGCTTCGGGCCTGCGATCATCGGGTTCGCATCACGATCTCGGGGGACGTCGACTCGCTGAACGTCGTCGTCGCCGCTGGCATTGCGCTGCACGCGCTCGCGGGACGCTGAATGCTGAAAACGACGCTCGAATCCGGCCTCGTCCTCTTTCAGTCGCGCCTGTCCCCACACGAGCAGCAGGAGCTGTGGCGACTGTGCCGGGAGCTCTCGGAAGGCCCGGTGCCGATGTACACGCCGACAGTCCGCGGCGGTCGGAAGATGAGCGTCGGGATGCTGTGCATCGGGAAGCACTGGAACGGGTTGACGTACAGCTATGAGGATCGCCGCTCGGATTTCGACGGCCTTCAGGTCCCGGAAATTCCGCCGCGGCTCGCCGACCTCGCCCGCGCGGCCGCCGCCGACGCGGGGTTCGCGATGAGCCCCGACCTGTGCATCATGAATTACTACGCGAGCGCCGCGAAGATGGGCGTCCACCAGGACAAAGACGAGCGGCCGGAAACGATCGCGGCAGGAATCCCGATCGTGTCGGTGTCGCTTGGCGATGCCGCGCGGTTTGTCGTCGGCGGATTGTCGAGAAAGGATCCCACCCGCCCGCTGGTGCTCAGGTCAGGTGACGTCGTGGTGATGGGCGGGCCGTCACGCCTGCGCTATCACGGCGTGACGCGCATCCTGCCTGGCACCGCGCCCGAAGGCACGGGTGCAGGCCGGTTCAATCTGACGTTCAGGCAGTGGTGACCACCGTTGTAGAATCCTCTCCTCATGGAGGATTCAATGGTTCGGACTCGCACGCTCCGGCTGCTCTCGCTCGCTGCCGCCCTCACAGTGACATTCACATTACACGCGCAGCAGCCGCCGGCAACTCCAGCGCCGCCTGATCCGGCGAAGTCCGCGGGCTCACCGGAAACCGTCACGAAGATGACGATGATCACCTACCAGGCTGTCTTCATCTCTAAGGGACCCAGATGGACCGCGGCGTCAACCCCGGAGAGCAAGGCCGCTCATCTCGCTTCGCGTGAACATGTCGGCGCGCTCATGGCCGCCGGCAAAGTCGCCATCGCCGGACCGTTCGACGGCGACGGCGCACTTCGCGGGCTCCTCATCGCACCCGGTTCACCCGAGGACGCCAGGTCACTCGCCGACGCGCTGCCCGGCGTCGCTGACGGACGCTACGTCGTCGAGGTGCTGAAATGGATGGGACCCGAAGGCTGGTTCCAGAAACCTGCGGATCTGTCGCAGATGGAGACGATCTATTTCGGCTTCCTCGTGGACGGTCCCGACCGCACGCAGGACAAGGTGACCGCGCAGGCGCTGCAGCGCGGCCATCTTGATTACATGGGCGGACAGGCAAAGATCGGGAAGCTGGTGCTGGCAGGCCCGCTGCTCGATGGAGGCCGGCGGCGGGGGCTGATTGCCTACCGTGTACCAACGCTGGCCGAGGCTCTGGAACGCGCGTCCGCGGATCCGATGATCAAGGCCGGACGCCTCGCGCCGGAGCTCTACGAGTGGACGATCCCGAAGGGGACGCTCAAGTAGGCCCGACCTTCAGGTCGGGCGTGCCGAGTCCTACGCTTTCGCCACCGCCACCGCGGCCGGTCTCAGCACATCGTCGCCGATGCGATAGCCGCTGCGTACCGTGCCGACCACCATGCCGTCCTGTTCGGGGGAGGCGGCGGGCACGCTGCTGATGGCTTCGTGCAGCGTCGGATCGAACGGCTGATTGTCGGTGTCGATGCGTTTCACGCCGAAGCTTTCGAGCTTTCCGAGAAACTGCCGTCGCACCATCTCGACGCCCTGCAGGAGCGCGTCGTACGACGCCGACCCACTGGCAGAATTCAGCGCCCGCTCGAGATTGTCGAGGACGTCCAGCAGGTCACTCAGGATCTCGCGACGTGATCGCTCGACGTCCTTGGAGATTTCGCGGCGGAGCCGCAGACGCGCCTCCTCGAACTCTTTGTCCGCCTGGCGGTATTTCGTGAGGTATTCCTGGATCTGGCCGTCTTTCTCCGCGATCTGCCGCTCCAGTTCCTCGACGTAGGTTGGTTTGCTGGAGACCTGGGCGTCCGGGCTCTGGCCGTCGGCGTCCGGGTTCGCCCACCGGCGGCGGTCGACGACCTTCACGGGAGCTGGGTGTTCTTTGTCGGTCATGTTTTTCAAGGCAGCCCTGAAGGGCTGCGCTACGGGTGTCACGAAAAGGCAGCCCTGAAGGGCCGCGCGACGGCTCTGCGCTACGCCTGTTTTTGCTCGTACGTGAATGAAAGCTTGCCGTCCACGATGGCTATCGTGACCGTGCCGCCCTGCTCGAGCTGCCCGAAGAGGATCTCATCGGTCAGCGGATCCCGGACCTCCGTCTG
>DATLXE010000022.1:0-5635 GCA_035575795.1 Gemmatimonadaceae bacterium
CGAAGGACGATCGCGGCGACGCCGGCAATCTGCTCGCGCGCGGACGTGTCGGTTTCCTCGAGCTCCTCGACCGCGTGCAGCATCCTGCGCCACGTGCGGTGGAAGATCTGCTCGAGGAGCTCTTCCTTCGAGCCGAAGTAGTGGTAGACGAGTCCGTAGGCAACCCCTGCCTCCACGGCCACCTCCCCCACCTTGCTCGCGTGGTAGCCCTTGCGCGCGAAGACCGTGATCGCGGCCCGGAGGATCCTACGCCGCTTCTCCCTTTGCGCATCCGTCGTCGCAGCCACGGCCGCCAACTCTACGGTCCCTCGCGGGTCCGTGCCCGAGACCGGTTCGCTACACTGCGCCGCTGCACGGCCCATTCGTCTAGTGGCCTAGGACACCGCCCTCTCACGGCGGCGGCACGGGTTCGAATCCCGTATGGGCCTTCACTGCGTTCTCCACGAATCCGGAGCCCCAACGCAGATCTCGCACGGCTTCCATCGCCTTCGAGCGATTGAACGCCGTCAGGTACACCTGAGTCGTGTCGATTCGGGAGTGATTCATCAGCGCCTGGAGCGATTCGATAGCGCCCGGATGGCTCTCGAGGAACGCCACGGCGAAAGCACGGCGAATCGCGTGAACCGTTGCAACGACGCCGACACGCTCCGCAACGAGCACGACGGTGTCCCAGATCACCCGGTCGTCACGCTCGGCACGGCGAACCGTCGCGAGTCGGCGGTTCGGAATCACGTAGTCACTCGGGCGCGATGAGACCTCCCCGGACTCGGCGGCAGCCCGGAGGATCGACCAGAGATCGTTCGGGATTGGCTTCTCGGAGACCTTGCGACCTTTCTCGTGGAAGCGCACCGTGCCTGTGTCCAGATCCACGTCCTTCCAGCGAAGCCGGCTCGCCGTCGCGCGGCGCACACCCGTATAAGCGAGGACAGAAAGACAGAGGAACTCCTGCCAGCCTTTCGTTCCCGCCAGCATTCGCTCTACCTCGAGCGGCGAGATCGTCACGACGTCGACGTCCTCGGGCCGCTGCCGGCGGGGACGCGGGATGCGGCTCATCGGGTTTTCGTCAACCTCGTGCTCCTGGTAGAGCCAGGTGAAGAGTCCGTTGAGCGCGCTGTGGATCGTGGCGACCGTGGACGGTGACCGATCGATCCAGCCGTCGAGGAAATCGCGGCAGTCGTTCACGGTCACCTCCCGCACCTGCGGGTCAGGCTTCGTTCGCTCGAGTTGGTCGATCAGCTTGTTGAGGTAGCGCACGTAGCTGTCCCGTGTCCCCTGCTCGCGGCCAGCGCGCGCTAGCTCACCCATCCACAAGTCGACAGCTCGCGCAAGCCTCACGATTGATCCCCCAGACCGTGTGCCCGCGCGATCGCTCGTTCACGTCGGAGCCGCTCGGCTTGCCGCTCGGCCACGCTCGGCCCCTCCTCGAACTCCTCGGGGTATTTCTCTGGGTTCAGCATCAGGTCGAGCTGCCGTACCGGATCGTCATTCATCATCAGCAGGCTGAACACCCGCGCCTGATCGAGCGACCACCGCAGCGTGCGACTCATTTCGCCCTCAAAGCGGCGCCCGGCCTCCCACTCGAGCCATTTCCTCTGCTCGTCGCGAATCCGCCCCGTCAACGGGACGAGCGGCTCATCCTTGCGAGGTCTAGCCATGTCCTTGTTGTATACGACTACATACGTCGTGTCACGTCGTGTTACCGGGGTGGTCTACGAGATCAAGTCGGTCAGATGAGAGGAACTCGGTTTGACCTGCACTGAGGATCACGGCGTCGACGATGTTCTCCATGAAGTACGAGCCATCGGAGCCGACAGTCTGGGGAGCTGACTCTGGCGCAACGTCGGTATGAGAAGATCTTGACACGGTGGCAGACCAAGAGCGGAAGATCGCTGACGTGCTTCACGCCGTCATCAAGACCGCTGCGGTTGGCTTGATCGCGTATGTAGTGCGCTACGACTTTCCACACTATGGTCGGGCAACATCAGCTGGATTCTTTTCGGGGCGATCGGCCTTTCCGTCTATGCCAAGTGGAAGTTTCTGGGGTACTTGATTAAGCCGCCGGCTCTCTACGAACCTGAACACGCCCCTGATGAACGGATATGGCGAGACGCACGGGGAGATCGCCACATACGACGAAAAGATGAAGCGCTGCCTGAGTACCGCTTTACCGTCGGCGGCGAAATGTGCGGGACGGGGGTCGAGCGATGGGTTGTTGTGGATAGCGAAACCAATGAGTACGTCGCTGAGTACCCGGTTCTAGTACCCGACGACCCGGAACACGGAGTCGGAAACGAGGAGCAGGCTCTGAAAGCCGCGGGTGACCACGCCGAAAGGCTGAACCTAGGTTTAGGCAATGCAAGCGTTTTCCGGCGCGATTAGCGATAGCACCTGCACGGTTCGATCCCGCGCTACGGGAGTAGAGCGATGACCATGACGACCATGGCAGTCGAGAACACGATCCACACCACGACCTCGAGCGCAAGCGCGATGTCCATTACGAAGTGCATGGCCTGGATCGCGTGTGCGTTCATCCACATCCCTTGCGTCGGGGTCTTCGCGTCATAGTCAGTGTGGCGCGCGTAGAAGAGGCTTCGCGGCCGGATCGTGATGCCGTAAAGCAACACGTAAAAGAGTTGTAGTCGCTCACCGAGCGTAAGCGCGCGATCCATATCGTGATGTTGGGGCTGTCGCGCACGCCACGTGATGATGAGCTGAGCACGCGCTTCCAGCGCAACCGTGGCGGGGCCGAGGACAACCGCTGCTGCGAAGAGACACCAACTTGTGCCGAGCAGGCCTTTGTCGACATTGAGATGAAGTTCGCGGAGAGAGAGGACTGTCGCCGAGAACGCAACGATGGATGCCGACAAGATGGTGACGCGAAATATGGCATCGCGGCTGAGGGCGCGGACTCGTTCCAGGTCACGGTCGAATTTCTCCATGTCTCGGTTGAACTCGTCCATGAAGCTTCCGAGCGGATCGGTCGACATGAAAGAGAGTCTGACGGCGACGCAGGACGCCGCAGACGTCGGCCAGGCGTTCCGAAGCTCGGCTGGGCCAGCGTTCGGGAATGTCCCCTGAAGGCGTCAGCTTGGAACCGCGGACGGGCTAGCGGTGTAATCATCTGAGGATGCGCTGTTTGATTGCCGTCACGCTGCTGTGCTTGATGTTCGCCTCAACGGCAGAGGCAAAGCTCAACCCGGCTTTCAGCGAGCGTGTCGCCCAGGCGGGCGACCTCGTCGCGATTGACGTTGGAGAGGGAAGCGAGCAGTTTCTGGGGCCGCTCCGGATTTACCTCGTACCGCTCGAAGCCGCCGACCAACTCCGGGGCGGGGCTGACCCTCGCCTCGTCAAAATCGGCGAGCTTGGCAGACTGGGGGAGTTCGGTACGCCGCGAGTGCTGACGTTCGAGGTTCCCGATCTTCTGGAGGGTGAGTACACCGCTGCCATCTGGTTCAGGGGCTATGAGACCGGCACGTGGGCGAACGCGCTCGAAGGCATCCATCCGCTTCTGACGATCGGGGCTGCCGACGAAGGCGCGATCGAAGGTGCTGCTTCTGCCGCTGGTTCCGACGAGGCAGGCATGCCGCTCTTCTGGCCTGTCGCCATCGCGGGTGGCATTCTCGTTGGTGCCTTCCTCGGGTTCGGTTGGCGACGCGGTAATCGCCGCCCGACTAGTGGCGCGTCGGCGAGTTAGCAACCGTCGGCGCTGCGCCAGCGTTCGCTCGTCGCCTGGGCCAGCGTTCACGAATGTCCCCTGAGTGGCGGTGGAGAGCCGCGTAGCTACGTCAACGCCACGGCCAGGACGATCAGCAGGGCAATGAATGCGACGACGAGCAGCGCGAGGACGACGAGAAAGTCTCGCAGCCCGCCCAGCGAACCGGATATTTCGGTGTCGCTGAGATGACTCGGCCAGCCGTCAATCGCGTCCTCGGCAATCCGCACCGCCTCCTCGGCACCGATGCCGGCCGCCTCCTGTATCGCCTCGGCGAGCGATGCCTTCCCGCCGCGGTCCTCGTAGCGGCGGGAGTGGCGGTCGTCCTTCCAACCAGTGCCTCGCGACCTCTCTTCCCACCCGTCGCGATCGAAGGCGTTCACCGAGACCCACAACCCACCAACGAGATTGCTGATCTCGAGAAGCAGACGGCGGTTCGTTGTTTCCACGATCCGCCTCGTACTCGCACGCGGGAGATCGGTCCTTTGCGCCACGCCGAGAACCTACTAGGCCGTCCAAGCGGCAGGCGGCGATTCCATGACGGCCGAGTGGGCCAGTGTTCGGGAATGTCCCCTGAAGAAGTGAGCCTGGATCGGCCGGAGCAGCGATGAGTCTTCGGTGGTTTGTCAGTCTCTCTTGCTGCGCGAGTATTCGTGGCAGGGTGAGATGCGGCCGGAGCAGGCCGCCCGAGAAAGGAGCACGAGATGGCGCGGTATGATCTCGTCCGACGACGGCGCGATGACCTTCCTCAAGGAGGAGCTGCCCGGCGTGGCCGAGGCTGCCCACGCGTGGTGCAAAAGGCCATGGACGCCGGTACACAATGAACGCCCCCGCCTCAGTCACCATCACGCCGGTCTTCGTTGCCGACCTGTCCGTCGAAGGCGAGCGGATGCCGGTCTATGTGCACGTCATCGACCATCCCGACGCGCGCGTGCTGGTCGACACCGGCATGACGGAGCTGCACCCGGCGATGGCCGACATGGATCCCCGCCTCCGTCCGCTCAACGAGCAGGACTTCGATCTCGCCGGCATCGACATCGTCGTCAACACCCACCTGCACGCCGACCACTGCGGCGGCAACCACCTCTTTGCCGGCAAACCGATCTACGTCCAGCGCCGGGAGCTCGACGACGCGCGCAGCCAGGACGACTACACCATCCGCGAGTGGGTCGAGGCTCCCGGCGTGCGGTACGTCCCGGTCGACGGCGAGCTCGAGCTGCTTCCCGGGCTCCGACTCGTCCCGGCGCCGGGCCACTGCGACGGCATGCAGATGGTCGTCGTCGAGACCGGCGGGCGCCCGGTCATCGTCGGCGGCGACGTGGCGGTCTGGTTCGGCGAGTTCGACGAGCCGCCCACCGAAGGCCGGCTGCGGGTGCTTGCGCTCGACCCCGAGCTGGTCTGGCTCACGCACGAGCACGAGCCCTGGCGACCCCGCACCGTCTAAGGCATCACGCCGGCGCTCGCTGGCCTCCGGGTTCCGCGCCCATCATGTTCATGCCCAAGGCCCCGAACAGAACAACCGCCTGGGCCAGCGTTCCGGAATGACGCCTGAGGCGGATGGTTGTGGCGCGTTGTTCGCGCGGTCGTCGCTACTCAGGCTTGACGCTCGCGAGGTGCGCGACTATGCGCGACACAAGGCGTGCCGCGTGTGCTGCTGATGCGCGAGTGTTGGCCTGAGCGTTCGGAGGATCGCCGACATAGCCGTCCGATAGGAGTTGGCGACCCGCGAGCTGGTCGACGACGGCCTGCTTGACTTCTTGCCGCTGAACATCGGTGGGTAATCGCACCGCGATCACGTCGAGTGGCTCGCTCCGGGATTCCGGATACCGCGCGGCCACACGACCTATGTCGGGATTCGGGTCGTGAAGGTGAAGCCACGCCCGAGTAGCTGGATGCATCCCCGTGGCGCCGACGTACACCACG
>DATLXE010000023.1:0-17245 GCA_035575795.1 Gemmatimonadaceae bacterium
TGGTGACTGGAACTACCCGGCGATCGCGAGACTCGTCGCATCGCGCAACCCGAACAGCCTCGCGCTGGCGTTGGCGAGGCAGCTGGGCGCAACGGGCAACCAGGTCGGCTACGACATTTTCCGTTTTGCGGGCGGCCAGACTTACTACGCGTCGGCGTTCCCGAGCTGCGACCTCGTGTACGGCAACGCTTTCGGCGTGGGGTACCTTCAGTACGCCGCACTCAACGCGCGGCTCGCGGGGGCGCGCAACGGCAGTCTCCGCATCATCGGGTACGACCAGTGCGGCAACCCGTATGTCACGTTCCTGCCGGAGAGGTTGCGGCAGCCAGTGCGTCCCAATGGGCCGCCGATTCCAGGCGATACAGTGTTGAAGCAATTCCCCGAGGAGCGCCTGCCGCGCCGTCGTCCACGCCCGGGCTCGGCATCGGCCGAGCCGGTAACAGTGGGGACCTTTCCGCCCGCACGGAATCCACGCGCCGAGCCGGCGCAGGGTGACTTTCCGGTGACGCACGCGGCGCCGCCGCGACTCCGCCCGCTTCCGGCCGCTGCGGTGCCATCCTCGGAGGCATCACGGACATTTCCTGATCGTCTCGAGAGAGCGCGACCCGAGCCCGTGGGAACGCAAGGACCGCAGGCCGCGCCACCCCGCCTCTCCCCACCGCGCGAGTACACCCCGGAGCCCGTCCGGCGCGCCGATCCGCCACCTGCGCCCGTACAGGCCCCACCGGTGATCAGGGAGCGCCAGGAGACCCCGCGGCCGGTCCGTGAGCGGCCCGAAAAGGACATCGTTCCGCCGCCGGTTATCTAGGGAAGGAGCGACAAAAAAAGAGAGCCGCGCGAGCGGCTCTCTTTTTTCTCATTTGTCCGGGAGCTACTTCTTTTTGATTGGAGTGACGTTCCCGTTCGCATCGATGGTAAACTTCGGGCCGTACGCACTATCACGATATGGGCCAGGGTCGGTCTTCGTAACCGCCGTCTTCGTACCGGTGGCAGTTTTCACCGGAGTCTGCGCTGCGGTGGACCTGCGGCTCGTCGTTGCGGCGGGCCTGGCCGTGGTTCCACTGCGAGTGCCGGTCACTGCTCCCGTTCCCGCCGTTGGAGCGCCCACCTTGCCGGACGCAGCTGGCGTACCGACCGAAGCTCCGGTCCCAGCAGGCTCTGCGCCGGACGGCGATGGTGTGCTTGACGCGGCCTCGGACGAAACCGCGGCCTCCTCCTGTTTCGGAGTCGCGCATGCGGAGAGTGCGAACGTCAGCACCACCACACCATGAAATCTCGCGATCGTCAAAACTCTGCCAGTCATCGGACACTCCTCGTCGCAGGGGTCGCGACTTCAATTGGACGGACCACTCCGGACGGAGAAATGGTGAAGCGAGGCTGCACCACGACGTCCCACATGGCCGGAGCCGAGCTCCCGCCACCCTCCGCCCTGATTGTTCTTGCCGAGGGATTGGGCACTCCGTACGGATCCGCGGCGAACGCGTTCACCGTGTAGCCGATATCCGCGAGTGACTGGATCGACATCTTGCTGTACGGCGTGAGAATGTCGCGCGCTTCGATGAAAGGTGTCATCAGCTCGGTATCAAAAACGGCCTCGAGCCAGTGTCCATTGCGGCTGCCGCGCCCGCAGTTGCGGGGATCCAAGCCGACGCAGTCCTCGACGGGGACGGAGCCGTTGCACGCAGGTAAGCCGCCAAGTTCGACGCAGGCGGCGGTCGCCTTGGGTCCCGTGAATCTGGTCGGCGTGGTGTCTACGCCTATCAGCAGCCCTTTGTTTTCCCATACCGTGCCCAGTCCGATCACATGCAGCATCTCGTGCAGTACCACGCTCTCGACGCGACCGTCGTTGGTAAGGGTTTCGATGTCAGCCCTGTCGAAGCGCATCACTCCGAGGGCCGGCAGCCCGTCAGTCCGGGACAGGCAGGGACCCGCCGATCCGAGAACCCTCCCCGGACCATCGATCGAATCCACGGTCGCGTAGATGATCACTCCACGCGTGGTGGCAAGGGTTTGCGCCGTCACGTCCGGCCCACCGCAAAAATCCTGCAGCACTTTTCCAATTGTCAGGCGGCGGCCGCCGCCTACGGTAACCGAATCGGGAAAACCTACGTTCGAGAGTGCAGCGATGACACTCCCCGTGATCCTCGCGGCTGCATTGGTGAATGCCGCGGCCGCAGCCGTTGGAGGCGCTGGCCCGAAAAAGCGAAGATCGAGCTCGTAGGAGGTCTGAATAGTCGCGGTGAGGGTTGCGGTAACCCCGGTCACAGTCGCCGTCACGGTGAGGCGTTGAGGGACCGCGCCCTTGCCAACTGTCCAGACCACGCCTGTCACGTCTCCATTCGCATCCGTGGTGTCCGCGAAAACGTTGAGCGTCCCGCCGCCGGTAACCGAGAGCACGACGGGGGTGTTCGGGACTCCGCGGCCGGACTGATCATTTACGCGAATGGTCAGCGGCGGGAGAGCGGTACCCGCGAGCACGGTCGGCGCGGTGGCAGAGGGAAACGTGATCGTCGCCGGGGGACCAATGACGTCGACGGGATTGTCTCCCCCGCCGCACGAAAGCAAGCCCCCAAGAACCAGAGGTCCGAGCAACACCGACCGAGAGAAGTTTTTCACGAGCCAATCCTTGGACGAGTGAGTGCTACAAGCTTATTACCCCGCTCACCGAAAAAATAGCTCGCCGGAGTCTTCTGATATCTCACCTGCGGAAGCCGGGAAAGCGAGCTCAACCGCTATATTAGAGGGTCTCCACCTTCCCTCCCTGCGGCACCCGGATCCCATTTTGAAGCTCGAGCACATTCGCAACTTCTGCATCGTCGCGCACATCGACCACGGCAAGTCCACGCTCGCCGACCGGCTCATCGAGGCGACGGGGATGCTGCAGAAGCGCGAAATGAAGGCACAGGTGCTCGACACGCTCGACCTCGAGCGCGAGCGTGGTATCACAATCAAGCTGAACGCAGTGCGCATGACCTACACAGCGGTAGGCGGGCAGGAGTACGAGCTGAACCTGATCGACACGCCCGGCCATGTCGACTTCACCTACGAGGTCTCACGGTCGCTCGCCGCATGCGAGGGCGCGATCCTCGTCGTCGACGCATCGCAGGGGATCCAGGCGCAGACGCTTTCGAATCTCTTCCTGGCGATGGACGCCGGTCTCGAGATCATCCCCATCCTCAACAAGATCGACCTTCCGGGCGCCGAACCCGAGCGCCGCAAGCAGGAAGTGCACGACCTGCTCGGCGTCGATCCGGACGAGATTCTTCTCGTGAGCGCCAAGGAGGGACTCGGCGTCCCGGAGCTCCTCGAGGAAATCGTGCGCAAGGTGCCGCCGCCCGAAGGCGACCGCGAGGCGCCGCTGCGCGCGCTCATCTACGATTCGTTCTACGACAAGTACCGGGGCGCCATCCCGAGCGTGCGTGTCGTCGACGGCGTGATCCGCCACGGTACGCGCATCACGTTCGGCGCCAGTGAGTCGGTGTACGAGGTTGACGAAGTAGGATATAACCAGCTCCGCCAGGTCCCGACCGACGAACTCGGTCCCGGTGAGGTCGGGTACGTCGTCGCAAGCGTGCGCTCCGTCAGTGAAACGCGGGCCGGTGACACGATTTTCGACGCCGACCGCCGCGCCTCCGAGGCACTGCCCGGCTACCAGGCCGTGCGCTCGTTCGTCTTCGCCGGGCTTTACCCGACCGACACGACGCAGTACGAAACGCTTCGCGACGCGCTCGAGAAGCTCCAGCTGAACGACGCCTCCCTCAACTACGAGCCCGAAACTTCTACCGCGCTGGGATTCGGTTTCCGCGCCGGATTTCTCGGGCTGCTGCACATGGAGATCGTGCAGGAGCGGTTGACGCGCGAGTTCGGGCTCGAGCTCGTTACGACCGTTCCGAGCGTCGAGTACAAGGTCTACCTCACCGACGGCGAGATGAAGCTCATCGAGAATCCGTCGCTGATGCCGCCGAGCGCCGTCATCGACTACGTCGAGGAGCCCTACGTGAAAGCGCGCATCATGATGCCGGCCGAGTACATCGGGCCGATCATGACGCTCGGTACGGACCGTCGCGGCGTGTACAAGAACATGACCTACCTCGACACGACGCGCGTCGAGCTGGACTGGGAATTCCCGCTTGGTGAGATCATCCTCGACTTCTTCGACAAGCTGAAGACGGTGAGCCGCGGCTACGCCTCGCTCGACTACGAAATGCTCGAGTACCGGAAGAGCGACCTCGTCAAGCTCGACATGTTGATCAATGGCGACCCCGTCGACGCGTTCAGCGTGATCATCCACGAGGACAAGGCGTACGAGTGGGGACGCAAGATCGCCGACAAGCTGAAGGAGCTCATTCCGCGGCAGCTGTTCGAGGTGGCGATCCAGGCGGCGGTCGGGTCGAAGGTAATCGCGCGCACGAGCGTGAAACCGCTGCGCAAGGATGTGCTTGCCAAGTGTTACGGCGGCGACATCTCACGCAAGCGCAAGCTCCTCGAGAAGCAGAAAGAGGGAAAGAAGCGCATGAAGCAGGTGGGCTCCGTCGAGATTCCGCAGGAGGCTTTCCTCGCCGTGCTGCAGGTAGACTAGTGGGCGGATCTCTCGTCGTGCAGACGAGCTTTCTTGGCGACGTGATTCTCACGACGCCGCTCATCGCGGAGCTGGCGAAGCGCGGGCCGGTGGATGTCGTCGCAACTCCGGAAGGCGCGGCGGTGCTGGCGAACAATCCCGCGATCCGCCAGGTGATTCGCTATGACAAGACGGGGAGCTACAGTTCGGCGCTGGGAATGCGGCAGACGGTTCGCCAGATAAGACGGAAGCCGCCATATGGCGTCGTATATCTGGCACAGGGTTCACTGCGGAGCGGGCTGCTCGCGGTGCTGACGGGCGCGCCGCAGCGAATCGGCTTCGCGAGCTCCACGGGGCGCATGCTGTACACGACGCAGCTCAGGTTTCGCCCTGAAAAGCATCACGCCGAGCGACTCTGGTCCCTCTCGATGTCTGAGTGCGCGGATCCGCCGGTTGCGGGGCAGGTGCGTCCCCGGCTCTATCCGTCCGACGAAGACCATCGGGCGGTCGATTCGCTTCTTCGCCTCCACGGGGATTCGGATGTCCCGTTCATCGCGCTTGCACCGGGGAGCGCGTGGGGCACAAAGCGTTGGCCATACTATCGCGAGCTCGCGGCGCTGATCGCACGCGATCACCGCCTCGCCATTGTCGGCTCCGCCAGCGATGCAGATACTGCCGCTGCGATGGCGAATGTCGTGTCCCCGAATAGCGTCATCAACGCAGTCGGGCGGCTTTCGCTGCTTGCTTCGGCGGCGCTCATCGGCCGGGCGCGGGCGATCGTCACCAACGATTCGGCACCGCTCCATCTCGCGTCGGCAATGGGCACGCCAACGATTTCCATCTTCGGCCCAACGGTGCCTGAGTTCGGATTCGGACCACTTGCCGCCAGGCGTGCGGTTATCGGCCACGAGTCGCTCGGCTGCCGGCCTTGTCACCGCCACGGGCCCGAGAGCTGTCCCCTCGGTCACTGGAAGTGCATGCGTGACGTGCCGGCAACACGCGTCGCCGGCGCGCTCGATCTGGTCCTCAACCCTTCGGTGGCGGCATGAGCGTGAAAGAGCGTTACATAATCGGCGTGGATCTCGGCGGTACCAACATCGTTGCCGGCGCGATGCCGCTCGACGGCAGCCGCGAGATCGCGATGCGGACCATTCCGACAATGACGCATACGGGTCCGGACAATGTCGTCGCGCGCATCGTGACGATCATCGAGGAAGTTCTCGCCCACACGATGAAAGAGACGGGCGCGGAGCGCTCCGACTTTCTGGGCGTGGGAATCGGCTCGCCAGGCCCGCTCAACCGGGAAACCGGCGTCGTGATCGCTGCTGGCAACCTCGGCTGGAAGAACTTTCCTCTCCGCGACGAGGTCTCCAGCCGCGTGAAGCTGGACGCGACGCTCGACAACGACGCCCGGTGCGCGACGTTCGGCGAATACTGGCGCGGAGCGGCGGTCGGCGTGCGCAATCTCATCGGAATGACGCTCGGCACCGGCATCGGGGGCGGGATCGTCTTCGACGGACAGCTCTATCACGGCGCGTCCGATGTCGCGGGTGAAGTCGGCCACACCACGATCGACTCCACCGGCCGCCGATGCAACTGCGGCAACTACGGGTGCCTCGAGGCATACGCGTCGGGACCGGCGATCGCCGAGCGTGCACGCGAGGCGCTCGAGGGAAAGGAGGAGTCCATTCTCAGCGAGATGGTTGGCGGAGATGTCTCGCGCATCACGGCGCAGACGGTCTACGAAGCTTCGAAGCGTGAGGACGCCGTGGCGAGGCAGGTCGTGCGCGACACGGCGCGCTTTCTTGGCGCCGGAATCTCCAATCTCATCAACATTTTCAACCCGGACATGGTCGTCATTGCCGGCGGGGTGACACAGGCGGGTGACGCGCTGTTCGAGCCGCTGCGCGCCGAGGTTCGCCGACGCGCGTTCAAGCCGGCGGTAGATGCGTGCCGCATCGTTCCCGGCGCGCTTCCCCTTTCCGCCGGCGTCGTCGGCGCAGTCGCAACGTTCAAGATGAAGACCCTGGGCGAGCTTTAATGGCGCGACGCAAGAGGGTCGGCGTCATCGGCAGCATCGTCTGGGACGTAATTCACGGCCGCGATCCACGCGACGCCGCGGTGGAGGAATGGGGCGGCATCACCTACGCGCTCGGCGCCCTCGATGCGGCGCTTCCCGAAGACTGGGAGATGGTGCCGCTGCTAAAGGTGGGGCACGATCTCGCCCATTCCGCGCGCGAGTTCCTCGGGACGCTCGACAAGGTGGCGGCGGAGGCGGCGCCGATTGTGGTTCCGCACCAGAACAATCGCGTCGAGCTACACTATCAGAGTGCCGAGAAGCGCTGCGAGCGGCTGACGGGCGGAGTGCCGGGTTGGAGCTGGCTGGGGCTCAAGCCGCTCCTCGCCGACGTGGATGCCCTCTACATAAATCTCATCAGCGGTTTCGAGCTCGATCTCGAGGTTGCGCAGCTCATCCGCCAGCATTTTCGGGGACCGATCTACTGCGACCTGCACTCCGTGCTACTCGCGCTGCAGCCAAACGGCGTGCGCACGCTGCAGCCGCTCGCCAATCCAGCCGCGTGGTGTCGCTGCTTCGACTTCATGCAGGTGAACGAGGAGGAGATGAGCATGATGGCGCCCGACGCTCTGGCACTGGCGGCGATTGCGATCGGGAACGGGGTGAGCGTTCTCAACGTGACGATGGGAAGCCGCGGCGTGGTCTACTTTTCCGCGCCCGGATTCGAAGGCCTCTCCGACCTGCCCCGCAAACCGCTCGGCGACGCCCCCGGTGCGATAAGGACGGCGCTGGTGCCGGCGAAGCCTCCCCGCCACGAAGGCGGCGGCGATCCAACGGGTTGCGGCGATGTGTGGGGCGCGACCTGTTTCTCACGGCTGCTCGCGGGTGATAAGTTAGACGCGGCAATCGACCGCGCTCTCGACGCGGCGGCCCGGAATGTTGACCATCGCGGCGCCAGCGGTCTCGCGGACTACCTGCGCGGAGAGCTCAGCACCAAGTGACGACCATCATCAACGTTCCACATTCACTGGAAGACAAGTCGTTCGAGCAGGTGCTGGATCAGGTCGCCCCGCTGCCGCTGGACGAGAAGATCATCGTCGACACACGTCACGCGCGCTGGGCGTCGCCCTACGGACTCACCGCGCTGCTGGCGCTGGCGCAGACGCGCGTCGAGCGGCCGATCCTCTACGTTCCCGAGTCGGACAACGTCAGCTCTTACTGGTCCCGGATGGATTTCTTCAAGCACGCCGCCGAGCTGTACGAGATACAGGGCAAGGTGAAGGCGTCGCGCGCGACGGAGAGCAGCGTGCTGCTCGAGGTGACGTCGATCTCGAAGAGCGACGACATTCACACGGTGGTGGACAAGATCCAGCAGCGCGCGCAGGACGCGCTGGTGAAGAGCCTGCATCTCGACGCGAAGATCACGATGCGGTTCAGCATGGCGCTCTCCGAGGTGTGCCAGAACATCGTCGAGCACGCCGGACGCGGCGGCTGGGCGGCGGTGCAGACGTACACGTGGCGCGTGCGGCTCGGCGGACGGAAGGTTGTCGTGATCGCGGTCTGCGATGCGGGCGTGGGGTTCAGGCAGTCGCTGGAATCGGCGACCGGGTTCCAGCGCAAGGACCGGTGGGACGACGGCCAGGCGCTCGAGGAAACGGTGATGCGCGGCGCGTCGCGATTCCGCGATCCGGGCCGCGGCCAGGGGCTCGCCGGCGTGAAGAAGTTCGTCGGAACGTGGGACGGCAAGCTTTCGATCAGAAGCGGTACGGCGCGCATTGCCGTCCTGCCGAAGGGCGACTGGGACGAGGACGATCCGCTCGCCGAGGACCTCGCGCCGTTCCCCGGAGCGCAGGTGCAGATCACGATACCGGAGCGCGTGCAGTGATCAATCACATCGATGTCAGCTCGATGCTGCGCAACGTGTGCGACCTGTACTCGAACCTCGTCACCCGGCCCACGGGCGCGGCGGTGCGCTGCGCGATCGAGCACGAGCTGGATGCAATTGGCGACCGCGCCCTGACCGTGATCGACTTCTCGCACGTCAGGCTGCTCGACTTCTCCTGCGCCGACGAAATTGTCGCCAAGCTGCTGCTCCAGTACGTGAGCGTGGATACGCCGCGGCGCGAGGTGTATTTCGTCTTCCGCGGAATCAGCGATTCACACCTTGATGCAATCGAGGCCGTGCTCGAGAGGCACAATCTCGCACTCGTGTCACAGTTTGCGGATGGCGCGCTGCGTCTCATCGGCTCCGTCGGCGGCAACGAGCGGAAGGCGTGGGAGGCAATCTCCGAGCTTGGCGCAGGCGGACCCGCCGACGTTGCGGGAGCGAGCGGAATTTCGTCCGACGACGCCGCGCTGATGCTCGATACGCTCTGGCGCCGCCGGCTCGTCATCCGCTACGAGGATGGATACGCCACTGTCGGTGCGGCGACGGAAACGATGATCCCGCTCAGGATGGGAGCATGATGGAAGGTTTCCAGCCGTGGCTCATGATTTCGCGCTATATCGCAACGACAAAAAAGGACTCTGAGCGCGGGCCGATGGTGCGCCTGAACCCTTCCGACGCGCGAAGGCGGCTGCTCGAAGACGGCGAGCTGGTGTGGATATACGGACCACGGCGCCACGAGCTGGCGATACTTGTATTCGACGACACCGTCACGCTGGGCAGCGTCGTCGCGCGCGACATACTCGGCGTCGCCCCAGCGGAGGTCGTGCGCATTGTCAAGCACGACTTCGACGCGGGACGCAGCACCAGCAACCTCGGCTAGGAGCCCCGTTGGCAACCAGGAAACGCAAGACGGGCATTTCGACGAACGCGATCCACGGTGGAGTGGATTCGCCGCAGGCGGGCGCGGGCGTATCGGCCGCCCTCGTCCAGTCGGTGAACTACGTCCAGGACATCGGCACCAGCGACGGGCTGATGTATACGCGCTACGGCAACACGCCGAACGCCGAACGCGTGCAGAAGCGCCTTGCCGTGCTGGAAGGCGCGGAAGCCGCGCTCGTCCTGTCGAGCGGCATGGGGGCGACCTGCTGCGCGATGCTGGCCCTCGTGCGGTCGGGTGACCACGTCGTCTCGAGCTCGTGGATCTACGGCGGCACGCGGCGCCTGTTCACGGAAGACCTGCCCGGAATGGGAATCGAGGTCACGTTCGTGGACCCGTTGGAGCCGCGCGCGTGGCGGAAGGCAGTGAAGAAGAACACGCGAGTCATCTTCCTCGAGTCGCCGGTCAATCCGACCTGCCGCGTGCTCGACCTTACCTCGCTGCGGACGATGGCGGAGTCGAAGGGGCTCGCCCTCGTCATCGACTCGACGTTCGCGAGTCCCGTCAACTTCCGGCCGATCGAGCACGGCGTCGACGTCGTCATTCACTCGGCGACGAAATACCTGAATGGTCACCATGACATTCTTGCCGGTGTGGTACTCGGTACCGAACCGTTCATCGAGGAAGCTCGTCGCAAGATGGCAGTGTGGGGGCAGGCGCCCGACCCCTTTGCGTGCTGGCTGCTGGAGCGTGGCCTGAAGACGCTTGCCGTGCGCGTCGAGCGGCAGAATGAGAACGCGATGCGAATCGCCGAGTGGTGCTCGAATGATTCGCGCATCGCAAAGGTGCACTACCCGGGTTTGCCCGACCACCCGGACCATGAGATCGCAAAGAAGACTCTCGACGGTTACGGCGGCATGATGGCAATCGAGCTCGTCGGCGGCGGCTCCGCGACCGAGGCCTTTCTCGGGCGCCTTCAGATCTTCACGCACGCGGCTTCGCTGGGCGGGGTCGATTCGCTCGTCAGCGAGCCACGCTACACTTCGCACGAGTTCCTTTCTTCCGAGGAGCGCAGCGCGATCGGAATTCCCGAGGGGCTTCTCCGCATGAGCATCGGCATCGAGGACGCCGACGACCTGATCGCGGATATCGAGCAGGCGCTTCCGCAGCACAGATGATCCGGCTCCATGAAGTTGCGAAGGAGTATCCTCGCGCCGGACTCGCACTGAGCCACATCTCGTTCCGGGTGAAAAAGGGCGAGTTCGTCTTTCTCACGGGCCCGAGCGGCAGCGGAAAGACGACCATCCTGAAGATGCTTTACCTGGGAGAGCGGCCCACTTCGGGAGAAGTGCTCGTGAGCGGAGTGAGCTCGCGCACTGCCAGGGGGCGGCAGGTCTCCCAGCTGCGCCGCCGGCTCGGGATCGTTTTCCAGGACTTCCGGCTGCTGGAGGACCGGACGGCGGAAGCGAACGTGCGCTTCGCGCTCGAGGTGATTGGAGTGCCGAAAGGCGTCATCGGAGCGAAAGTGAATCGCGCGCTTACGCAAGTTGGCCTCGTGTCGAAGGCAACAAGCTACCCGCGCGAGCTTTCCGGCGGCGAGCAGCAGCGCGTTGCAATCGCGCGGGCGCTCGTGAACGACCCGTTCGTGCTGCTCGCCGACGAGCCGACCGGGAACCTGGACGAGCGCGCGACGCGCGGCGTGTTTCAGCTGCTGCGTGATATCAACGCATCGGGCACCGCCGTGATCATGGCGACGCACGATCTCGACCTCGTGCGCCGGTCGGAGTATCGCACGATCGAGCTGAATCATGGCCGCATTGTGTTCGATTCGGCGGAATCGACCAGGCCTGCGCAGCCGCCGGAAGGTGGCGCCAGGGCTCATATGCGCACTCCGACGGACTGGTAGATGCTGGCGATCCGCGAAACGCTGACCGCCTCGCGGCGCGCGCCGCTGCTCAGCGCGCTGGGAGTCGTCACGATTGCGTTCTCCCTGTTCGCGTTCGGCCTCTTCGGTCTCGTCGCGATCAACATCCGGAGCGCTCTCGAGCAGGTCGAGCAGCGCGTCGAGGTGCGCGGCTTCCTTTCCGACGGAACGGGAATGGAATCCGTCTCCGCGGCGATGAAGGACATTGGTGAGTTCCCCGAGGTCGCGCGCGTGGACTATGTCAGCGAAGAGCAGGCGCTGGCGCGGGCCCGGAAGGAGATGGGGGAGTTCGCCGATGTGTTCGAGGCTGGCGTCCTGCCCGCATCCATCGAGGTGCACCTTCGCGTTGGGCTGCGCAGTCCCCGAGTCGTCAAGTCGGTGGCCGACCGCATCCGCACCTATCAGTTCATCGACGATGTGCGCTACGGCGAGGAATGGGTCGAGAAGCTGTATCGGCTCCGCAACATTGCGACGATCGCCGGGACGGGGCTCGGCCTCGCATTCGCCACGGTCGCCGTGATCATCATCGGCGCGACGATCAGGATGGCAGTGCTGGCGCGTGCGAAGGAAATTTCGATCATGAGGCTGGTCGGCGCGACGGACATGTTCGTGCGGCTTCCCTTCCTCATTGACGGCCTCGTCAAGGGACTTCTGGGCGGGCTGCTGGCGCTGCTCTTCACCTGGTTCGCCAACCGCACCATCAACCGCTACTTCCTCGAGACGGTCTTCTTCGATCCGCAGTTGATGTTCCTCGGCATCCTCGCGGGCGCGCTGATCGGTGTACTTGGAAGCTTCGTCTCCGTGGGAAGGCATTTACGCAGCATCTGAAGCGCTCCAGCCTCGCGCTGGCGTGCTGCGCTGTCTGGGTCACTGGCGCAGCCGCACAGCAGCCGACAACCAACGAGGCGCGGTTGAAGGCGCAGCGCGACGAGCTGACCCGCATCCGCCAGGAGCGCGCCGACCTCCAGCAGCGGATGACTGGCCTGCAGAACACCGCGCACGAGCTCGCCGACGAGGTGACGCTTCTCGACCGCCAGCACGATGCGACGCTCCGAGTGGTGAGGTCGCTCGACCAGCAGCTCGTCTCGATCAATGAAGAGGTAAACGGGACGACGCGGGATCTCGACCGCGCCGAGCGTGAAGCTCGCGTCAAGCGGACGACATTGCAGAAGAGGCTGGTCGAGATCTACAAACGCGGCCCGCTTTACTCGGCCGAGGTCATTTTTTCGGCCCAATCGGTCGGACAGCTCGTGGCGAGATACAAGTACCTGCACATCCTTACGCTGCGTGACAGGGGTGTCGTCCGCCGCCTCGAGGACCTGCACACGCGCATTGGCTCGCAGAGGTCGCAGCTGGTAAGACTGCAGAGCGGTCTCGCGCAGAATCGTACCGAGAAGACGCAGGAAGCAGCGCGCCTCGTGGCGCTGGAACAGGAACGCTCGCGCAATCTCGTACGTGTACGTGAAGATGCGCAGCGAATGAAAGAGCGACTCGCCGAGCTCGTGCGCAGCGAGTCGAAGCTGAACAACGTGATCGCCTCGTTCGAGGTGGAGCGGAAGCGGGTGACGACGCGCCGCGGCGCCGCGCCGGTGAAGGCGAGCTCGATCCGCACCGCAGATCTCGGCAAACTCGACTGGCCCGTCGACGGCTCGTTCCTCTATCGGTTCGGCAGATTCGTCAACCCGAACAACACGACCACGCGCTGGAACGGCATCGGAATTACGGCGCCTGTCGGCACGCCCGTGAAATCGGTCTCGGCGGGCGAAGTCGCCTACGCCGGTCAGATGGGCACATACGGCAACACCGTCATTCTGGAGCACGGCGGCGGCGACTACTCTGTGTACGGGTCACTCGAGAGGATGAACGTGCGCAAAGGGATGCGCGTGTCGAAGGGGCAGACGCTCGGCACCGTCGGTATCACGGATCCGGCGCTCGGCTCGCACCTGCACTTCGAGATCAGACGCGGCGGTCCGGCGGTCGATCCCGCCGAATGGCTTCGTGCCGGGAGCTGATCCACCGCCGCTGGAGGGCGGCCTCGGCGCGCACATCTCGATCGCCGGGGGAACGAGCAACGCTCCGCCCCGGGCGAAGGCCATCGGCGCGACGGCGATGCAGATCTTCACGAAGATGGCCAACCGCTGGGCAGAGCGCGTGTGCGAGGAGGGGGAATGCACGGCGTTTGTCACGGAGCTGGGCGAGACCGGTGTCCGCGAGACATGCGCACACGACAGCTACCTGATCAACCTCGCTTCACCGGATCCGGTGCTCCGCGCAAGGTCGATCGAGTCGTTCACGAAGGAGCTCGACCGTGCGGCCGCGCTGCGGCTTCACTACCTCGTGTCCCACCCGGGCAACTTCATGGACGATCGGGGCGCCGGTCTCGCGAGAAACGCCGAGGCGATCGGAATGGCGCTCGAGGCGGCGCCAGGACGCGTGATGCTTCTCCTCGAGACGACGGCGGGATCGGGCACCGCACTCGGCGCAACTTTCGAGGAGCTGGCTACGTTGATCGAGCTGATCCCGGCACCGCAGCGTGATCGCGTTGGAGTGTGCGTCGATACCGCGCACATTTTTGCCGCCGGATACGATCTGGTTGGCGACTACGACGGCGTTTGGGCACGCTTCGACGATGTGATCGGGCGGGGCCGGCTCCGCATGATGCATCTCAACGACTCCAAGGTGCCGCTTGGGTCGCGCACAGACCGCCATGAGCTGATTGGCGAGGGTGCGATCGGCGAGGAGGCGTTCCGTCGTATCATGAACGACGAGCGGCTCGCCCGCATCGGCAAGGTCATCGAGACACCCAAGCTGGACGACGCGGAAACGACCGACAGGCGCATGCTCGACCGGCTTCGAGCCTATATCGAGTAACTTCGCGGGAAAGACGGACGATGGAGGTCGCTCACGATCGTGTGCCCATCGCTGCCATGTTCGCACGGACGAACATGGTGAGGAGCTCATGGGTTCTGTGGAAATGAGATCTGGGAACATCTTATGCCGCTGAGGCGGCGGAGGTTACTGTTGTGAACCGGTTTCTGGTGGCTGTACTGTGGGTCCTCGGTGCCTTGGCGCTAGTGTGGGTGCTCCTTATGGTCGGCGCGATGACAGGTATGGACGGGATGATGCGGGGCGGCTCGATGATGGGCGGCTCGATGATGGGCGGCTCGATGATGAACGGCCGGCCGAAGATGGAAATGGGCATGATGGTCGCGATGGGCCTGACCTGGGTCATCATGCTGGGCTTGATTGGTGTTCTCGTCTATCTCCTCATCGTCGCGGTTCGCTCCAAGGGGCGTAAGCCTGCAAACGACGTTGGCCTCCACGGGGAAGGAAGTGAGCCGAGGGAGCGCTGAGCTCTGCGACTACATGGCCTTACGGGCAGACAGCTGCGCAAGGGTGGCGCGCGACCGGACACTTAACGCCCACGACCTCGGGCCGAGGTCTGAGAACGTCTTCTGCCTGCGCGTGCTGGAACAACTAACGCTACCTTGCGGGTATGAAGGGCGTGAAGACAAGCGTGAGCAGAACGAAGGTGTTCCTGCGCCGGGCGGCGTTACTGCTTGCCGTTGGCCAAGCAGCGCTTGCGGCTGCCCCCGTGCTCGAGAGCGACGCACCCAACACCGTCGCACACGTCGAAGCGCCGGGAACCCAGTTCCACTACGTCCACGATGAAGCGGGCTGCGCCGCTTGCGTCGGGCACAAGCTCGCCGGCGGTGTCCCGCTTCCGCACGCCCCCGTTGCCGCCATTTCCTCGGCGATTGCCGTAAGGGCGCCAGAACTGGTTCCATGCCGCAACGCTCCGACAGAAATACTTCCGCCGTCTCGCGGACCGCCTCCCTTCGAGTCGTCCAGCCGGCGCGCGTAAAGCGCGCCATTCCTGCCGCGATTTCCGTCGCGGACGACTTCGCCGGAACACTCATTCCGGCCCACACATAACGAAGAGAGTAAGCAATGCGATTTACTGCCGCATTCTGCGCGCTCGTTGCATCCGCTTCAGCACTGACCGCGCAGGCCCCTTCGCGCGCTGACAGCGTTGCGCGCGCCGACAGCCTCGCGCGCGCCGATTCGATCGCGCTCGTCAGGGAGCTCGAGGCACTGCAGTCCGCCTCACCTGATTCAGCAAGGCGGATGGGACCCGGGCAGGGTCCCGTTAACCCCCGGCTGATCCCCGACATCAGCGCGATCGGGGACATCGTTGCCGACTTTTCGCCCGATGGTTCAACGATCGAGGGCGGCCGCCGGTTCGAGATCCGCGAAGTTGAGCTGGCACTCAGCTCCGCGGTGGACCCGTACTTCCGAGCCGATTTCTTTCTCGGGATTTCCGACGCGGAAGGGATCGCCATCGAGGAAGCGTACGCGACCGCGACGGCGCTGCCGTGGGGAACGCAGGCGCGGATTGGCCGCTTCCACATGCCATTTGGCAAGCAGAACACCACTCACCGCCCGGAACTTCACACGGTGGAGTACCCGCACGTGATCCAGCGTTTCCTCGGCCCCGAGGGACTGAAGGGAACGGGATTGTGGGGGAGCAAGATCTTTGCGCCGTTCGGGTTCTACCAGGAGGTAGTGGCAACGGTCGTCGATCATCTCGGCGAACCGGAGGAGGAGCTCACCACGGTGGAGCCGGCCAATAAGCGGTTGAGCGGGCTCGGTTATTCGGCTCGCCTGCGGAACTACTGGGATGTATCGGAGGCGTCCAACGTCGAGCTTTCGCTGAGCGCCGCGACGTCGGCGCGGGCACAGCCGATCCTGTGTAATGGATTGCCGCAATGCGCCGGCCTCGAAGGGACGCCGGGGATCAACGCGCGGCAAAGTCTTGTCGGCGCGGACTTCACATACCGCTGGAAGCCGCTCGAGCGCGGACTCTACAAGTCGTTCATCGTCCAGGCGGAGTACATTCGCCAGCTGAACCAGAAACGTCCTCGCATCTCTGGCGTGCTCGGCCCCCTGGTGGAGTACCTGGGTCCCACCCGTGATGCCGGCGGCGGATATGTCTTTTCACGCTACCAGCTGACCAGGCGGAGCTACGTAAGCGGCCGCTTCGACTGGGTTGATAACGAGGCAACGGACAGCGGCCGCACGACCGCGTTCTCCGGATACCTGCAGTTCTTTCCCAGTGAGTTCTCGAAAATGACCGCGATGTACGAGCGGTACAAGCCCGGCCTCGGCGAGAGCGCGATTAACCGGATCCTGCTTCAGATGACGTTCGCCGTCGGACCTCACCGTCCACACCCATTTTGATCAACCGGCCGAAAGGTCAGGAGCAATAGATGAGACGAATTCTCAAAGCCGGGCTGGCAGGTACTGCCGTCGCAGCGATGCTGTCGTTTGCGCTGCCGGCCGCCGCCCTGCCGCCCAAGCCCCAGCTTTTCGTCGTCACGAGTACGACCGACCTCCACGACATCGCCGGCGCCGTCGGCGGTGCCCGGACCGAGGTGATTCACATCAGCGAGGGATACCAGGATCCGCATTTCGTCGAGGCGAAGCCGAGCTTCGTTCTTCGTCTCCGCAAGGCTGATGTATTTGCGTTCGTCGGCCTCGACCTCGAGGCCGGCTGGATGTCTCTGCTGGTAGATGGGTCGCGCAATCCGAAGATCCGTCCCGGATCGCCCGGATACCTCGACGTGTCGCGGGCGATCCCCGTTCTCGATGTCGCGCGCGGCGCCGTCGACCGCGGCCAGGGCGACGTACATCCTTCGGGCAATCCGCACTACTGGCTCGACCCGGAGAACGGTCGGCGCATCGCCCGGCTATTCAGGGATCGTTTTTCACAGCTGGATCCGGCTGGGGCCGCGACCTATGCGCAGAACACCCGCGCGTTCGAGGCCAGTCTCACCGCGGCGGAGAAGGCGTGGGCTCCGCAGCTGGCGAAGCTCAGGGGAAAGCCCGTCGTCGCGTGGCACACCAGCTGGAAGTATCTCGCCGAGTACACGAAGATCAACATCGTCGGGTTCATGGAGCCGAAGCCGGGCGTGCCACCC
>DATLXE010000024.1:0-2339 GCA_035575795.1 Gemmatimonadaceae bacterium
CGTATACGGTATTGGCGGAATCTTTACGACCGCGGACGAGTCGCGCGCGCACGGCCGCGACGAGCGCGTCGAAGTCAGCCGGTTTTACGAAGGGCTGGAATTCGGAAAAGCGATCGTCGAGAGACTTTCAAGGAGGTAGGGGCCGGCGCAGCCAGTCAGGCCCGTCTGAATGGTTACTTCATATCTGCTCGATCCGAACGACCGCATCTTGTCTGTCGACGCTGCATGGGTTGCCTTCGCAAGGGATAACGACGCCCCTGCGCTTCCCGACAAAGTGGTTGGCCAATCTGTCTGGAAATTCATTGCCAACCCGACCGTACGCGAGCTCTATCGGACGCTGTTTCGGCGCATCCGCGCCACTGAGCGTGAGGTGGACCTTCCGTTTCGTTGCGATTCGCCGGCCGTGAAGCGGTTCATGTCATTGTCGGTGGCACCGGCTGACGGTCCACGCGGGACGCTTTCGTGCCGCTCCTCCCTGCTTCGTGAAGCTCCGCAGCCGAAAGTAGCGTTGTCCCTGTATGCGGCCATCGTGGCGGCGACACTGGACTCCTGGGAAGGTCCGACCTCCGGCGGCGACGGGATGACCGAGGGACAGGATTATTTCGAGCGAGAGGCCGGGAGCGCGCGCGCGGGCGAGATGCTGTCAATTTGCAGCTGGTGCAAGCGAGTCGACGCGCACGGCTGGTGCGAGATCGACGAAGCAATTGTTCGCGACGTGACACTTTTCAGCGAGCCGGTCCGGCCGATCACGCATGGCCTCTGTCCGTCGTGCGAGAGTACGATCCTGGGTGAAATGCCGTGACCGATCTGCGCGCGGACAGCAGTCCGCGGGCCTGACGAGAGGCGAATCAACCTCACTTGCGTCTTTCCGACCCTACGCCCTGCCGCGCTGGGCGGCTCTTTGACGCGCAAAGTCGCGCACCGTCGTCATCGTGCCGAGGCCGAGCTCTCGCGGCGGCGTGCCCAGATTCACCGGATGTCCACGCGCCACACTCAAAAGAAGTCCTGAAAAAGTCTTCTCGAATGGGTTGGTAGCTCCCTGCCACTGAGCGTCGAGCGCAGCTTCGGGTATCTCCGTCACTGCCAGCTTCTGTCCCGTTGCTTCCTCGAACGCTCTCACCGCTTCGCGCTGCGTGATTGCTTCCGGTCCTCCAAAGGCAATGACGGCGTTCCTGGCGGTCGGCGCTTCGAGGGCGCGGATGGCGACCTCGGCCACATCGGCCGCTGCCACGTACCGGATTGGCGGATCCCCCGACCCATAAATCTTTGCCGTGCCTGCGTCGAGATCGGCGAAGAGCAGCGGGCCGAGCCACGATTCCATGAAGAAGCCCGGCCGCAGGATAGTCCACGTCAGACCGCTCGCGCGCAGGTGATTCTCAACCTCCCGCTTCGAGGATACGAGAGGTGAGTCAGGCATCGGCGGATCGCCGTTGATGGACACGTACACGAACTGGCGGGCCCCGGACGCTTTCGCAGCGTCGATCAGCGCCTTTGTCCCGGCGGCATCAGTCCCCTCGAAGGAGTCGTGCTGCTGGGCTGTCGTAATCATCGAAACCGTAGACATGACAGCTGAGGTTCCGCTGCACGCCGCGTCGAGCGACGCCCGATCGGTCAGGTCTCCAATCGCGGGCTCGGCGCCGAGCTTGCGAAGGAGCGCCACTTTCTCGGGAGAGGATGTTGGTCGCACCAGCGCCCGCACCTCTTTTCCGCGGGCGCGCAGACGGCGCACGATCTCAGTGCCAACAACTCCGGTTGATCCAGCAACCAGTATCATGTGTATTCCCCAGAAGGAAAGGACAACGGTTTCGGCGTTTCAGGTATCACGTTACGAGCAGCCTTCGACATACTCAACGGGCGGGCGTATTCCAACGCGATAGTTCAGCACGCGCTTGCCATCGGTCTCGAAAACAGTTCTGAAAGCGCTGTCGTCTGGAGCTGCGGGCTGCACCGTCAGATAGTGGCCGTTCGTATACTTGTGCGGCGAAACTCGCACGCGCCCGCCGTACAGCGTGGCGATGCGATCCTCGCTGTCCCCAATGCGAGCCCCTGCCAGTGTTGCGAGGCGTCCGCTTCGCACTTCGACACGTCCGATTCTGTTCTCATTGACCATCACCCTCACCCCTGGGTTACCTCGGCACGCGCTGCAGCCGAATTCTCTTCCGGCGCTGTGCACGAAGGGCTCATGCGGGCGCGCCGTCAAAAAATTCTACAACGCCCGTGTCCAATGAGTACTCGGCACCGACGATGAGCAGGCCGTTCTTCTGGATAAGCTCCTCCAGCACCTGGGAGCCGTGCCGAAGATGGTCCACCGATGTGCGGATGTTGGCACGCACCGCCCG
>DATLXE010000025.1:0-1839 GCA_035575795.1 Gemmatimonadaceae bacterium
ACGAGAACTTACGCGCATCCCCCGGAAAAGGCGTCATTGTGAGCGCAGAATACTATTATCGCCGCCAACTTGGCGCCACGGATTTGCTGCCGGCGATTGGCGTCGGAGTCGCCGCCGGTCTGGCCGGATTTTACCTTGTGCAACTCTTAATCCAGCGGACGCCCCTCGTTCCGCAGGGCGAACTCGCCCGGCCGATGACTGACCCCCCGAAGCGAATGCTTGGGGACCCGAGCGAGCCGAAAACGATACTTCACGAGGCGCACGAGCTCCCGCCCGGCCGCCCTCCGGCAGCACGCGCGCTGCCCGGGTGAGGGCGAGCGCCCCGGCTCGGTTGGCGCTCGGGACCGCACTACTCTTCGCTGCCGCGGCAATCGCCGCCTCCCCCGCTATCTCCGGCGCGCAGGATCTCGGGTGCAGTGCTGGCGACCTCGAGGTGCGGCGGCTGGTGTTCGATGGAAACCGCGCCTTCTCGGATGCCGATCTCGCCAGGACGATCGTCACCACACCCTCGGCTTGGGCGCGGCGCATCCTCAAGCTGCCTTTCACGGTCAAGCGATGCCTCGACCGGGCCGAGATCCCGAATGACCGCGCGCGGCTGATAATCTTTTACCGCCGCCGCGGGTATCCCAGAGTGGAAGTCGACACCGCGGTCAGGCCGGCGGGCAGCGGGGGTGTAGAGGTTCGGTTTGGAATCAGTGAGGGCTCGCGCACGATTGTCCGCTCCTTTGTATTGAACGGTCTCGAATCCGTTGCAGACCGGCGGCGCATAACGCGCGATTTGCCGGTGCGCGAAGGCGGGACGTTCGACCGCATCGCGATCGAGGCAGCTCGGGATTCGATTGTCCGCCGGCTCCGTAACAACGGTTATCCGCGCGCGGATGCGGTGCACTCGTTCGCGGTTGATGAAAGCGCGCTTAGCGCGTGGGATACCATCACGGTCTTGCCGGGACCCCGCACAAGGATCGGAACCATCAGCGTCGCAGTGCTGCCGTTGCAGGGGAAAACGCAACAGATACCGAGCCGGGTCGCGCGCCGCATCATGGGCCTCGATTCGGGCGACCTGTATCGCGAGGACGAGATCCTCGACGCGCAGCGCGCGCTCTATCGCACTGAGGCATACCAGCACGTCTCGATCTCACCCGACAGCGGCGCCAGCGCGACGGACTCGGTGCTCAGCCTGACGGCAATTCTCGCCGAAGCGGCCATGCATGCCGCTCGGCTCGGCGTCGGATACGGCACACTCGACTGCTTTCGGCTCACCGGCGAGCTCACGAACTACAACTTCAGGCGCGCCGCGCGGAGGCTCGACCTGAACGCCCGCGTGTCGAAAATCGGCATCGGCGAGCCACTCAGCGGCGCGAAACAACTGTGCCCGCAGGCGAAGCGTGATGTCTTCAGCAATCGCCTCAACTATTATCTTGGCGCCACCCTCCGCCAGACGGTGTTTCTGGGGCGCCGCACGGTGCCGACAGTCACGCTATACAGCCAGCGCGTATCCGAATACAACGCCTACCTGCGCACGACGACTATCGGCGGCGTTGCGTCTCTCGCGCTGTCGCAGTGGCGGCGCACTCCCGTCAATTTCTCCTACTCGATGGACCTCGGGAGAACGGAGGCACAACCCGCTCTCTTCTGCGCGGTGTTCAACCTGTGCGAGCAGGAGGAGCGGGAGCGAATCCAGAGGACGCAACGCCTCGCCGTGCTCAGTGCGTCGGTGACGCGTGACAACTCGAACAGCATCCTGTCGCCAACGCGCGGATCGGTACTCAGATTCGAGGCGCGTCATTCATCGCCCGCCATTCTGTCCGACCAGGACCTCCAGTTCAACAAGCTCGTTGC
>DATLXE010000026.1:0-9809 GCA_035575795.1 Gemmatimonadaceae bacterium
GATGAGAGTGCGCCGCCAAGGATCAGGGAAACTTCGTCCACGGTCATGACGTTGAGGACGACGCCGCCGGTTCCATCGGCGACCGGAATGATGTTGGCGTCCGCAAGAAATGGCTGAGCGCGAAGAATACGCTCGGACTCCGAACGTCGCAGCTCCGTGCAGGTCTCGCCGATCTCCAATGCCAGGAAGCGACGAATGACCGGATCCTTGGTGGTGGCGTGCGCTTTTCTCGTGAAGCGGCCGAAGCGCTGCCAGAAGTTGTTTCCGGTGACCTGAAAGGGTGGCCGCGCATCGATGTCGATGCGTGTGACGCGCTCCCCCTTGCAGACGATGGGAACGCCGGTCAGACTTTGGGCATTGGCCGCGACGGCAAAGCCCGAGCATACGAGTGCCAAACAACAATGTCGGAGAGAGATCACCATTGTCACCCGCGCGCAGGCCAGTATCAGCCCGCACAGTTGCTGTAACCGCCGGTATGCGCCAGGATGGCGATACCAATCGTGTCCGGCTGACCGCCGCCTACGTTACCGCCCTCGAGGCCGCAGGGCTGGTTCCACTTATAATACCGCCGCTCACGGATAATGGTGCCGCTGCCGCGATCCTTGATTCGGTTGCCGGCCTGATGCTTACCGGAGGTGGGGATATCGACCCGGCGCGCTACGGAGAGCGGCGTCACGAAAAGGTACGCGACGTCAACGTTGCCCGCGATACGACCGAGGTCGCCCTCGTGCAGGAAGCCCGCCGCCGCGGCACACCTGTGCTCGCCATCTGCCGCGGCATTCAGGTTCTCAACGTCGCATTCGGCGGATCTCTCGTCCAGGACATTCCCAGTCAGTGCCCGGGAGCCCTTGGTCACGACGACGACACGCCGCGAAGTTCCCGCTCGCACGACATCAGCGTCGAACCGGGAAGCCTGATAGCGAGCGCGATCGCCGCCGAGCGCTGCTCCGTCAACTCGTTCCATCACCAGTCGGTCAAGGCCCTCGGCGAAGGCCTGAAGGTCACCGCGCGCTCGCCCGACGGAGTGATCGAAGGCATCGAGTCCGCGCGCGAGGATTGGTGGGTGCTCGCCGTCCAGTGGCACCCTGAGGAGATGACAGACTCACCCGAGCCGTGGGACCGGGGGTTGTTCCGGGCGTTCGCGGAGAAGCTGACGGCATAGTGGAGAAGCCGCGAGTCCTCCACGTCGACTCGGGCCGTAACTGGCGCGGCGGTCAGCGCCAGGTATTTCTCCTCGCCCGGGGCCTGCGTGATCGCGGCTACGAAACGATGGTCGTGGCACCTCCGGATTCGCCGCTGCTTCAAAGGGCTGAAAAGGCAGGGGTGAGTTTTTCCCCACTTCTCCTTCGCGGAGAGTGGGACCTGTCTTCCGCGCGTGCGCTGAGGAAAGTAGCCAGGCAGTGGGGCGCAAATGTGGTTCACGCCCACGACGCGCGCGCTCACTCGATCGCAATCCTCGCGCTTGCCGGCACCCGGGGACGGAAGCTCGTAGTCACGCGGCGGGTCGTGTTTACGCCCAAGCAGGTGTGGATCAAGTACGGACGCAGGGTATCCGCGTTCATTGCCATTTCCAACGCGGTTCGAGACGCAATGATTGGGGCTGGAATTCCCGCTGGTCGTATCGAAGTCGTGCATTCCGGCGTGCCCGCCCCCGACGGCGCACCCGCGCGCGACTGGCGCGGCGAGCGCGGTTGGCCGGCGAACACCGTGATCTGCGGAATCGTCGGCGCGATGACCCGTGAAAAAGGGTTGGATTCGGTTGCCTCGATCGCGCGCCGGCTGCCCGGCGACCTCTTCCGCCGTACCCGAATTGTCCTGCTCGGCGGCCCGGGAAAAGGGGGGAACATCATTGCCGGCATCGAAGGCTACGATGCGGGATTCGTCGAGGATATTTATCCCGCCGTCGCCGGGCTTGACCTGCTATGGCACCCGGCACGGTCGGAGGGGCTGGGTACTTCCGTTATCGACGCGATGGCGCTGGGAGTGCCGCCAATAGCTTTTGCCACGGGTGGGCTGCCGGAGGTTATCGAAGACGGCAAGAGCGGCCGACTCGTCGCGCCGGGGGACGTTCATGGCTTCGCAACGGCCGCCGCCGAGCTGATTGCGAATCCTGAGCTCCGCCAGGCCCTGGGGGCAGCAGCCCGGGAAAGGGCACGGGAATTCGACTCCTCGCACATGATCCAACGCACCGCGGATGTGTATAACCGTGTGATGGCGGGGTAGCGGGCGCCCAAAGGGTGCTTCTATCTTGCAGCAGTTCCCCGTTCCACGGATGAGCCTTGATTTACGTTTGTATCCCGACCTATAACGAGAGTCCGACCGTCGGCGTGCTGCTCTGGCGCATCAGGCGCGTCTTTCAGGATTATTCGCGCGAATACGAGATCATCGTTTACGACGACTGCTCGACGGATGGCACGCGTGAGATCCTTGCGCCTTATGCCGAGGTCATCCCGCTGACAGTCCTGCGAGGCGAGACGCGAAAGGGCTTCGGATTCGCGCTCGACGCCCTGTGCCGGGAAGTTTCACGGCGGACCCGTTACGCGCGCCGCGACGCGATGATCGTGATGCAGGGGGATTTTACCGACCAGCCGGAGCACATCCCCGAGCTCGTCAAGCGCTTCGAGGGTGGCGCCGACATCGTTGCCGCGAGTCAGGCAACTGCCGACGCACCGGCCGCCGTGCGCCGCTTTCGGAAGCTCGCCGACTGGTTGCGCAAAATCGCTCTGCCGGCAACCGGTGAAGCGGATCCCTTCGCGACGTTTCGTCTGTACCGCATCTCTGTGCTGCGCGAGCTGCTCAAGGCAGCGGGCGATAAGCCCATCGTCACCGCTGGAGGCTGGGCGGCGAACATGGAGCTGCTGTTGCGCGCTTCGCGCCTCGCCCGCCGCGTTGAGACCGTCGACCTTGCACCACGCTACGACGTGCGGCTGCGCCCAAGCCGCGTGCGGCCCATCGCCGACGCGATGAACCTCTACCGGTTCAGTCGCACAGCCCGCCAGCTGGCGTCGGCGACAGGTAACGCGTGATGCCGGCTCTCACACAGTTGCTCGCGATTGTGCTCTCCATGACCATGCAGCAGGCGCAGGAGCCACCGGCACAGATACAGAAGGTCCCCTTCGGTGTCGGCGAGCGGTCGGAGTACGAAGTGCGCTTCGGCAATTTGAAAGTCGGCAGGGGCCACATGGAAGTCGTCGGCATCGAGAACATCCGTAGCCGGCCCAGCTGGCACACCGCATTCTGGGTGCAGGGTGGCAATTTTCTTTACCGCGTCAACGATGTGTACGAGAGCTGGATATCGATGGATACATTTTCGTCGCTCCGCTTCGTGCAGGAGCTCGAGGAAGGCGGCAAGGAGCGCGTGCGAAGGTTCGAGATGTATCCGGAGCGTTCCGTCTTCATTCAGACCTCCAACAAGAACGCGAAGGAACAGCCCTCGGTGTCGCAGCCGCTCGACGACGGGTCGTTCCTCTACTTCATCCGCACCATTCCTCTCGTTGTCGGTCAGACGTACGAATTCAACCGCTACTTCCGTCCCGACCGGAATCCGGTGCGCATCAAGGTGCTGCGCCGGGAGCGCATCAAAGTTCCAGCCGGGACCTTTAACGCGATCGTGATTCAGCCTGTCATCAAGACCAAGGGAATTTTTTCAGAGAACGGTCACGCCGAGATCTGGCTTTCGGACGACGACAGGAAGATCATGGTCCAGCTCAAGTCGAGGCTGTCGTTCGGCTCGCTGAACCTTTACCTCAAGTCGTACATCCCATCGCCGAACCCGTAGGCGGGAACGGCCGCGCCTCGTCCGGCGCGAAAAAGAAAAAACCTCCGCCGCCCCGCGCCAGGATGGCCGAGGCCGATCTCTCGAAGGTGCGCACGGTTCCCATCGAGCGCCGACCGAACAAGGTTGCCGCCGCCGAATTTGCGTCGCCGCCCGGAAAGGACCGCAGCTTCGCCGCCTTCCTGAAGGCTCTCCCCGACGTTCTGGTGGCGCGTGACTTTCTTCGCGTCGTTGAGGCCGTTGCGGCGGCCGCTCGCAACAAGCGCGGCGTAGTCGTGATGCTGGGTGGCCACATCGTGAAAACGGGGCTCGCGCCGCTCCTCATCGAGCTGATGGAGCGTGGTGTGATCACCCACCTCGCAATGAACGGTTCCGCGGCGATCCACGACTATGAAATCGCCCGCTTCGGCGCCACATCCGAAGATGTCGCGCGTGGGCTCGTCGACGGAACGTTCGGCATGGCCGAAGAAACCGGACGCGGGATGAACGATGCGTTCGCGGAGGGAATGCGGAACCGCTGGGGAATGGGAGAAGCGCTTGCGTACGCGCTGGCGGACCTGTCACTCACGAATCCCGAGCTGAGCGTGCTGCTCACCGCGAACCGCAAAAAGATTCCCTGCACCGTCCACGCGGCGCTTGGCGCGGAAATAATCCATCAGCACCCGATGGCGGACGGCGCCGCGATCGGCGATACGAGCCACCGTGATTTTCGGCGGCTCGCCGCTTCAATGACGAGCCTGCATGAGGGCGGAGTCGTCCTCAACCTCGGCAGCGCCGTGATAATGCCGGAGGTGTTTCTCAAGGCGCTCACCATTGCGCGCAATCTGAACTCTGGAAAGCCGACCGCATTTACGACGTGCGACCTCGACATGCAGCGTCATTACCGGCCGCGCGTGAACGTCGTGCAGCGGCCGACGCAGGGAACCGGCAAGGGTTACGAGATCACCGGCCACCACGAGATCATGGTGCCGCTGCTCACCTGGGGAATAATCGAGGCGCTCGAAAAGAGCGCCCCGCGGAGAGCCCGCTAGTACTGCTGGATTCGGGAGCCTGACCAGCGCTCGCGAAGGCGGGCTGCGGTCGGCGGACTTACGACTCTGACGCCGAGGTAAAGCACTCCACCGATGATGAGAACCTTGAGCGCGACCCCGACCAGCCAGAAGGTCAGGCCGATGATGCCGCCGAATAGCTTGAAGACCATGCCGACAGCGAAAAGGCCCAGCATTGCGAAGAGGCCGATCATGAAAATTGCGCGAAGCATGGTGTTCTCCAGTACGGTGTCTCAACACCATACGCGACAATCGCTCGCACGGTTTCAAGGCCCCCGGTGACAAATCCGGACGCGGTCGTGATCGGGGGCGGGCTGATAGGGCTTTGCGCGGCGGCCGCGATGGCGAGCCGCGGCCTGAGCGTCACCATTCTCGCGAGCAGCCGGCCCGGCGAGGCGTCGCCGGCGGCGGCGGGAATGCTCGCGCCTTCGGTCGAGCGTTCGACGGGTGGTGCCCACGATTTTGCCGTCGCCGCCCGGGACCGGTATCCGGCGTTTCTCTCCACCGTTGAGGAGCGAACCGGCATTCGTGTACCGCTCAACAGGCTGGGTATCCTGCAGGTGGCGTTGAGTGAGCGTGGCGTCCGTGGTCTGAAGAAGAGCGCCGCCCCAACCACGAAGTGGCTCGACTCGAGCGAGCTGCGTCACCTCGAACCCGCCCTCCACAATGCGCTCGGCGCCGCCTGGAGTCCGGACGATGGCGCAGTCGACAACGTCGTTCTTCTGCAAGCTCTCGAGACGCTCGCCGACTCTGATCGACGGATCACCAGGATTCGGGAAAGTGCCGCCTCTGTCGCGTCGGAGCCAAGGTCGGGTGTTGTCGTCCTGACCGTTACCGGGGCGCGAATAGAAGCGGGCCACGCCGTCCTCGCCGCGGGCTGCTGGACCTCTCTGGTGACCGGAGCGATGCTGGCGAAATCCGTTACTCCCGCTCGCGGCCAGCTGGTCTCGTATCCCGCACAGCCGCTGCGCCACGTGGTTTACGGACCGCGGGGGTACGTCGTACCGCGGGGAAGCACGACTATCGGCGGGAGTACCATGGAGAACTCCGGATTCGATTCCTCGACGACCGAAGAAGGCATTGCGCGCGTGCGCTCCGCGGCGGAGGAAATATGTCCGGCACTCTTCGATGCGGCTCCGGTGACTGCATGGGCGGGGCTCCGCCCTGTCACCCCGGACATGTTGCCCCTTCTTGGTGCCGATCCCGCGAACCCTGCCCTCATCTACGCATGCGGCCACTCCCGCAATGGCGTCCTGATGGCCCCGCTGACCGGCGACGTGGTGGCCGATCTCGTGACAGGATCGCCACTTAGCCACGACCTGTCGCAATTTCGCCCGGCGCGTTTTTAATGTAGATTGGGAAAGCTGATGGGTTCCGGCCCTTAGCAGCTAACGATGCCCGAAACCCTCTATCAGATTCTGGGGCGCCACCGCGCCGATCCGCTCCCTGAGCGGAAGCCCTCCTGGCTCAAGGTACGAGCGCCCGGCGGACCGAATTACATGCGCCTCAAGCAGCTGATGCGCGACATGGACCTTCATTCTGTTTGCGAAGAGGCCCACTGCCCCAACGTCGGCGAATGCTGGGAGCACGGTACCGCGACGTTCATGATCCTCGGCGATGTCTGCACCAGGAACTGCGCCTATTGCGCCGTCGCGCACGGCCGTCCGCCCAAGTACGATATCGCCGAGCCGGACCGCGTCGCACAGGCGATTGCGGAGATGAATCTTCAGCACGCCGTAATCACATCGGTGGATCGCGACGATCTCCCTGATTTCGGGGCCTGGATATTCGCCGAGACGATCAGGCAGATCCACGCGCGCAATCCCGGCTGTTCGGTGGAGGTGCTGGTGCCCGATTTCCAGGGCAGCGAGCCGAGCATTCAAGCAGTTCTCGAAGCCAGGCCCGAGATCTACAATCACAACACCGAGACCGTCCCGCGTCTGTACAAGAAGGCGCGACCGGGCGGACGGTATCTCCGCGTGCTGGAAATATTCCGCTACGCCAAGAGCATCGCCCCCGATGTTCCGACCAAGACCGGCATGATTCTCGGAATGGGCGAGACGATCGAAGAGGTAATCGCCGTCATGCGCGACCTGCGTACCGTCGACGTGGACATTCTCACGCTCGGCCAGTATCTCCGCCCGTCAGATTCTCACATCGCGCTCGACCGCTACTACACACCGGCGGAATTTCGCCGCCTTTACGAGATCGGCATGTCGCTCGGATTCCGCCACGTCGAGTCCGGACCACTCGTCCGTTCCAGCTATCACGCCTGGGAACAGGTGCAGGCGGCGGGCGTTTGAGCACCGGGGCGAAGCGCGCGCCGCAGCGAAAGAACAAGGACGAACCGGAAACCGATAACTCCGGCAACGGCGAGGCTGCCATCCCAACCACGGATGAAGGCGAGGCCACGGTACTGCACGATACCACCGGCACCAGCGTCGAGGTGCGCAAGGAGCTGCTGCGCTCCATGCTGGTGCAACGCCGATTCGAGGAGCGCACTGCCGAAGCGTACGCACTGGGCAAGATTGGCGGATTTTGTCACCTGTACATCGGACAGGAAGCAATCTCCACCGGCGTGATGTCGATGCTTCGCCCCGACGACTATGTGATTACGGCTTACCGTGATCACGGCCACGCGCTCGCGCGTGGAGTGGGCCCGCGCGCGATCATGGCGGAGCTGTTTGGAAGATCCGACGGCTGCTCGGCCGGCAAGGGTGGGTCGATGCACCTGTTCGACAAGGCGACCAACTTCCTCGGCGGGCACGGCATCGTTGGCGGCCATGTCCCGGTCGCGGCCGGCGTTGCCTTCGCAATCAAGTACCGCCGCCGCAATCAGGTCTGCGTATGCTTCTTCGGCGAGGCCGCCGTAAACATCGGCGCGTTCCACGAAGCGCTCAACATGGCTTCGCTCTGGGATCTCCCCGTTATTTTCATCATCGAGAACAACCGGTACGGAATGGGGACGTCGATTTCGCGCTCGACCGCGAACGAGGATGTCGTCGTTCGCGCCAAGGGCTACAGAATGATTGGCGAATCGGTCGACGGCCAGGACGTGTTCGCCGTCCGCGAGTGCATGGCCCGCGCGACGGAGAGAGCGCGCAAGGAGAAGCGCCCGACCCTGATCGAAATGCGCACGTATCGCTTCATGGGCCACTCGATGTCCGACGCGGTGAGCGGAACCTACCGCACCAAGGACGAGCTCGAGGAAAACATGAAGCGCGATCCGATTGTCCTGCTCCACAACCTCATTTACGAGGCGGGAGAGCTGACCGAGGGCGAGCTTCACAAGATCGACGACGACGCAAAAGCAGTCGCGCAGGACGCGTGGGACTACGCCGACGCCAGCCCCGAGCCGGCGGCCGAAGAGCTCTATACGGACGTTCTCGTCGACACCACTTCCTGATGGCAGTCATCACCTATCGCGATGCGCTGACGCAGGCGCTCCGGGAAGAGCTGCAGCGCGATGATCGCGTCTTCCTCATGGGAGAGGAAGTGGCGCAGTACAACGGCGCCTACAAGGTCTCGAAGGGGCTGCTCGACGAGTTCGGTCCAATGCGTATCGTCGATACGCCGATTACCGAACTTGGCTTTGCCGGAATCGGAGTGGGAGCGGCAATGGTCGGTCTCCGCCCGATCGTCGAATTCATGACCTGGAACTTTGCGCTGCTCGCGATCGACCAGGTGGTCAATGCCGCCGCAAAGATGCTCTACATGTCGGGCGGGCAGTACAAGATGCCAATGGTGTTTCGCGGGCCAAACGGCTCCGCCTTGCAGCTGTCGGCGCAGCATTCCCAGGCGTGGGAGAGCTGGCTCGCGCACATACCCGGGCTCAAGGTTCTCACTCCGGGCACGCCTGCCGACGCAAAGGGACTTCTCAAGTCGGCCATTCGCGACGACAACCCGGTTGTCTTCCTCGAAGGCGAGATGCTTTACAACACCAAGGGTGAAGTCCCCGATGGTGAGCACATCGTCCCGATCGGCGTCGCCGAGGTGAAGCGCGAGGGCTCGGACTGCTCGATCATCACGCACGGCAAGATGGTGCTCGTTGCGATGAAGGTGGCAGACGAGCTCGCCAAGGAAGGAATTATGCTCGACGTCGTTGACCTCCGTACGATCCGCCCGATGGATGTGGAAACGATCGCAGCCTCGGTTCAGAAAACCAATCGCGCCGTTGTCGTCGAGGAAGGCTGGGAGCTGTGCGGGGTCGGGGCGCAGGTCGTCGACTTCATCCAGCGCGAATGCTTCGACGACCTCGATGCGCCGGTGATCCGCGTGCACCAGGAAGATGTGCCGATGCCCTACGCCAAGAATCTCGAGCGGCTGGCAAAGCCCGATGCGGCGAAGACCATCGCCGCGGTGAAGAAAGTCCTGTACCTCGACTAGGCCTATGGCAACGAAAGTGACGATGGAGGCGCTTTCCCCGACGATGGAGGAGGGGCGCCTCGTGAAATGGGTGAAGAATGAGGGCGACGCGGTGAAGACGGGCGATGTCCTTGCCGAGGTCGAAACCGACAAGGCGGTGATGGAGCTCGTTGCGCGCGCCGACGGAATCCTGCGGAAGCGGCTGGCCAACGAGGGAGATGCCTCCCCGGTCGGAACGCTCCTCGGCGTAATCGCCGCCGCGGACGAGAACATCGATGCGCTGGTTGGCGGCGGTGCGGCCGCGCCGGCACCCGCTGCGCCAGCCGCCGCTGCCGCCGACAGCGGCGAGAACACAGATCCCGCTAACGAAGCAGTGGCGGAAACCAAGGAGACGGCCGTCGCCAGCGCGGTTCCCGATACTCCTGCCCAGGCGCAGGGCGATGCTTCGACGCCTCCGCAGGAAAAGGTACAGGCGACTGCACAAGCTGCTCCGACGCGACCCGCCGCCGCACCGCCTCGACCGCCAACCCGGCCACCACAGCAGGGGAACGGCGCGCGTCCGGCTGCCAACACCCAGTCAGGCGGACGGCAGCGCTCGTCGCCATTGGCGCGCAGGCTCG
>DATLXE010000027.1:0-1772 GCA_035575795.1 Gemmatimonadaceae bacterium
GGCGTTCTCGTCGGACGGTTTCCATCCGAACGATGCGGGCTACGCGATCCTGGCCGAGATGATGCTCGCGGCCATCCGCGACACGAACTACCGCCTGCCGAGCGCGAGCTGCGGCCGCATGTCGATCGTACCGGCACTGTAAGCGTCAGAGACAGCATGAGCCGCTAACGTCGCACCATTTCAAAGCCGTGCGTATCGATACATCGAGAGCCGAACGGTCCAAACGGCGGTGTCTGGCGGCTCGCGATCAGAAGCGCTCCTGGCAACGTCCCCGAAATACCCGTGGCTGTGCCTCGGGCGGACGCGATTCCACTCACCACTAGTGCGCCGGCACCGAAACGTTCTGCGATGTGGTCGCCGTCGAAATGGTAATAGTAGTAGGAATCTCGGCTGAGGAAGAACGTGATCATGTCGGTTGGGTCGAGGAAACCAACAAAACTGTTTCCACGGCCCTTCGTGACGATGAGGTCGGCGTCGCTCAGCGTCACCGTCAATCGCGCGCCTTCCTGGGTCACGTTCGCCGTATACACACGGCGCCGGGCCGCGTCGGGGAAGGTGCTTTGCCCGGAACCGCACGAGGAGGCGGAAATCGTGAGCGTGTAGGTCCCTCGGTAGTCCTTCCTCGGCCGTTCGGCCGCCATGTCGAAATCGTAGGTGCGGTGCGCCGTCACGTCCAGCCGCTGCGTGCCGTTGAGATACCCGTCCTTCTTTGCATGGATCTGCACCGGGCCGCTGACCCCATAGAAGGCGTAGGAGCCGTCCGAGCGAGACACTGTTGTGAGACCTTCTCCGACTCCAGAGATCACGGTGAGCGTCACGTTGGCGATTCCCAGGCCGCTCTCCCTAACATTCCCGCTGAGCCGGAACGTGCCCCTGGGCAGCACAAATATCCGCACGCCTGCCGACCGTCCGCCGAATTGCGCCCCAACAGACGACTCGCCGCGGGTTTTTCCTGTGGCGAGCCCCGTGGAGCTGACCTGCACGATCTCAGTCGTCGCCGCCCCCCAAATGGACGTGTTGCTCACGTTCTCGACCGAGCCGTCGGATTTGATCGCATTCGCCGTCAACTGCACGGATTCGCCTGGTGCGATCTCCGCCGGCGCGATGAGCTCGAGTCGAACTGTGGTGACCGGCACGGGCTGCGGGGACCCAGGCTGCGGGGGGGAGGACTGGTGGGACTCTTGTTGCAGGACGCGAACACGAGTCCGAGTCCCAGGACTGCAGCGACGGCACAGTGACGAGATCGGTTTGGCATTGGTCCCCCTGATAGTCAAAACGCCGGTGCGCCACGATCCGGACAAAGTGAGCTGGGACAGAATCCCCGAAGACGTCTCCTACACCGTGGGGAGCAACCGCTGCTCCCCCTGTCTCATTCGCGTGGTCGTTCCTACCGACAGAACTGGTCGCCGACGTGGCCATCCACGCGCCGCGCGAGGTGATCATGTATCTGGGACTGGCAGTGTCGACCGGTGGTGGTAATGATAAGACGGCCTTCACGTTCGAGACCACAATGCGCTAGAGATTGTGCCCTTCTAGTCCGGCGGGACGCGGCTGGCTCTCCCATAACCGGGGCATCCCCGGGCCGCCGCGTGACCGACTTCCCCGCACTGATCGGCGCGATCGGCACGGCTGGCGTCGATCAGGTTCACGGCCGGTACACGAGCCGCACGTGCGTCGTCGGCGCTTCGGAGACGACCGCTCTGGCGACCACCAGGAAACGGCCGTCGGACGTGACGTCGTAACCGGTGTGGCCGTAGCCCTGGGGATTGTCG
>DATLXE010000028.1:0-2389 GCA_035575795.1 Gemmatimonadaceae bacterium
TGATGAAGATTCAGTCGCTGCGGGTGGCATCGCGCACGTCCTCGTTCGCTTTCAAGGGAAAGAACGAGGACATAAGCGACATCGGCCACAAGCTGAAGGTGTCGACCGTGCTCGAGGGCAGCGTGAGGAAGATGGGCAACAGGCTGCGCATCACCGCGCAGCTCCTGAACGTCGCTGACGGGTATCAGCTCTGGTCGGAGCGGTACGACCGCGAGCTGGAGGATGTATTTGCGATCCAGGACGACATCTCGCAGGCGATCGTCAAGGCCCTGCGCGTGATCCTCACCGAGGGCGAGAAGAAGGCGATCGAGAAAGCGCGCACCGTCAACGTGCAAGCCTACGATTTTTATCTGCGCGGGCGGCAATACTTTCACCAGTGGCGCCGCAAGAGCGTCGAGTATGCGCGGCAGATGTTCAATCGCGCCATCGAGATCGACCCGGATTACGCGCTCGCCTACGCCGGCGTCGCCGATAGCTGCTCGCTGCTCTACACCTACTGGGACGCGCGCGAGTTCAACCTGCGGCAGGCGGAGATCGCCAGCAGCAAGGCACTGGAGCTGGAGCCGGATCTCGCCGAGGCTCATGTCGCGCGCGGTATCGCGGTTTCGCTCACCAAGAAATTCGACGAAGCGGAGAAAGAGTTCGAGACCGCGATGCGACTCGATCCCAAGCTTTACGAGGCAGCGTACTTCTATGCGCGAGGTCTCAAGTCACAGGGCCGGAATGCCGAAGCCGCGAAGATGTTCGAGCGGGCGTCGATGCTGCGACCCGAGGATTTCCTGGCGCCCCACTTCCTGGCGGCGGTGCTGGACGACATGGGTCTCAAAGCCGAGGCGGAAGCGGCGCTGAAGCGATCGTTCAAGCTGGTGGAAGAGAGGCTCGAGATGAATCCGGACGATGCGAGGGCGACCAATCTGGGCGCGGTGATGCTGGTAAAGGCCGGCGATCGGGACCGGGCACTCGATTACATCCGCCGCTCCCTGGCGATCGATCCTGAGGATTCAGGGATCCTGTACAACACCGCCTGTGCCTACTCGCTCCTCGGTATGTCGGAAGAAGCGCTGGCGAGTCTGGAGACGGCAGTGGACAAGGGGTTCGGGCACAAGGAATGGCTCGAGCACGACAGCGATCTCGATCAGATCCGGGAATCACCCCGCTTCAAAACCATTGCGCAGGCGATGTAGGGCCAACCTGGAGCGCTTGGTCAGCCACCCCTCGCTTGGCGCAAAGCGTGCGCGTAAGAGCCGCGGATTCAAACTGTCTCGATTGGAGCGACGTGCTCGCGACGAAAGCCCAGCCCGACCAGGCGCGCGGGGATGCGGCGGAGAAGGGGAAAGGCGCCCAGCGCGCGGACGATGAGCGGCGGCTTCATTTTTCCCTGCCGGTCGAGTACGCGCGTGATGACGTTGTTCTGGATCAAGAGCTGAGCGCGCTGAACGACGCGTGTCGGCAGCTCCCGCCGCTTCTGCACCTGGTGTAGAGTCTCGGCGGAGATCTTCGAGCCGCGCCGGAAAGCCGGGATCAGGATATTCGCGGCCGCGACCGCGTCCTGAACGGCGAGGTTGATGCCGACACCGGCGACGGGCGACATGGCGTGCGCGGCATCGCCGATACAGAGGAGACCCGGCCGGAACCACTGGCGCAGGCGATCGACCTGGACGGTGAGGAGCTTGATGTCGTCCCAGTCGCGCAGCTCGGCGACGCGACCCTGAAGGAATGGATTCATCTCGACGAGATCGGCCCGGAGTGCGTCGAGCCCGCGGCGCTGGATCGTCTCGAAGGCACCTTTCCGGATGACGAGCGCGCACTGCCAGTAGTCGCCGCGGTCGATCATGATGAAGATTCGGCCGAAGTCGATACGCCCAAAGAGCTGGCCGGGGTCGGTGGGGTGGCGCGAGAGCCGCATCCAGAGGACGTCCATGGGCGCGCCGAAGTCGACTGATACGAGGCCCGCCTTTTCGCGCACGAGCGAGCGCCTGCCGTCGGCGCCGACGACGAGGTCGGCACGGAGCTCGCGCTCGCCGGTGGGAGACTTGATGCGCACGCCGGTCACCCGATCGCCGTCGAAGAGGAGCCCGGTGACTTCGGCTTCCATCTCCAGCTGGAAGGAGCCGTAAGCGCGCGCCTTCCCGGCCAGGAAGTTGAGGAAATCCCACTGCGGCATGAACGCGATGAACTTGCAGCGGACCGGGAGGTGGCCGAAGTCGGCGAGCTGGAGAGTGGTGTCGCCGATCTGGCCAGTGATGGCGGTGGCCTTCTGGTGCGGCAGCGCGAGGAGCTCGTCGAGGAGCCCGATCTCGTCGATGATCTCGAGGGTGGACGGGTGGATGGTGTCACCGCGGAAATCCCTGAAGAAGTCGGCGTGCTTCTCGAGGACGGTGACGCTGAC
>DATLXE010000029.1:0-3269 GCA_035575795.1 Gemmatimonadaceae bacterium
TCGGCGAGCGATTCCTGCACGAGCAGGCGGCTCCCCGCGCAGCACACGTGGCCCTGGTTGAAGAAGATGCCGTTGACGACACCTTCGACCGCCTGGTCAACTGGCGAATCGTCGAAGACGATGTTCGCAGCTTTGCCGCCCAACTCGAGCGTGAGCTTCTTGTCGGTGCCGGCGAGCTGCCTCATGATCATCTTGCCGACATCGGTCGAGCCAGTGAAGGCAATCTTCGCCGCTGTCGGATGACTCACAACTGCGGCGCCCGTGTCACCCGCGCCGCACACGAAGTTTACGACGCCCGGCGGCAGCTCGGCCTCGAGCAGAATTTCCGCGAACTTGAGCGCGGACACCGAGGTGGTTTCGGCAGGCTTGAGCACGACCGTATTTCCCATCGCCAGCGCGGGCGCGATTTTCCAGGACAGCATCAGGAGCGGGAAATTCCACGGTATCACCTGGCCGACGACGCCGAGCGGGACGACTTTGACGCCGGGCATGGCATACTCAAGCTTGTCGGCCCAGCCGGCGTGATAAAAGAAGTGCGCGGCCGCCATCGGCACGTCGAAGTCGCGCGACTCCTTGATCGGCTTGCCGCCATCCATCGTCTCGGCAACCGCGAACTCGCGGGCGCGGTCCTGAATGAGACGCGCGATGCGGTAGAGATACTTTCCGCGCTCGCGACCCGGCAGCTTGCTCCAGGAAGCGAATGCCTTCTGCGCTGCCTGGTACGCGTTGTCAACGTCAGTTGCATTCGCCTGCGCGATCTCGGCGAGTACATCCTCAGTCGCGGGATTGATCGACGGGAAATATTTCCCCGAGCGTGGCGAAACGAACTTGCCGCCGATGAACAGGTCGTAGCGCGGCTTGATGCGCGGGTCGGCCGACTCAGGTGCTGGATCGTATTCCCAGAGGTCGCCGAAGATCAGCTGCGGAATCGAGCCCGCGCCGGAGGATGGACGAGAGACAGGTTTCGTGGATGTCATGTCAGTAGCTCTCCGCGGCCTCGGTGAAGTAGTACGGAGCCTGATACGCGCCGGTCCTCTCCTTCTCGATCTGCCGCAGCAGGTCGTTGAGGAGCGAGCTCGCACCGAAGCGATAGCGCGAGGAATTGAGCCAGGCGTCGCCCAGGGTTTCCTTGACGGCGACGAGGTAGTGCAGCGCCTGCTTGGCGGTGCGAATCCCGCCTGCCGGCTTCATGCCGATGGGGACGCCGGTCGCGAGGTAGAAATCGCGGATGGCCTCGAGCATCACCTGCGTGTTGGCGAGAGTCGCAGCGCCCGATGCCTTGCCGGTGCTCGTCTTGATGAAGTCGCCCGACCGAATGACCTGCATCGCGAGAAAAGAGGCAGCGCGGATGTTGTCGTACGTCTCGAGCTCGCTCACTTCGAGGATGACCTTGAGCTGGGCATCGCCGCATGCCTCGACGACCGCGCTGATCTCGTCCTGCACAGCGCTGAACTCCCCGGACAGGAAGAGCCCGCGATTGATCACCATGTCGATCTCGTCGGCACCGTCGGAGACGGCGGTGCGAACTTCGTCGAGCCGCAGCTCGAGCGGGCTCTGGCCCGACGGAAACGATGTCGCGACCGACGCGACCTTGATCGCCGTGTCAGCCAGCCACTTGCGGGCGTGCTTCACGAGGAAGGGATAGATGCAGACAGCCGCGACGGGCGGGATCTCCGGATCGGAGCTCGGATGGCGCGCCTTCTGGCACAGCGACGCGACCTTGCCCGGCGTGTCCTTCCCCTCGAGCGTAGTGAGGTCGACCATCGACACGGCGGTCTTCAGGCCCCACAACTTCGAGCCTTTCTTGATGCTGCGCGTGGTGAACTTGGCGACACGCTCCTCGATTCCGACCTGATCGACACTGCCGATCTCGTCGAAAAGCTTGCTGAAGGTGGAGCGGTTTACGACCGTCATGATACTCCTAATATCGCGTCCCGTACCGGTCATTACAACGCTTTTCGGCGCGGTCCCTATTACGGGGGTAGCCGAGCGCCGATTACTTTGCCGCCATGTCCACCGCGCGCCCGCTGGCCGTGCTTTTCGACCTCGACGGCACACTCGTCGATTCGATCGCGTTGCTGCTCGCATGCATGAACCACACTTTCGAGGGCCGACCCGTGCGGCCGACGGATGCGGAGTGGATCGAAGGCCTCGGCACACCGCTGCCGACACAGCTGACGCCGTTCGTGGAGTCGGAAGAGGACCGGGAGCGGCTCGTGCAGCGCTATCGCGCCTTTCAGCAGCAGAGTCACGACAGCCTGATGGCGAAGTATGACGGGGTCGCGGAAACTCTCGCGCTCTTGGACAAACGCGGCCACCCGATGGGCATTGTCACCAGCAAGGGCAACGCGATGATGGACCGCGGCCTCCGCTTCATCGGCGCGGACAGGTACATGAAGACCGCAATCGGCTATGACTCGTGCACGGTCCACAAGCCCGACCCCTTCCCGGTGCGGCTGGCGCTGGAGCAGCTCGGCTATGCCCCCGATGAAGCGGTGTTCGTCGGCGACTCGCCGCACGACATCAAGTCGGGGAATGCCGCCGGCGTGACATCGATCGCCGCGTTGTGGGGGCCGTTCACGAGGGAGGCACTCGAGCCGTACGAGCCGGCGCACTTTCTGGCGACGATCACCGACCTTCCCGCGCTGCTCGAGCGCATCGCCGGGCGCGGCTTGAATCCTTGAGCGCCCGTGCGGTGTATATATTCCGCACAGTTTCACCACCAAAGGAGCATTAAAAATGGGTGTTTCATACCAGACCGGGACTCTTGTCAGGACTGGAGAGGAGCGCGCGACGCTGGTACGCCGCACTTACTCGCTGGTTCTCGTCAGTGTACTCGTGACGATGGTCGGCGCTACGTTCGGGCTGTCGCAGCCGCGCGTGATGCAGGCTGTTGCCGCGCACCCGTTCATATCGTTTCTCGCCGTGATGGCGCCGCTGCTGCTGGCCACGCGCGCGAAGGCGGCGTTTCCCATGAACATCGGACTGGTTCTGCTGTTTACCTTCGCTGAAGGTGTTTTCATATCGCCCATGCTGTACGTGTACGGCCAGAGGCAGCCGGGTATCATAATGCAGGCGGCGATACTTACGATCGGCGCGTTCGGTGTTCTCACCGCTTATGCATTCGTGAGCAGGCGTGATTTCAGCGCGTGGGGCAGCTTCCTGATGGTCGGGCTGTGGGTTCTCATCGGCACGATGGTGCTCAACTTCTTCTTCAGGAACGAGCTGGCCAGTCTCTGGCTTGCCGCGGTGACGGTGCTGCTGTTCAG
>DATLXE010000030.1:0-5173 GCA_035575795.1 Gemmatimonadaceae bacterium
TCGCCAAGCGGCTCGCCGAGTCAAACGGCCCCATACCCACTTTCTTCCTCACCGCCGAGCTCGACGTGACGCGGGCGGCGGAAATGCGTGAGCAGCTCACCGATATGGGGGACGAGTACAAGGCATCGTTCAACGACATCATCATCAAGGCGACCGCTCTGGCTCTCGCGGAACACCCCGCAGTGAACGCGCACTGGCTCGGCGACAAGATCCGGCAGTTCAACCGGATTCACGTCGCGATGGCGGTCGCGGTCGAGGATGGGCTCATCACGCCGGTGCTGTTCGACGCCGACCGCATGCAGCTCTGGGAGATCTCGGCGATGGCGCGCGAGCTCGCCGGCCGCGCACGCGAACGAAAACTCACTCCCGAGGAGTACACGGGCTCGACGTTCTCCGTCTCGAACCTGGGCATGTTCGGCATTGACCAGTTCACGGCGATCATCAATCCGCCGGAGGCAGGCATTCTCGCGGTCGGCGGCGTTGAGGAGAAAGCGGTCGTAATCGACGGTGCCGTTACTGTGCGAAAGAGAATGCGCGTGACGATGAGCTGCGACCACCGCGTGATAGACGGCGCGACGGGGGCAAAATTTCTCCAGACGCTGAGACGGCTGATCGAGAATCCGCTGTCGCTGGTCGTCTGAGGAATCGTTTTACTTTCTGTCATGCACCCTTCGTCCCAATTCTAAATGGCCTCTTTTGACGTGATTTTCATCGGCGGCGGACCGGCTGGATATGTGGGAGCCATCCGCTCCGCGCAGCTCGGTATGTCTGTCGCGGTAATCGAGCGCGAAGCACTGGGCGGCACCTGCGTGCTGTGGGGGTGCATCCCGGCCAAGGCGCTACTGGAGTCCGCGGCGCTGGCGACAAAGGTCTCTCACGCGGCCGAATTCGGCGTCGCGGTCGGCGATGTGAAGCTCGACTACGGCGTGGCGATGAAGCGGTCGCGTGGCGTGAGCACCCAGAACTCGAAGGGCGTCGAGTTTCTCTTCAAGAAGAACAAGATCACCTGGATCAGGGGCACCGCGAAGCTGGCCGGCAAGAATGCGGTCTCCGTAAAAAACGCCGAGGGAAAGGAGGAGAAGCACGAGGCGAAAAAAGCCGTCGTCATCTCCACCGGCTCGAGGGTCAAGGGCTTGCCGAAAGCGGGTCTCGAGCTCGACAAGAAGATGGTCCTCTCCTCCGATGAGGTTCTGGTGCTCGAGAAGGCGCCAAAGACGATGGCAATCGTCGGCGCCGGCGCCGTCGGATGCGAGTTTGCCGACGTGTTCGCCGCCTTCGGCACCCAGGTAACGCTGATCGATGTCGCTGCCGCGATCCTCCCGCTCGAAGACGCCGACTGCAGCGCCGAGCTGACGAAAAGCTTCAGGAAGCGAAAAATCGATGTCCTTACTTCGGCGAAGATCAGCGATGTGAAAGTCGGCAAGTCATCGGTGACGATGAACATTGAGGCCGGCGGTAAGAAGCAAAGCCTCGAGGTCGAAAGAGTTCTCGTCGCCGCGGGCCGCGCTCCGAATACTGAAGACCTGGGACTGAAGGAGGCGGGCGTCCAGCTGAACGAGCAGGGTTTCATCAAAATCACCGACCGCCTCGAAACGACCGCGAAGGGCATCTACGCGATTGGAGACGTCGCCGGCCCACCGATGCTTGCTCACAAGGGCTCGCGGGAAGGCGCCGTGCTCGCCGAGCTGCTCGCCGGCCAGAAGCATGTTCACCTCGTGAACTACGGCAACATTCCGAGCGCCACCTACTGCCACCCTGAGGTCGCGTCCATCGGCATGACCGAGCAGCAGTGCAAGGACAAAAAGGTCGAGTACAAGGTCGGCAAGTTCTCCTTCTCCTCCAACGGCCGCGCGCGCACGTCGGGCGAAACGGAAGGCTTCGTCAAGATCATCCGCGACGCGAAATACGGCGAGATCCTGGGCGCGCACATCATCGGCGCCCACGCCACCGAGCTCATTCACGAGCTCGCCGTCGCACGTGAGAACGAGTACACGGTCGAGGAGATCGACCTCGCCATCCACGCACATCCGACGCTCTCCGAGGCAGTCGCCGAGGCGGCGCTCGACTCACTCGGGAAGATGATTCACGCATGACGGCGGCACCGCGCCGTGGCTGACCGTGAGCTCTGGACGGTCGCCCTCGGCCGCATGCCCTACGCGGAGGCGCTCGAGCTCCAGCGCGCCATCGCCCGCGACAGAATCACCGGCATGATTCCCCATGACGTGCTGCTTCTCGTTGAGCACGATCCGGTCGTGACTCTCGGCCGCTCGGGCAAGCGGGGCAATCTCGTTGCTTCGCGCGAGCAGCTCGAGGCCAGAGGCGTGGCAATCCACGATGTCGAGCGCGGCGGAGATATCACCTTCCACGGACCCGGGCAGCTCGTCGGCTACCCGATCGTCGACCTCAAGCGGCACAAGCAGGACCTCCACTGGTACCTGCGCGCGCTGGAGAGTGTGCTCATCGAGTCGCTTGCCGCGCACTCAATTTCCGGGGAAGCCAGCTCCGGCTTTACCGGAGTCTGGACGAATGGACGAAAGATCGCATCGATCGGAGTGCACGCACGCGACTGGGTGACGTGGCACGGCTTTGCCCTCAACGTCACCACCGACTTGAGCTTCTTCGAGCTGATTGTTCCCTGCGGAATCAGCGGCGTGAACATGACTTCGATGAGCCGCGAGCTCGGCGCCGCAGCGCCGGAGATGGACGAGGTCTCCGGCACCATCGCCTCGCGATTCGCGAAAGCGTTCGCGCTCGAGATCTTCCCGATGCCGCGCGCCGATCTCGTGGGAAGCATGTCGTGACGGACACGCTTCGTGTCTATCCGGCGCGTGAACAGGCGACGACACCGGGAAGCGGCCGCGACTTCGCCGCCGAGCTGAATCAGGAGCAGGCGGCAGCGGCCACGCACGGCGATGGACCGCTTCTGATCATCGCCGGTGCGGGCACCGGAAAGACACGCACCCTCGTCTATCGCGTCGCTCACCTCATCGAGCAGGGGGTGAGGGCGGAGCGAATTCTCCTCCTCACGTTCACGCGCCGCGCCGCCCAGGAAATGCTCTCCCGCGTCGAGACGCTCGTCGGGGGGAGCAGCAAGCGCGTGCACGGCGGGACTTTCCATGCGACCGCCCACCGGCTGCTGCGGAAGTATGGCGAGGCCGCCGGACTGGCAAAGGATTTCACGATCATGGACCAGGGCGACTCAGCCGACCTGCTCCAGCTCTCGCGCGCCCAGCTCGGATACGGCGCGAAAGGAAAGCGTTTTCCCAGGAAGGAAACGCTCCAATTTGTCTATTCGCGTCACATCAACACCGGCATCTCGATCGACGACATCGTGCGCGACGGATACGCGCAGTTCGTTGAGTACCTCGAGGACTTCGGGAAGATCTACGCCGACTACACGAGGCGGAAGCAGGAGCGGAATCTCGTCGACTACGACGACCTTCTTCTTTTCTGGGCTCTCCTCCTCGAGGCCTCGCCTGAGCTGGCCGAGCGGATGACGGGGATGTATGACCACATCCTGGTTGACGAATACCAGGACACCAACTCGCTGCAGGCCCGCGTGCTGCGCGGAATGTGCCTCACACACAGCAACATCACCGTCGTCGGCGACGACGCGCAGAGCATCTATTCGTTCCGCGGTGCCAACTTCCGCAACATTCTCGATTTTCCAAAGCAGTTTCCCGGCGCGACGACCGTGACGCTGGAGCAGAACTATCGCTCGACGAAACCGATTCTGGACGTCACCAACACCGTGATCTCGCGCGCGTCCGAGCGCTTCACCAAGAATCTCTGGACCCAGCGTACGGGCGGAGAAGCGCCGTGGCTGGTGGCGGCACGCGACGAGCAGCAGCAGACGCGCTTTGTGGTCGATCGCATTCTCGAGCTGCACGAGGAGGGGACGCCGCTTCGCGAGATCGCAGTGCTCTTTCGGGCCGGGTACATGTCCGCCGACCTCGAGATCGAGCTGACCAATCGCAAGATCCCGTTCGAGAAGTGGGGCGGCCTCAAGTTTCTCGAGGCGGCGCACGTGAAGGACGTGCTCGCCTTCCTGCGCATCCTGGAAAACCCTCGCGACGAAGTGAGCTGGTACCGTCTGCTCCTGCTCCTCCCCGGCATCGGCGACGCAACAGCGCGCGCAGCAATCGACTCGATGGCGACGGCAGCGTGGGATTCGGCGGCGTTCGGCCGTTACGCGCCTCCGCCCCGCGCGCGCGAGGCACACTCCGCACTGGTAAATCTCCTTGACGCGCTCCGCACGGGCCACAGCCCCGAGGAAGCACAGGTGACGGCAGAGATATCACGCGTGAGACTGCTTTACGACGGTATCCTCCGCGAGCGGTATGACCGTGTCGAGCCCCGACTCGCAGACCTCGACCAGCTTCAGATCATCGCCGCTGGCTATCCGGACCGCGCGACCTTTCTCTCCGCCCTCGCCCTCGAGCCGCCACAGGCCACCCAGGACCTTGCCGGCGGCACCCGCGACGACGATGACCACCTTGTGCTCAGCACGGCCCATTCGGCCAAGGGCAAGGAGTGGGACGCGGTGTTCGTCATCTGGGCGGTCGACGGGTGGTTTCCATCGGCGCGGTGTCTAAACAACGAGGATGAGACAGAGGAAGAGCGGCGTCTCATGTACGTCGCACTCACCCGCGCGCGGAACCACCTGAGTGTGACCTATCCTCTTAACGCGTACTCGTCGCGGCGCGGAGCGAACTACTCACTCGACCAGCTGTGCAGATTCATCGACCGGGGCGTGCGCGACAATATGCAGCGGGTGGCCCTTGCAAGCGACACAGCGCCGGCGAAGGAGCAAGCCGCGCCGAAGGAGGCGCTGCTCGACCTGCGCGCGTTGCTGCGCGGACGGTTCGGGCCTTAGCCAGGGCGTCTCTTGCCGGCAGTCGGTCCGTAATGCATCATGGTAGCACTTCTTCGGAAGAGGTTATGCGTCCATTGGTCGTTGTCGCCATCGCCGCCATGCTGGGCTCTCTCGCCTGTTCGTCATTGGCACCGCTGTCAGGGGACCCGATGGCTCCCGGGGGCCGGCTAATCACGCAGAGGATGATCGCATCCACGAACGCGAAGGATGCGTGGGACGTCGTAAAGAGCACCGGAATGTTTCGTATGTCCGACGGATCGGCCTCGACACGCCCCTCGATTCGCAGCCGCCGCGGGC
>DATLXE010000031.1:0-3991 GCA_035575795.1 Gemmatimonadaceae bacterium
TCAACGCTTCCCGTCACGTCGGTCGTCCTGAAGTAGAACTGCGGACGGTAACCCTTGAAGAACGGCGTGTGCCTCCCGCCCTCTTCCTTGGTCAGCACGTACACCTCGGCCGAAAAGAGCGTGTGCGGCTTGATCGAGCCCGTCTTGGCCAGCACCATGCCGCGCTCGACGTCTTCCTTCGCGATGCCGCGGAGGAGGAGCCCGACGTTGTCACCGGCCTGGCCGTCGTCCAGAAGCTTCCGGAACATCTCGACTCCCGTGATCACCGTCTTCTTGTCCGAGTTGAAGCCGATAAGCGAGACTTCCTCGCCCACCTTGATCTTGCCCTTCTCGATACGGCCCGTCGCAACGGTGCCTCTTCCCGTGATCGAGAACACATCCTCGACCGGCATGATGAACGGCTTGTCGATCTCCCGGACGGGCTGCGGGATATAGGTATCCAGCACATCCATCAGCTCGCCGATCTTCTTCCCGTACTCGGAGTTGGGATCGCCTGACTCAAGAGCCTTCAACGCCGAGCCCTTGATGATCGGCGTGTCGTCGCCCGGGAAGTCATAGGAGCTAAGCAACTCCCTCACTTCCAGCTCCACCAGCTCGAGCAACTCCGGATCGTCGACCATGTCCACCTTGTTCATGAACACGACGATAAAGGGCACGTTCACCTGCTTGGCGAGGAGGATATGCTCTCTCGTCTGCGGCATCGGACCGTCGGCGGCACTCACCACGAGGATCGCGCCGTCCATCTGGGCCGCTCCCGTGATCATGTTCTTCACGTAGTCGGCGTGGCCCGGGCAGTCGACGTGCGCGTAGTGACGCTTGTCACTCTCGTACTCGACGTGGGCGGTCGCGATCGTGATGCCGCGCTCCCGCTCCTCAGGCGCCTTGTCGATCTGGTCGAAGGCGACTGCCGACGCCAGGCCCTTCTTCGACTGGATCGCCGTGATCGCGGCCGTCAGGGTCGTCTTGCCGTGATCGACGTGGCCGATCGTGCCGACGTTTACGTGGGGCTTCGTGCGCTCGAATTTGGCTTTGCTCATCCAATCCTCTGAGTACGTTCGTTTTACGACAAGCTCGCGATCGGGATTGAACCGATGACCTCACCCTTACCAAGGGTGTGCTCTACCAACTGAGCTACGCGAGCGGCTGTTCCAACAGAGCGGGAGACGGGACTCGAACCCGCGACATCAAGCTTGGAAGGCTAGCGCTCTACCAACTGAGCTACTCCCGCGTCTACCACTCCTTACAACTGACAAAAAAACCCGCCCCTACGTGCATGGTGGGGGAAGGATTCGAACCTTCGAAGGCGTTAGCCGGCAGATTTACAGTCTGCTCCCGTTGGCCACTTAGGTACCCCACCCGCTGAACCTGACCGCTCCGCACACCTTGCCAGGCAGAGCTGACGGGGAGAATCGAACTCCCAACCTGCTGATTACAAATCAGCTGCTCTGCCAATTGAGCTACGTCAGCACAAACAGCGATTTTTCATCGCAAGCCTAGTAGAATAGCGAAGTTAGGAGGGCGAGTCAACCCGAATGGCGGCGTGTTCTGACGTGCTTTCTAGTAGGCGCGGAGGTGCCGGAATCGCCTACCGTGCGCGCAGTGTATCCACGTTGACGAGCATCGCCCTGAGCGCCGCCTCGACCCGCGGACTCACGCTCGGCTGCACGCGACCCCCAAGGCACCTTCCAAGAAACTGCTCTGTCGCGCGGTTGACCGCCAACGCCGTCTCCGCCTCGGCGAATCCGTGACCCTCGTTCGCCGCGAACAGGTACGTCACGGGGATCCGGCGGCGGTTAAGCGCGAGTGCGATCTGGTCGGACTGCGTCTTCGTCACGCGCGGATCATTGGCCCCCTGGAAAATCAACAGCGGCGACCTCGCCGAGTCGGCGCGGAAGAGCGGCGAGCGGGAGATCATGTCGGCACGGTCGGCCGGATCACGCGGATCACCGACAAACGGATACCATGATCGCGGCAGGAACGGCCTCCACGATGGGGGGAACGATTCGAGCAGCGTGACGAGATTGCTCATGCCGACGTAATCCACGCCGCAGGCATACCTGTCAGGCGTGAAGGTGAGACCCACGAGCGTCGCGTAGCCGCCGTAGCTCCCACCCATGATCCCCACTCGCGTCGCGTCGACCGTTCCTCCCCGGGACAGGTAGTCGACTCCGTCGAGCAGGTCGGTGCTCATCGCGCGGCCGAACTCCTTTTTCGCGGCGCGCGCAAACTTCTTCCCGAGTCCTGTTGTTCCCCGATAGTTGGCCTGGAGCACCGCATAGCCGCGATTCGCGAGGAGCTGCACCTGAGGATCAAACTGCCATGAGTCTCTCGCGCCCCAGGGGCCGCCATGGACGAGGACGACAAGCGGCAGACCTCGGGGTGCGCGCCCCGGCGGCAGCGTCAGGTAGCCGGTGATTGACAGTCCGTCGCGCGCCGTGTAAGCGATTGGTGCCATCGAAGCGAGCCGGTACGAGCGCAGGCCGGGGCGCGGCTCGAGAAACTTTTCGAGCCCGCCGCTCGCTGAATAGAGATAGGTGACTGCCGCGCGGGTGGGCGTGTGCATGGTGACGACCCAACGCGATTGATCGGTGGTGCCGCCGCCCATTTCGACGACGCCGCCGCCGGCGCGCCGCGTCGCGCGAAGCAGCGCCTGCATCCGTGGTGTCTTTGCATACAGGCGCGCGGTGTCCCCAACGTAACGCGTCATCAGCAGCTCGCCCGATGCTTCGTCGAACAGGGCGCGATCGAGATCGACCTTTCCGAGTGGATCGCTATCGACGACGCTTTCCCTTCCGGTCTCGAGGTCGATGAGCACGAGCCGGGCAAGATCGGTTCGCTCGCTGCTAACCGCATACAGCCGCCCATCGCGCGCGAATCGAAGCAGCGTGATTCTGTCCTCGACTGCGTAAGACTTGACCATCCTCCACGCCGCGCTCTCCGACGCGCGCGCCCACAGCTGATAGTGACCCGCCGAATCCACCGCATACGCGGCGCGCACCTGATTGTCGCGGTCGGCGGCGTAGCCGAGGAAGGTGCCAGGGTTAGTTACCGCAAGCTCGAGAGCGCCCGTCGCGAGGTCGACGCGGTATACGTCAGCGAGGGCGGGGTTGCGCCTGTTCATGGTGATGATCGCGATGTTCGGCGTGGCGTGCGGAAGCGCCAGAACCTCGACCTCGACGTTCTTGAACGGCGTCAGGTCCCGCGGCTCGGCGGACAGATCGGACACGCTCGCAACATGGAGATGATAGTTCTCGTCGCCGGCGCGGTCCTGGACCCACAGAATTCGCTTGCCGTCGGCAGACCACCAGTAGGCGGGAACTGAGCGCACGGAATCGCGCGTGATCGCCCGTTCAGCCGTCGATCCGACGGCGCGCACGAAAACATTCTGCCGCCCCTTCCAGGGCTTTATATAGGAAAGCCAGCGACCGTCGGGCGAGATACCGCCCCATTGAGCCGCCGGTGCTGCAAAGAGCGCCTCGAGGGGAATGAGGCGAGGGAGCGAATCAGCTGCCGGCGATGCAGCGCGCAGGGATTGAGCGTAAAGAATCGGTGAATTGCGCATGACGAAACCCGTGATCGCCGCGCCGATCGTCACGCCCAGCATGAGCCGCTTCACATTTCGCATCGAGATCCTGGCAGGAGTAACCCCCTTACTGACAACGGTACGGCCGAAAGGGTTGAACGGTTCCACCGGACTTACCGGATCTTCTTCCACCGCGTGCCCTGGGGACCGTCCTCGATCGCGATCCCGCGCGCCTCGATCTCGCGGCGCAGGCCATCCGCCTTCGCGAAATCCCGCGCCGCGCGCGCCGCCCGTCGCGCCGCCAGCTTCTCTTCCACCCATGCAGCGAGCTCGGGGTCGGGCCCCGCTTCGTCGGGGATGACGTCCAGCACCGAATTGATGCGCGCGAAGGTTTTTCTTGCCGCCTCGACCGCGGCGCGGTCCTGACCGTCGCGGTCCAGCTCGGCGTTCGCTTTCCTGATGAACGTG
>DATLXE010000032.1:0-35354 GCA_035575795.1 Gemmatimonadaceae bacterium
GTTCGCATCGTTGAGAAAGACGTGATACCGGTCGTCGATCTTGTCCACGATGAGGTCGGGGATGATGTAGTTCTCGTCACGCGTGCTGTACTGCAGTCCCGGCTTGGGATCGAGCTTGGCGATCTCGTCGGCCGCCTTCTGCACGTCGATCGCGCTGATGCCGAACCGCTTGGATATCTCGCTCCAGCGGTGGTTGATCAGCTCCTCGAAGCAGTCGCGCACGAGGCGGTACGGAACAGACTGTTCCAGCCCGGCTTCCCTGAGCTGGAGGAGCAGGCACTCGCGGAGATCCTGCGCTCCCACGCCCGGCGGATCGAGACTCTGGATCGTGGCGAGCATCTTCTGCCCCTCATCGGGGGTGTAAAGCGGCAGATCTTCGACATCCCGCCCCGCCTCCTCGGCTGCCTTTGACACGAGCTCATTGAGCGTGCGCAGGATGTCGTCGACGCCCGAGGCGAGATAACCATCCTCGCTGATATTGCCGATGAACTCGTCGGCGAGCAGAATCTGGCGCGGCGTCAGCTCGAGCAGACTAACCTGGTCGCGGAGGTGATCGCTCAGGTCGCGCGTGGCGACCGTGACGGGCTCGAAGTATTCCTTCTCCTCGTGCTCTTCGCGACGCCCGCCGGCGGTGTCGAATCCGTCGAGCAGGATTTCCTCCCAGTCGATCTCGCCGGTGCGGTCGTCGGTTTGCTCCGGCGGCGGCTCCTCACCCTCCGCCTCGCCCTCCTGCTGCTCCTCTTCCTCTTCGTCCTCGGCCTCGACGAGGTCCAGAAAGGGATTGTTGAGAAGTTCCTGCTTGAGGTGCTGCTGAAGGTCGAGCAGCGGCATGTACAGGAGATCCATCGCCTGGTAGAGGCGTGGATTGATTTTGAGCTCCTGCCTGATCTGGGTGGACTGATTGAGTCCCGGCTTCATGACGCGGGCGCCCCTTCGCCGGAGCGTGAAAAGCGTTCGCGAAGGCGCGCCGCAAGCGTGGGCCCGAGGTAGATCTCGGCGACGGTGTCGTCGAACACGAGCTCGCGCACGGTCCCGGATACCTTTACCTGGCCATCGTACATGATGTAGGCACGATCCACGATGTCGAGCGTCTGCTCGACGTTGTGGTCGCTGATCAGCACACCGATACCACGATGGCGGAGACCGGCAACGATTGTCTGTATGTCGTGCACCGCGATGGGATCCACCCCGGCGAACGGTTCGTCAAGCATCATGAACTTCGGATCGGTTACCAGTGCGCGAGTGATTTCGAGCCGGCGTCGTTCGCCACCCGAGAGAGCGTAAGCCTTGCTCTTCCTCAGCCGCTTGATGCCCAGCTCATCGAGCAGGCGCTCGAGGCGCTCGCTTCGCTGTGCCGCATTGAGCGGAAGAGTCTCGAGAATGGCCAGAATATTGTCTTCCACAGATAGCTTGCGGAAGATTGACGGCTCCTGCGAAAGGTAGCCTATTCCGCGCCGCGCCCGCTGGTACATGGGCAGTTTCGTGATGTCCTGCGCATCGAGCAGGATGCGACCCGAGAGAGGCTGAATGAGGCCGACGATCATGTAGAACGTCGTCGTCTTTCCGGCGCCGTTGGGGCCGAGCAGGCCGACGATCTCTCCCTGCTGCAGGCGGAGCGCGACGTCGTTCACGACGCGCCGTCCACGATAGATTTTCATCAGCCCTTCTGCCTGAAGCACACTCCCTTCGGCGGCGACGGCCCCATTGGCGAGCTCGAGCCTCGAGTGCTCGCCTGTTTCGCGCATCGCCGCGGCGAATTCCGATCGATTGGGAGCGATTTCGCTCCAGAGCCCGGGCTCGATCCTGACGCAGGCGGTGTCCGATTCGAGGTCATCGCCGAGCGGCAGGAGCACCCCGCGCTCGACGAGGCGCGGGAGAATGGATGTCATCAGGTACGCGCGCACTTCGTCGAGACTCAGGCGCCCCGCTTCGCGATCCGCATCCTGTCCCCTTGCGCGCATCGCAGCCAGATGATCGTCACGATAATGAGTTGCGATATTGGCCATTCGAGCTTCGCCACCGCCGTCCGCCGCGCGAACGATCGCGTCGAGCGCGAACCCGTCGACCCGGTCACCCTCTCCCCTTCCTTCGACGAGCTTGCGGACACGCGGCGGAAGCGGCGGCCGATCAGTCATTGGCGGGCGGACGTCGTACAGGCGCGGGACCAGGGGCCGCTGGCGCCCGCGCGGGCCCCGGCTCGACGAACATTCCGACCGCCTGGTCGACGACTGTAACAGTGGTGACGCGCCGGCCTGCGAAATCGATCGTGATGATTCGTCCCCGTACATAGTTGACGGTCGGCAGCGCGCTTGGCCCTCGCGAATTCTTAAGCTGGTAGTATGACTGCGCCTTTCCCTCGGCGACGATCTCACGCACGCGGGGACGCGAAGTCGAATCTCCAGTAGCAACCGTGTCGAACCTCGCGACAATGGTATCGCCGCGAATCCAGTCGCGCTCTTCGGTCAAGATGCCGGAATCCGGCTGGCTGGTGGCATACGCGCCGCGGAGAGCGCGTACCTCGCGCACCTTCTGCCCCGGCATGATCACGTCGATCGAATCGGCGAGAATCTCGCGCTCGGGGGACAGCGCGCGTGCGCGTTTGGCGCCCCACGCCATTGCACGCTCCAGCTGATTGGTTTTCAGCCGCAGGTCGATAGAATCGGCAACGAGCTCAATGTCCTGGCTCAGGATATGGCCGTTGGGCGTTGCGACCACGCGTTCCAGCTGACGGTCGCGCGAGTACAGGTCGATGATTCCCCCGTCGAGCGTGAACGCGCGTGCTCCCTTCCCTTGTATTTGCGGCGACTTCATCAGCCGCGCGAAATCGTTCTCACCGTCCAGAAAGGCCGAGTCGCCCTTTGCGACGAGGTCGGGCCGCGTCAGGACAACCTGCCCGCCGGCGTAGACAATGCTGTCGCCCTGCATCGTGATCTGGTTGGCGAGCAGTCGCGCGGTCTGCGGGGGCCGGTTGCGCCCAGAGGTGTCGCGCTGCACGAGATCGAGCTGGGGACGTCCGGAAGCGAAGAGCCGCGACACCGGGCGACCGGGCACGCTCCGATAGTAGTCCGCGTTGGGACCTCGCATGGTGGTGCCGTTGTCGAGCACGGCAACCACGTTTCCTTCGGCATGCAGGTGGTCGTCCGCCTGGTAGTAGGTCATCGTCCGTGCGTCGACTTTTACTCGCGCCTCGGTGTAGTGCACGTTGCCGATGAGGAGCAGCAGTCCCTGCGATTCGTAGTATTCGGCGCTGTCGGCGGTGAGAAGGTTGTCCTGCCCGATACAGCGGGCGACGACGCCACCACCGGAGAACGCATTCTGGTTGCCGTCCGGCGCGGTGACGATGGTCAGTCGCGTCTGGGGGCGGTTGGGAAACTCGAGATCGCAGTTGCGCGGAACCTCCTGTGCGCTCGATGCGATCGGGGCGAGCAGCAAGACGAGCAACAGGCGCAGCTTCAGCCTCACGTTCAGCGCGCCGGAGTGGATGACGAAACAGGGACGGCTGGGGGTGCCGCCGCAGGTGACGCGGGAGGTGACTCGGTTCGTGCCGGGATCGGCGCTGCCTGCGCCGGCCGTGCGGAGGGCAAGTTTCCCTGAGCGCTCCGATCGAAGCCGCTCGCACCGCTCAGGATGCGGATGTTTCTCATGTTCGGGTCGGACCGGAAACCAATTCCGGAAAGCTGCCTGCCCGGTTCCGTCATCACGAACGCGCTGTCGCTCGAGATTTCGTTCCGGTTCTGGTCGTAGATCAGCTCCTCGGTGACGAGGCGCTTCCCCTCTTCCGATACCACGACGACATTTTTGCGCGCGCGCATGTTGCCAAGACGGCTGTCGTACGTGCCGCGCCGCGCTGTGAGCACGGCATCCTTGGCTCCCGTCGTCGTGAAGAACGTGGTGTGCACCTTCTGCAGCTCGACGCGGGTATTCTCGTTGAAGAAAAACGCGGTGTCCGCATTCAGTCTAGCGCGCGCCAGACCGCGGTCAGTGAGGTTGAACCGGGCCCCATACATCACCTGGTCGGCAGAATCGGCAAGCGCCGACTGCGCCGCGACCGGCGGCTGTGTTTTCTCACTGCACGCCAGCGCCGCAACGGCAAGGAAACCAGTCATCAGGAGTGCGGGGACAGCCGTCAAACCACACCGGCCCGCATGAGATCATGAAGATGTATGACGCCCGCGATCTCGCCCGTTGGCGACAGGACAGGCATCGCGATTATTCCGTGAGTCTCCATGCGGAACACGACCGCGCTTCCCAGCTCGTCAGCCTGCGCGACCTTGGGAGTGCGGTTCATCACCTTCGACACGGCAATCGGGAAAACATTCTCTTCGTGCTCCATCAGCCTCGTCAAATCGCCCGTCGTGATCACGCCCTCCACCTTCCCCTTTTTGTCCGTCACGATCGCGATACCGCGCCGCTCGGCGAGCAGAACGACCGCTTCGCGCATCGTTGCCTTGCTTCCCAGTACCGGAAGGCGGTCGGTGACCATCACGTCTGCGACTCTGGTCAGCAGACGCCGTCCGATCGCGCCGCCGGGATGCAGCCGCGCAAAATCGTCGGCATTAAAGCCTTTCTCCTCCAGGAGCGCGATCGCGAGCGCGTCACCAAGCGCCAGCGCGACAGTCGTGCTCGTCGTCGGCGCGAGGTCGTGCGGGCACGCCTCTTCCTTCACCCAGCCGTCCAGCGCGATGTCGCTATGCCTGCCGAGCGTCGAGCTTGCGCTGCTGGTGAGCGCAATCGTGCATACACCGAGGCGCTTCAAATGGTCGAGCAGGTGGAGAACTTCCTCTGATTCTCCGCTTTTGGAGATGAGGAGGGCAACGTCGGATGCGCCGACGATTCCAAGGTCGCCATGCACGCTGTCAGCGGGATGAAGAAAGGTCGCCGGCGTGCCGGTTGACGTGAACGTGGCGGCGACCTTCCTGCCAATCAGGCCGGACTTGCCGACGCCTGTCACGATAACCCGTCCGCTCGAGCGCGCAATTGCTTCCACCGCGCGGGCAAAACCATCGCCAAGTCGCTTTTCCGTCTCGCCGAGGGCGTCCTTTTCGATACGCAACACGCGTTTTCCGCGCGCGACGATTTCCTTCCGCGTCATCGGCTTACCCTCACCCGCGCCCAGATGTCGCACGCCCGGCTGAGCAGGTCGCCCATCTCGTCCAGCGGCAGCATGTTCGGCCCGTCGCTCGGCGCGCACGTGGGATCGGGATGCGTTTCGATGAACAGGCCCTGCGCGCCGGCGGCAACCGCGGCAAGGGCGAGTGTCGGCACGAACTCACGCGCACCTCCGCTGGCGCCGTCAGCCCCCATTCCCGGTTTCTGAACGCTGTGCGTGGCATCGAAGATCACGGGCGCACCGCAGGCTTCACGCAGGCGGGTGAACGAGCGCATGTCCACGACGAGGTCGCCGTAGCCGAAGAACGTTCCCCTCTCGGTGACGGCGACGTCGCGCGTCCTCGTTTTTTCGTGGTCGCCGCCACGCACTTTCTGCACTGCGCCCCGCATTCCCTCGGGCTGCAGCCATTGGCCCTTTTTAACGTTGACCGCTTTGCCGGTTGCGCCAGCGGCATCGAGAAGATCCGTCTGGCGGCACAGGAATGCAGGGATCTGGAGTACGTCGACGACCGCGGCAACGGCAGCGCACTGACCCGGCTCGTGGACATCGGTAAGAATTCGAAGACCGGTCTCACTACGAACCCGGTCGAGTGCGGCGAGTCCGGCATCAAGCCCCGGGCCCCTTGCCGCGCCGCGATTGGACCGATTCGCCTTGTCGAAGCTCGCCTTGTAGATGATTCCGCCCGGAAGTTTCTCCGCCATCCGGGCGAGTGTTTCGCCGACGCGCAGGTTCAGCTCGTCGCTCTCGAGGACGCAGGGCCCGGCGATCAGAAAGAGCTGATCGGATGGAAAAATCGTCGCCACCACTTACTCCGCTGCTTTGAGCGGCGAGCGCTTCCTCGCGCTGCCTGCGGGCGACCGAGCCTGCACGGCGGCGGCGATGAAGCTGGCGAAGAGCGGGTGGGGCCGATTGGGGCGCGACTGGAGCTCGGGATGAAACTGGCACCCGATGAACCAGGGATGGGTTGGCAGCTCGACCATCTCTACCAGCGACCCGTCGGGCGAAAGCCCGCTGAGATTGAGACCATGCTCGACGAACTGATCGCGAAAAGCGTTGGACACTTCATACCGATGGCGGTGGCGCTCGCTGACCTGCCCGACTCCGTAGATCGCCGCTGCCTGCGTTCCCTTCCCGAGCTTGCATGGATAGGCGCCCAGCCTCATCGTGCCGCCCATATCGGTCACGTGTTGCTGCGATTCCATCAGTGAAATCACGGCGTTGTCGCACTCGGGAGCGAACTCGCTGGAATGACCGTCGGCTATTCCCATCACGTTGCGGGCAAACTCGATAATCGCCGTTTGCATTCCAAGGCATATCCCGAAAAACGGGAGACCCGACTCGCGAGCATATCGGATTGCCTCGAGCATGCCTTCCACGCCGCGCACTCCGAAGCCCCCGGGCACAAGCAGTCCATGGAAGTCAGCGAGCAACTCTCTTGTACGCTCCCGATTCACGAAGAGATCGCTGGCGAGCCACGATATCTCGACCCCAACGTCGTTGCCGACTCCACCGTGAATGAGGGCCTCCTGAACACTCTTGTAGCTGTCGATGAGGTCGGTGTACTTGCCGATGACGGCAATTTTCACGCGGCCGTGCGGACGCAGGATTCGCTCGACCATGCCCCGCCAGGTGGAGAGGTCCGGCGCCTTCCTTCCCAGCAGTCCGAGCCGGTGCATCACCCGCTCGTCCAGTCCCTGCTCGTGGAAGAGCAATGGAATCTGATAGATCGTCGGCACATCGCGGCTCTCGATCACGGCGCCAAACTCGACGTTACAGAACAGTGCAATCTTCCGCTTCACGTCTTCCGACAGCGCTCGCTCGCTGCGGCAGATGAGGATGTCGGGCTGGATTCCGATCTCCATCAGCTCGCGGACGGAGTGCTGCGTCGGCTTCGTCTTGACCTCGCCCGCGGCGGCAATGTACGGCACCAGCGTCAGGTGGATGAAGATCGCGTTCTCTCTGCCGATCTCGTGACGAAACTGGCGGATGGCCTCGAGAAACGGCAGCGACTCGATATCGCCGACGGTACCGCCAATCTCGACGATGACGACATCGCTCTCCGGCGCCAGCCGCTTCATCGCGCCCTTGATCTCGTCGGTGACATGCGGGATCACCTGCACCGTCGATCCAAGATATTCCCCGCGCCGCTCCTTGGTGATGACGTTCAGGTAGATGCGGCCGGTGGTGATGTTGTTCGCCTGCGCGAGCGCCCTGTCGATGAAGCGCTCGTAATGGCCGAGGTCCAGGTCGGTCTCGGCGCCGTCGTCGGTGACGAATACCTCGCCGTGCTGGAACGGCGACATCGTGCCGGGGTCGACGTTGAGATACGGGTCGAACTTCATGATCGTGACGCGCATGCCGCGCTCGACGAGCAGCCGGCCAAGCGATGCGGCGGCGATTCCCTTCCCCAGCGATGAGACGACACCGCCGGTTACGAAGATGTAGCGCGTCTGCTGGCTCGTGTTAAATGGCATGCGCGGTCTCCCCCGCCATGAAGGCATCCCATCGTGAGTTTGCGCGCTCGAGATCATGCTCGGTATCAATGCCGGCGGCCGGCGCTTCAGTCGTGATCGCAACTCCCATCGGGAGCCCGGCGGCGAGAGGCCGAAGCTGCTCGAGGCGCTCGATTTCCTCGAGCGGATGGACTGGAAGCGATACCCACTTCGTCAGCGCATCGCGCGAGTACGCATAGACGCCAATGTGCTGGTAGGTACGGCTGTCGCGACGTTGCGAATCAGCCGGATCGCGCAGGAACGGAATTGGGGCGCGGGAGAAATACATCGCGCGGCCGTCGTCTGCGGTCACGACCTTGACCAGGCTCGGAGTATCGAGAATCTCGGGCCCCGCCGGCGAAGCAGCGGTCCCGAGCGGGAACCTGCCGCTGGCTACCATTTGAGCGGCGCCGCGGACCGCGCCCGGACCGATGAACGGCTCGTCGCCCTGCACATTAACGATCGTGTCGAAGCGGCGGAACTTCGCCTGCGTCGCGACTTCGGCCACTCGCTCCGTTCCGGAGGTGTGCTCAGCGCTGGTCATGACACATTCGGCGCCCGCTTCCCGCACTGTCGCGGCGACTGCTTCATCGTCGGTTGCGACGACGACGCTGTCGGCGAGATTCATTTGTGAGATTCTTTGCCAGACCCTGACGATGAGGGGGAGGCCGGAGAGAAGGCGGAGCGGCTTTCGGGGGAGGCGCATCGCGCCGAGGCGCGCCGGAATCACCACGAGCGTGCTCATTCACCCACCCATTTTTACGCAACACGACGTGAAAGTCACGCTCGGCAATATACCGTTGAGCGCGCGCTCACGCAAACGACCGAGTGGTCTTAAAGTGTGAGCGAAACTCCAATCGAAAATGCGGAGCGTCTCGAGAACGGCGACCGGTTCGACGCCGGGTCGATCGTGTAATCGATGCGGAAGAAGCTGACCCCCGCACCCACGCCCAGGTTCTGGATGAGCGTCGGCAGCCTGCCGACTCCCGCGCTCCCGGCAGCGTACTGGAGCACGACATACGGGCTTCCAAGGAACTTGATCTTGATGTTTTCGAACGGAATGGTGTAGTCGCCCTGAACGAAAAGCAGTCGGTCCCCGCCAATCGCGAGCAGGTCGACGGTGGCGAGAGTTCCCGCGCCTCCCAGATAGGCGTAGCGCTGCGGAGGCGCGATCCCGCCTCCCGTAAGCACCGCGTGCCCCTTGAATGCAAACGTCTGGTTCCCGAATGTCGGAAAAGCTACGACACTTCCAAGAGTAGCCTGGGTGAACTTGTCGTCCAGCGCGCGATTTGCGACAGGCGAGGCGCTGATACAAGCGGCATTCGGGGGAATCGCATAACAGCCAGGCTCAAGCGAACTGGAGAACGCATGCTCCACCGACGCGTCGAATTGGGCTTTGAGATCACTGCGCGCGAAGTCGACACCCGTGCCGGCGAGTGCGGAGGAAATCCGTCCCCGCGCGACACGCGGATTCGGGCGTCTCATCTTCAGCGAGTCAGTCCTGCCGAAGACGCTCCAGGGCGAACTGCGCGGGTCGAGGGAGCCCGTCGACCAGTCGCGCTCCGTGCGTGCGCCAATGAAAGGCGTCAGCGTGGTGCCGGAGAGGCCAAGCGTCTGCGTGAAACGCGCCTCGGCACGGTCGGCGCGAAAATAATTGCGGGCGTCGCTGCCGACAAAAAAAGATGCAGCGGTGTTTACGAGGTTGGAGCGGATCCATCCGTCGTTTGTAAAAGTGCCCCTGCCAAAGAATGCCTTCAACTCGCTGTTCTCGGCCGGCTTGTAAAGCCCTTCGATCGACAGGTCGAGCTCGCCAAGATGCGACCGGTATGAGACGATTCCATCTACCTGCAGCGATTCATCGGGCTCGTAGTGAGGGCCGAACGGCAGCGTGAGACCGTTCACCCGGTCGTACGACGGAATCCGGAGGCCGATCCCGAACGGAAGCGAGAATGCCGGGTCCTTGTAGATGACGTAGGCGGTGTCGGGAAGGTTTGTGACTTTCACCGTGTCCTGCGCCGATGCCTGCGCTGACGAAAGAACCGCGGCTAACATTACGACCAATGGCAGAGTCTTCATCGCGCGAGGCTGAGAAAGTTTTTCAGGATGTCCTTTCCCTTTTCGGTGAGAATGGACTCGGGATGAAATTGCACTCCCCAGACCGGATGCGCACGGTGCCTGATGGCGTGTATCTCGGTGGGATCGTCCACACCGCGAGCCGTAACTTCGAGCTCGGGTGGCAGCGACCCGTCCCTGATAATCAGTGAATGATAGCGCATAACCTGGAACGGGCTCGGAATCCCGGCAAAGAGATCGGTGCGGTCGTGCTCGATCCTGGAAGTCTTCCCATGCATCAGCGTCTTCGCGCGGACGATCTGGCCCCCGTATGCCTCCCCGATTGCCTGGTGACCAAGGCACACTCCCAGCGTGGGGATGGTGCTGCCCCACCGTTTGACGACGGCCACGGAGATACCGGCCTCGGCCGGCGTGCAGGGGCCCGGGGAGATGACAATCGCGGAAACCTCCATCGTCGCGATGTCGTCGACGGCGATCTCGTCGTTGCGTCTGACGACGGGATCCGCGCCAAGCTCGCCAAAATACTGGACGAGGTTGTAGGTGAAGGAGTCGTAGTTGTCGATGACGAGCAGCACGATGGCTCAGGCGCGCGGATGAAACTGCTTGTGAACGCTGCGCAGATATTCGCGGTCGATGTGCGTGTAGATCTGCGTTGTCGAGATATCCACGTGCCCGAGCATTTCCTGGACGGCCCGCAGGTCTGCTCCACCTTCGAGCAGATGCGTCGCGAATGAGTGCCGGAGCGTGTGTGGCGAAACCGGCTTGAGGATGCCAGCCTTGTCCACGTATTTGCGCAGGATCTTCCACGCACCCATGCGGGACAGGGGCGCGCCACGCGAGTTCAGGAAGAGGATTCCCTTCCCTTCACCCTTCTCCAGCTTCGGGCGCAGCTCGCGCAGGTAGATCGCGATTGCCGAAATCGCGCTCCTGCCAATCGGCACCAGACGCTCCTTCGATCCCTTGCCGAACACGCGCACGAGACGGTCCTGCAGCAGCACGTCGCGCATGCTGAGCGAGATCCACTCGGAAACACGGAGCCCCGCACCATAGGCGACCTCGAGCATTGCACGGTCGCGGAACGCGAGCGGCTCGTCGAGTGACGGCGTGGCGAGAAGCTTTGCGACTTCATCCACGCCAAGTACCTCGGGCAGCGTGCGCCACTTCTTCGGTGTTTCGAGCCGCTCAGCGGGATCGCGGACGACCAGGCCCTCACCGACGAGGAATTTGAAGTAAGTCCGCACCGCAGACACGTTGCGGCGAATGGAGGCAGGTGCCAGGCCGAGATCCTTCAGGTGATAGATGTATTCGCGGAGCGTACGCGCGCCGACATCGCCCGGTGCCGCCGCGCCCTTTACCTTCGCGTAGGTGACGAAGCGCGCGACGTCCAGCTTGTAGGCTTTGCTCGTCTGGTAGGCAGCGCCCTGCTCGAGAGCGAGAAAATCGTCGAAGCGCTCGACATGGAAAGCCCGCGCGACCGCATCGTCGAGCGCCGGGCTACTCACTCTTCGGCTGCCGGCGGCGGACCAGCCACACGCCAACCGCCAGCGCGGTTATCGCCACCGCAATGACACCGGCGGCCTTGCCAGACCGCACCAGGTAGCTCTGGAGGAGCTCCCAGTTGTCGCCGGCCCGAAACGCGAGGAACGTGATGAACCCGAACCAAACAGCTGACGCGCTGGCGATTGCAAAGATTACTCTTCCGGCCGGCAGCTTCATCGCCCCCGCGAACGGCGGCACGATCGCCCGCACGCCGGGAAGAAAGCGGCTGACGAAGAGAGCCCCGACCCCGTACTTGTCATATAGGTCCTGCATTTTCTTCTCGGCGCTCGGCCCCCCGAACTTCTCCAGCCGGCGCTTGAAGGTCTCGGCGCCATACTTCCGCGACAGCGCGTACATCACGATGGCGCCCCCGACATTCCCGATCATGCCGAGCAGCCAGACCGTCAGGGGCGAACCCTTGGCGCGCGCGACGAGAAAGCTGCCGAAAGCGATGACGCCGTCGGAGGGAAAGGGCGGAAAGAAGTTTTCGAACGCAGAAAGGCCGATGATCGCCACGTACAGCGTGCCGAGTGGCAGCTGTCCAAGCCATGTGGTGAGCGATTCGAGCATTCGCTAGCGGTTCCCCTCGAGAGTTGCGACGGCGATGCAGGCGAGGCCCTCGCCGCGGCCGATCCACCCCATCCCCTCGTTTGACTTTCCCTTGACGCTCACGTTTGCCGGATCGATACGCAAGACTGGCCCCAGTCGCGACTGGATCTGCGAGCGGTATCGCGAAAGCTTTGGTTGCTCCGCAATCAGGGTCACATCCACCTGGCCGATGGCATGACCGGCGCGTGCCACTTTGTCCACCGCCGCGGCAAGCATCTCGATTGAATCCCGCCCGCGGTTGGCGGGATCCGTGTCGGGGAACATCTCGCCGATGTCACCAAGACCGGCCGCGCCAAGAATCGCGTCAGTCAAAGCGTGGCAGATTGCATCCGCATCGGAATGGCCGTCGAGACCGGGTTCGTCCGGAATCTCGACGCCGCCGAGGATCAGCTTTCTGCCTGCCGCAAACCGGTGCGAGTCGTATCCGATCCCCACCCGGCAGGCCATCGTCACAGCAGCGCGCTCGGGCCGCGGTGTTTCCTCAGGCGGCATCAGCCCGAACGGAAGACGCCGCCGGGGTGTCGATGAAGGAGTAATCCTGGCGCCGGCGACGCGGGGTGAAGCCCGCATCCGTGATCAGGCGCTCCATTTCATCCGTCGTGGTCCGATTCGTCGTATTCGCTGCCGAGACGACGTTCTCTTCGATCATCAGCGACCCGAAATCGTTGCATCCGAAGCGCAGCGCGATCTGTCCGATCTTCATCCCCATCGTGACCCAGCTCGACTGCAGGTTGGGAACGTTGTCGAGGACGATTCGGGAAATGGCAACCGTGCGCAGGTATTCAGCGGCGCCGGTTTTTGGCTGGTGTGACATCGTCGGCGTGTTCTCGGGCTGCAGCGGCCAGCAGATGAACGCCGTGAAGCCGCCCGTCCGCGCCTGCACTTCGCGCACGCGCTCAAGGTGCTCGAGCCGCTCGGCCGCCGTCTCACCGAGCCCGTACATCATCGTGACGGAAGTTTTCATTCCCTCATTGTGGGCGAGCTCCATTATCTCGAGCCACCGGTCGGCACCCGCCTTTTTCGGCGCGACGATGTCCCGTACCCGCTGCACGAGAATCTCTCCGCCGCCGCCCGGAATGGAATCCAGGCCAGCGGCGCGAAGCTCGCGGATCACTGTAAGCGCATCCATCCGGAACAGCTTCGCAAAGAAGTCCACTTCGCTCGGGCTGAACCCGTGGATGTGAATCGGATGGTTTCGCTTGATGTAGCGCAGCAGGTCCAGATACCAGTCGAACGGTATGTACGGATTGTGCCCGCCCTGAATCAGGATCTGAACACCGCCCAGCTCCTTCGCCTCATCGATCTTCGCCCCGATCTGCTCAAACGAGAGCGTATATCCCTCGCCATGCTTCGGACGGCGCGCGAACGCGCAGAAACCGCAATCGGCAACGCACACGTTCGTGTAGTTGATGTTCCGGTCGATGATGTACGACACGACACTGCCGGGATGCTTCTGCTCGCGGATGCGGTCCGCTTCCCCGCCCAGCTCGAGTAGCGGCGCGTTCTCGTAGAAGTCGAGCAGGTCGCGGGACTCGCTCATGCCGCGCTCAGGAACTGGAGCGTCCCGTTCGGAATGCGTCCGCGCTCGAGCAGGCGGCGATAAAACTCGGTGAGTCCGGCGAGGTGCGGGTACGAGAGTCCGTAGTCCAGTCCGGACAAATACTGCTCACACGTCGATGTCTCGACTCCAGTTGCAACACTGGCCTGAGCTGCCAGCAGCGGGAGATTGGCGAGGCCCCAGTCGCGGGAAGCGATCAGCGCGGCATGCGCAGCGAGGGCGGCCGCTACCGGCGTCGCGCGTGCCGCCACCCACACCGCGAACACGAACGGCTGCCCGGTCCATGCCTTCCACTCGGCGCCGAGGTCATAGGCGTACGGATAACGCGTCAGCTCGCCTGACTGAAGCACGAGCGCCGCATCTCCAATCACGAGCCTTGCGTCGGCTTCTTCGAGCGAGTCGCTGCTGACATCGGAAAGCTCGGCGTCCCCGGCGACGAATACGGGCTTCGCGTGCCAGACGTCCTCGAACAGAAGCTCGAGCAGCGCGACGCTCGTCATCGAGCTCCTGCTGACGATTACCTTGCAGCCCCCAAGCTCGGCTGCGGGGCGCGACGAAAAGAGCATCACGCTGCGTACCGGTCCGTCGCAGGAGATCGCCAGGTCGGGGAGCAGCAGGTAGCGGGCAGAGTCGCGAGCGTACTCCACCGCGGAGACTACGCTGATGTCGAGCTCGCCCTCACTCATCCGCCGGTTGAGGTCGGTTGGGACCCCGCTCACCAGCGTCGCATCAAGGCTCACGATGCCGCGGTCGACGGCGCCGTAAACCGGATAGCAGTTGATGTACGGGATGCGTCCGATCCGGAGCGTCATGCGGCTACCGGCTCGGGCGACGCGTGCCGGTCGAACACGCGGAGGATTTTGTAGAATGAATCGCGCTCGGCCGGAGTCTTCCCGGCGGCGCGGATGAGCGAGAGAATGTCGTCGAGACTCATCCCCTGCGCAGTGTGCGCTCCCGCCTCGTGGTAAATCTTTTCCCGTACCACCGTCCCTTCGAGGTCGTTAACGCCGAAGGAGAGCGCAGTCTGCGACAGAAAGGGCGTCACCATGATCCAGTGCGTCTTCACGTGCTCGAAGTTGTCGAGGAACAGTCGGCCGGCGGCAAGGTTGCGCAGGTCGTCAAACCCGGTTGTCGCGGACCCCTGCCTGCCGAGCTCGATGCCGAGCTCGTTATTGTCGGGGTGGTAGGCGAGCGGGATGTAAGCGAGAAATCCGCCCGTCTCGTCCTGGAGGTCGCGCAGCATCGTCAGGTGGTCGATGCGATCGTCGATCGTCTCGACGTGCCCGTAGAGCATCGTGGAATTCGAGCGTATGCCGAGCTGGTGCGCGGTGCGGTGCACTGCGATCCAGTCCTCGGCAGCGAGCTTCTTGTCGGCGATGGCCATCCGTACACCGCGGCCGAATACCTCGGCGCCACCGCCGGGGAGTGTGTCGAGGCCGGCTTCGCGGAGCGCAATGAGCACGTCCGCAACGGACATCTTCTCAATGCGGGAGATGTGCGCGATCTCGACGGCCGTGAGCGCCTTGATGTGGACGTGAGGATACCGCGACTTAAGCCCGCGGAAGATGTCGCTGTAGTAGGCGAGACCTGCCTTCATGTCGAGACCGCCGACGATGTGAAACTCCTTCGTCAGCCCGCTTGCCGCCGATTCGGCTTCCGCGAACACCTGGTCGAGCGTGTAGTGGTAAGCACCCTCTTCCTTAGGCAGGCGCGCGAACGAGCAGAACACGCACGTCTTGCGCAAGTAGCAGACGTTTGTCGGGTTGATATGCTGATTGGCGGCGAAGGTGACGATGTCACCATGGCGGCGGCGGTTCGCGTAGTCGGCCATGCGGCCGAGTCCGAGCAGGTCGGGCGACGTGAAAAGAGTCTTTGCGTCGCTGGCGGAGAGGCGCGTGCCGGAGGCAACCTTCTCTCCCACCGCGCGCAACGCACGGTCCGCGATCCTCGAAAGGTCGAGAGAGGGCTGGATTTGCATGGTCAGCCCGTGAAGCGCTTAACCGCGAGCGTCGTGTTGTGCCCGCCGAAGCCGAAGCTGTTGCTCAGGACGGCGGTGACTTCGCGCTCGATGCAGACGTTCGGAGTGTAGTTGAGGTCGCAATCGGGATCGGGCGTCTGGTAGTTGATCGTCGGCGGTATCATGTTCGTCCCTACGACGAGCGAGCTGACAATGAACTCGACCGCGCCAGCCGCGCCGAGCATGTGGCCGGTCGCCGACTTGGTCGAGCTCACATTGACGCTGGCAGCGTGCTCGCCGAACACCGCCTTGATCGCGCGCGTCTCGTTGAAATCGTTGGCGGGCGTCGACGTTCCATGGGCGTTTATGTACTGCACATCGGCGGGCGTGAGTCCGGCGTCCTTGAGAGCCCGCTTCATGGCGCGCTGCGCACCCTCACCGTCAGGCGCCGGGGCCGTCAGGTGGTGCGCGTCGCCGGTCGCGCCATACCCACCGATCTCGGCGTAGATCTTTGCCCCGCGCGCGACGGCGTGCTCCCATTCCTCGAGAATCACGACCCCGGCTCCCTCGCCCATCACAAACCCGTCGCGCGTCTTGTCGAACGGCCGAGATGCCGTCTCGGGACTATCGTTCCGCTCCGAAAGCGCCTTCATGTTGGCGAACCCACCAATCGCCATCGGTGTCACCGTTGCTTCCGCGCCGCCGCTGATCATGATGTCCGCATCGCCGTACTGGATCGTGCGGAAGGCATCACCTATCGCATGAGCACTGGTCGCGCAAGCCGATACAGTGGCGTAGTTTGGGCCTTTCGCGTTGAACTGCATGGAGACAATTCCGGCGGCGATGTCGGCGATGAACATGGGGATGAAGAACGGCGAGATCTTCCCCACTCCCCGTTCCCGGTAGACATCGTGCTGTTCCTCGAAGCTCTTGAGGCCGCCGATGCCGCTCCCGACGATGACGCCGATGCGGTCGGGGTCGATGTTGTGTCCGTTGGCGAGGCCGGCATCGGTCATCGCCTGCTTCGCTGCCGCAACCGCGTACTGCGTGTAATGGTCTGCCCGCTTCGCCTCTTTCCGATCCATGAAGTCGAGCGCGTTGAACCCCTTCACCTCCGCGGCAAATTTCACCGGGAAGTTCGTTGCGTCGAACTTCGTTATCGGGGCGGTGCCGGAGCGGCCCTCGATGAGGGACTGCCACGTCGTCGCCACATCGTTACCGACGGGGGTAATTGCCCCCAGGCCGGTGACGACGACTCGTCGACTCATTACGCGCCGACCTTCTGGTTCAGGTAGCCGAGCGCATCGCCGACGGTGCGCAGCTTCTCGGCATCTTCATCCGGAATGTCGATGTTGAATTCCTTCTCGAACTCCATCACCAGCTCGACGATGTCGAGGCTGTCCGCACCGAGGTCCTCGATAAAGCTCGCCTCGTTGGTGAGCTTCTCGCGCTCGACGCCGAGCTCTTTCTCGATGATGTCCTTTACCTTATCGGAATTGTCGGCCATTTGATGGATTTCCTCGTGTTGGTGGGGTGTACTGAAATATAGCTAAGCGAATATCTGACAGAAAGTTACATGACCATGCCGCCGTCAACGACGAAGACCTGGCCGGTGATGTACGACGCAAGGTCGGAAGCAAGGAACGCGACGGTCCCTGCAACATCTTTTGCGGTCCCAAGTCGCTCGAGCGCGATCTGGCCCGAAAGTGTGTCCCGGGCTTCCTGCGGCAGCGCGGCAGTCATCTCCGTCTCGATGAATCCGGGCGCAACAGCGTTGACGAGAATGTTTCGCGAGCCGAGCTCTTTTGCGACCGACTTGGTGAGGGCGATGAGGCCGGCCTTGCTCGCGGCGTAGTTCGCCTGGCCCTTGTTGCCGATCAGCCCGATGATGCTGGCGACATTGATGATCCGTCCTGAACGGCGCTTCATCATCCCGCGCGACACGGCACGGATGGCCGCGAAGGCGCCCCGCAGATTGGCGTTCTGCACCGCATCCCAGTCTTCGTCCTTGAGACGCATCACGAGATTGTCCTTTGTGATGCCTGCGTTGTTGACGAGAATGTCAATCGACCCGAACGCAGCCTCGACATCGGCGATCAGCTTCGCGACTTGTGCCGTATCGGAAACGTCGCACGCAAAGCCGCGGCAGCTTTCTCCGAGCGCCTTCGCCCCCTCCTCGGCTTTTTGCAGGTCCCGTCCGACGACGGCGACTCGCGCGCCGCATTGTACCAAGCCTTCGGCGATCGCCTTCCCGATACCCCGTGTGCTGCCGGTGACGAGCGCATTCTTCCCCGCGAGATCGATCTGCATCAGGAGACCATTTTAAGGAGTTGTTCGACCTCGGCGGGACCGCCGCAGGCGATCGTGCGCGCGCCTTTCACCAGTCTTCCCATGAGGCCGGACAGCACGTTCCCCGGTCCCATTTCTACGTACAGGGCATCGGGGAACCGAGCGGCAATGTTGCGCGCCTCGGTTGCCCAGAGAACGGGCGACGTCAGCTGGTCGAGCAGCAGCCTGCTTCCCGACTTGGCCTCCGTGGACGCCTCGGCAGTGACGTTCGAGTAGACTGGGAAGCGCGGATCGGCCAGCGCGGCAGCAGCGATCGCCCCGCGCAAACCGTCGATTGCGGGCGTCATGAGCGGCGAGTGGAAAGCTCCGCTCACGGGAAGCCTGATCGCGCGCTTCGCGCCGGCCTCCTTTGCGAGCGCCATCGCTCGCTCCACTGCCGCGATCTCGCCCGAAATAACAGTCTGCTCGTCGGTGTTGTAGTTCGCGGGCACGACGAGCGAGTCGCCCTCCGTCGCCTGGGCGCATATCCCGGCGATCGGTCTTGTCGTAGTGCCGAGAATCGCCGCCATCGTCCCGGGACGCGATGTCCCGGTGTCGTACATCAACTCGCCGCGGCGGCGCACGAGACGCACTCCATCCTCGACGCCGACGGCGCCGGCGGCGTGATAGGCCGTGAACTCGCCCAGCGAATGACCCGCGGCTGCGCGAACATGCGGTGCGATATGCCGCGAGACGGCGCTCCAGACGGCGGCGCCATGGGTGAACAGTGCCGGCTGCGCGTTCCGGGTCTCGGTCAACTCTTCGGCCGGTCCCTCAAAGCAGAGCTTGCTGAGAGGGACGCCCAGCGCCTCGTCCGCGACCGCGAAGACTTGCTTTGCTTCGGAGAAGGCAGCAGCCAGATCCTTTCCCATCCCGGGCTTTTGCGACCCCTGCCCGGGGAACAGCAGAACGATGTCCACTACGCTAGAAGCGGATGATCATTGAAGCCCAGGTAAAACCGGCGCCGAACGCGACCATCATCACGGTCGAGCCTTCGCCAACCCGGCCCTGCTCGATCGCTTCGCTGAGCGCAATGGGAATCGACGCCGACGACGTGTTGCCGTACCGGTCGACGTTGATGAACACCTTGTCCATCGGGATGCCCGAGTGCTTGGCCGTCGCCTCGATGATGCGGACGTTCGCCTGATGGGGAATGAGGAGGTCGATATCGGCGCCGGTGAGTCGCGCGCCGTCGAGCGCCCTGTCAGCGGCCTCGGACATCGACCGCACTGCGTGCTTGAACACCTCGCGCCCCGCCATCCTGACGAGATGGGAACCCCTTTCGAGGACGTCAGCCGACATCGGCACGGTTGCGCCGCCCTCGGGGCGGTAAAGCAGGTCGGCGAGCTTGCCGTCGCTGCGCATGAAGGCGGAAAGAATCCCCTTCCCGTTCTTGCTGCGGCGCAACACCGTCGCTCCTGCCCCATCGCCGAACAGCACGCACGTCGAGCGATCTTTCCAGTCGATGATTGCACTCATCTTCTCGGCCCCGATCACGAGCGCCGTTTCGGCGACACCCGACATAATCATTCCTTCGGCGACGGTCATCCCATAAAGCCAGCCAGAGCACGCCGCCGAAAGGTCAAAAGCCGAGGCACGGGTAGCGCCGAGCTCAGCCTGGATGTCAACTGCAGTAGCGGGAAGCAGTCGGTCGGGCGTCGCGGTGCTGAGCACGATCAGGTCGATCTCTCCGGGCTGCACGCCGGCTGCCTGCATCGCCTGCCGGGAGGCCGCCGACGCCATCGAGCACGTCGTCTCACCGTTCCTGCTCACGTAACGCTGCGCGATTCCGCTTCGCTCCATGATCCACTCGTGCGATGTGTCGATACCGATCGCGGCGAAGTCATGGTTCGTCATCACATGCGCGGGCACGCCCCGACCTGAGCCTATGACCGCGGCAGCCGGCCTCTTCACGCCGTTTGCCCGGCAGCCGCGATGGCGGAAGCCGCGGCATCGAGGCGCATTCCGATCTGGTCGTTCATGCGTGACTCGACGGCGCGAACCGCGACACGGATCGCGTTCTTGATCGCGCGCGGCGAGGAATTGCCGTGGCAGATGATGCTGACTCCGCGAACGCCGAGCAATGGCGCACCGCCGTGCTCGCTCGAGTCGAGACCCTTGAGCGCGCTGCGGACGTGCTCGGGATCGATACCCGGGTGGTCGCCCACCATGCGCACGATCATCGGGGAAACGGCCTCATAGAACTTGAGTACGACGTTGCCGACGAAGCCGTCACAGATGACGACATCGAACGGACCGCGGTCGCTGCTTCCCGCGGGCAGGTCTCTGCCCTCGACGTTACCGTGAAAGTTGAAACCAGCGGCGCGAAAGAGCGCGTTGGCTTCCTTGACGACCGCATTCCCCTTTTCCGCTTCCTCGCCAATCGAGAGCAGGCCAATGGACGGATTGCTGCGGCCGAACACGCATTCGGCGTAAACAGCGCCAAGCCACGCAAATTGCAGCAGCTCCTGGGACGAACAGTCGACGTTCGCGCCCGAGTCGAGCACGATTACGGGATTTTTTGCGGTTGGAAATACGGTGGCAATCGCGGGGCGCGTGAGGCCGGTCTGCAGCTTGAGAAGCACCGCCGAAGCGGCCATTTGCGCACCGGTGCTGCCGGCAGATACGAACGCATCCGACCTGCCGTCCACTTGAAGCTTCAGGCCGACTACCATCGAGCTGTTAGGTTTCCTCCGCAACGCGGAGGTTGGCTTATCGGACATCTCGATTACATCGGGTGCCTCAACGATCTCCAGCTGGCCGCGCAGCGGAGCGGCCTGCTTCATCTCCCCGGAGAGGAGGCTATTGAGCTGATCTTCGATCGTCGCGGTCCGGCCAACAAGCTGAACGGTATGTGTACCGTCGAGCTCCTGGAGCGCGTGGAGTGCGCCTGCGATTGTCGCCTTGGGAGCAAAATCTCCCCCCATCGCGTCCAACGCGATGCGCGCCAACTAGGCTTCCTTGGGCTCTACTCGCTGCTCACCGGCGTAGTACCCGCACTCCTCACAGACGTGGTGAGGGCGCTTCATGCTCTGGCAGCGCGGGCACTTCTGAATCGCGATTGCGGGCGCGGTCTTGTGCGTATTGCGGGCGCGCTTTTTTCTTTTAGAGGTGCGGCGCTTCGGTACGGCCATCGTAGTCTGATTCGGTAGAGGTTGGAGCTAGCGCGCGTCGCTCTTGTGCTTGAGCAGGGCGTCCCAGCGTTTATCTGTTTTTGTTGAAGCGCAGTCACACGTGCTGTCGTTCAGGTTCGTTCCACAGCTGACGCAGAGTCCCTTGCAGTTCTCGCGGCATTCCACGAAAGCAGGCGCGGTAAGCAGCCAGCTCTCTCTGACCGCCGCACGCATGTCGAGCACGCGGGCGCGCGGGTCGTACAAAAACACATCCGGATCCTCCGCCTCATCCGCACCAGTCTCGGCAAAGAGGAAGTGAGCCTCATCAGCCGCGGGGACTGACACCTCTTCCAGGCATTTTCTGCAAGGAAGCGTTGCCGAGCCCCTCAGGTGCCCGCTGAAATAGAATCTCCCATCACCAGCGGATGACAGGCGTCCCGTCACATCGATGGGTGCGGCAGGACGTGCATCGCCCTCTTCCCAGATGGAATCATCGGGCGCGACCGACCCATCGACCTGTGCCGCTTTGACTTCGAGAGACCGGATGTCGAAGGACAGCATAAGCCCTTTAACCTAGCGGGTTTATACCCTCGATTCCAGTGGTTGCCGAGGGGCTAGTCGCGCCCCCCTGCGGGCTCAAACGAGGTCCGACTCCGGAAAGAAAAAACGCGCCTCGCGGGCTGCATTCTCGTCGGAGTCGGAAGCGTGAATAGCGTTTCTCTCCTTCGACTCGGCGAAGATCTTTCGCACCGTCCCTGCTTCGGCCTCGGCCGGATCAGTCGCACCGATGGTCTTGCGAAGCTGAGCCACGGCATCGGCTCGCTCGAGTACGAGGGGCATGCACTTGCCGGAGGTCATGAAGCGGGTCAGTGACGCAAAGAAGGGGCGCTCCTTGTGAACCTCGTAGAAGGCGCCGGCCTGGGCATCGCTCAGCTTGAGCACCCGTGCAGCAATGACCTTGAATCCCGCCTGTTCGAGGTGCGCGACGATTGAGCCCGCCTTCCCCGCCCCGAAAGCGTCGGGCTTGACGATGGTAAGAGTTCTGTTGCCAGCCATGATTGTTTTTCGGTGTGTTAGCGCATTGCGCGTTTGAGCAGATCGACGACGTCGATGGGCCGCTTCGCCACACCGACACCGTTTTCTTCGAATGCCTGCATTTTCTCTGCAGCCGTGCCAGCTGATCCGGAGATAATTGCGCCAGCGTGTCCCATGCGGCGGCCGGGAGGAGCCGTCTGGCCGGCGATGAAGCCGACGACCGGCTTCGTCATCTTCTCCTTGACGAATTTCGCGGCATCCTGCTCATCCGTTCCGCCGATTTCGCCGATCATCACCACTGCCGTTGTCTTCGCGTCCTTCTCGAACGCATCGAGGCAGTCGATGAAGTTGGTGCCGTTAATTGGATCGCCGCCGATTCCGACGCAGGTGGTCTGACCCATATTCGCGCGCGTCATCTGGTATACGACTTCGTACGTCAGCGTGCCGGAGCGGCTGACAAGACCGATTGGCCCCGGCGTGCAGATGCGTCCGGGGATGATTCCCACTTTGGATTCTCCTGGCGAGATCAGACCGGGACAGTTCGGTCCGAGCAGTCGCGAGCCCTTTTCCCGCACGTAGAGATAAACGCGCGTCATGTCGAGTACGGGAACGCCCTCGGTGATGCAGACGATGAACGGAATGCGTGCATCGGCCGCTTCCATCATCGCGTCGGCCGCGAACATCGGCGGCACGTAGATGACTGTCGCGTTCGCGCCTGTCTGCTTCACTGCCTCGGCAACGGTGTCGAAGATCGGAACCGTCCCCTCGAACTTCTGCCCGCCCTTGCCGGGCGTCACGCCACCCACGACCTGTGTGCCGTACTCCATCATCTGCTTCGCGTGGAACGAGCCGTCCCGGCCGGTGATTCCCTGGATGAGGAGCTTCGTGCTCTTGTCGACGAAGATGCTCACGCCGCCCTGCTCCCCGTGGCGAGAGCGACGGCCTTTTTCACCGCTTCGTCCATGTCCGTCATCGCCGAGAGACCGTTCTCGCTCAGGATTTTGAGCGCAATCTCTTCGTTCGTCCCGGTGAGGCGTATCACGAGCGGGACCTTGAGCGGATTCTCCTTGATCGCGGTGACGATTCCGTTGGCGACATCATCGGTGCGCGTGATGCCGCCGAAGATGTTGAACAGGATCGCTTTGACGTTCGGGTCGCTGGTGATGATCCGCAGCGCGTTGACGACCTTTTCGGGATTGGATGAGCCACCAATGTCGAGAAAGTTAGCCGGCTCGCCGCCGTAGTATTTGACCAGGTCCATCGTCGCCATCGCGAGGCCGGCGCCGTTCACCACGCAGCCGACGTTTCCGTCGAGCTTGATGAACGTGAGGTTGGCCTCGCGCGCGGCCACTTCACTTCGCTCCTCCGACGACTCATCGCGGAGCGCGGCGATCTCGGGGAGACGGTCGAGCTCATTGTCGTCCACAACCATCTTCGCGTCGAGGGCGATGACTTCCCCGCTCGGGGTGGTCACGAGCGGATTGATCTCGGCAAGCGATGCACCCGAGGCGACGAAGGCGGCGTAAAGTTGTTGAAGAATTTTTGCCGCTGCCCGCGCCTGCTTCACATCCTTGTACAGAAAGAAGCCAAGCTGCATCGCCTCGAAACCCTGCAGGCCGTAGCGGGGATCGACTGCAAGGCGAAGAATCTTGTCGGGAGTCTCGGCGGCGACCTCCTCGATGTCGATTCCGCCGGCTGGACTCACCATGAACACGGCTTTTTTGGAGGCGCGGTCAACGATGATGCCGGCGTATGCCTCCGTCGCAATGTCGGCAGCGGGAGTTACGAGTACCTTCTGGACCGGCAGATCCTTGATCCTGAGCTTGAGGATGTCGCGCGCGACGTTCTTCGCTTCCTCCGGCGTCTTCGCCAGCTTCACGCCGCCCGCTTTTCCCCTGCCTCCGGCATGTACCTGCGCTTTTACAACGACGGTTCCGCCGTACCCCATCGCGATCGACTCCGCTTCTTCGGCGGTGATGGCGATCTCACCCGGAGGAATGGGAATGCCATACTTCCGGAAGATTTCCTTTGCCTGGTACTCGTGGATATTCACTCTGACTCCGGTACGCGCGGCGAACGCGCGACAATATCGAGATTGAGAATCATGGGAGGATCTGCGTTCCGCCCGTCCCTTGAACCGCGGCGCGGCCACGGCTTAGCTCGGTAATAATGGCACGTCCCCGAGTCGCACGCACGTAATCCGCAGCGGCTGCCACCTTTGGCGCCATGCTCCCATCGCCGAACGTACCATCCTTCGCGAGCTGGTCCGCCTCGGCGACGGTAAGGGTAGCGAACGATTTCTGCTCGGGCGTTCCCCAGCCGGTGTAAACGGCATCGACGTCTGTAAGGATCAGGAACAGGTCAGCGCCGAGAGCGGTGGCCAGAACCGCCGCCGCAAGATCCTTGTCGACGACAGCGTCGACGCCTTCGAGTCCGAGCCGCTGGTCACGGTAAACTGGAATTCCGCCACCGCCGCACGAGATGACGACCGTATCACGCTCGAGCAGGGTGCGGATGGTGGCGAGCTCGTGAATGGCGATCGGTCGCGGGCTACCGACGACGCGACGAAAGTTTCCCTTCGCGTCCTTTTTTATTGCGTGCCCCTGCTTCGTCAGCTCCTTCGCGCGGGCCTCCGGCAGACCATGACCGATGAATTTCTTTGGCTTCCTGAGCGCCGGATCGTCGGCCGCGACTTCGACCTGGGTGAGCACGGTCACGACATCGCGCTCGCTTCCGGCAGCCCGTAGCGCGTTCTCGAGCGACTGCTGAAGCATGTACCCAATCCACCCCGCCGTACCGGCAACGAGTACTCCGAGCGGCAGCGGGGCCACCTCGGCGCGAGCTGTTTCGTTACGCACAAGCTCATCTCCGACCTGCGGGCCGTTGCCGTGCACTACCGCGACCTTCCAGCCATCGAGCGCAAGGTCGACGATCGGTCCGAGGCTCGAGCGCGTATGTCTGAACTGGTCACCAATCGTCGAGCGCTCACCCGGGGGGGAAAGCGCATTCCCTCCGACGGCGATGACGGCGGTGCGGGTCGGCGACTTCACCGCGGCGGCGGCGCGAGGAGCATGCCGAGCGAATCGTACGCTAGCCCGAACGCGGCGAGGTCAGCCGCCGTAAGAGACGCTCGCATGCTGTTGTAGAGTCTTGTCACGGCGGCGCGGAAGGTGGAATCACCCGCCGTCAGCGGAGATTGCGTCGGGAGCGCGGCCCACGGCTGCGCTGTCAGCTGACGAAGGATTCCCGGCGCGCGAATGTCTGCGGAATGCGAAAATGCGTTGAGCCACGCAGCTGCGAACGGATCACGCGCTTGATCGGTGGCAAGCATCACCTTCCCCGTGCGGGCGCTCACGAGGGCGGTTGCGGCATGGTGGAAGTAACCGCGCTCTTCCGACGCGATCACTCGCCGCGAGCTCAGCGGGTAGGTCGTCGACGTCGTGTACAGCTCGAGCCTCCAGTACAGAGTATCGGCGTGGAAAAATGGCCTCAGCGCGGTGCCCTGCGCGAAGACGGGTGCAACGGCACTCACGCGATTTCGCACATCGCGGACCGAAACGAGTCGCGCACGGCGTGGGATCGAGTCAGACATCAGCGCGAGCGAGCGGTGGGCCCATGCATTTGCAACGCGGACCATCCCGTCGCCAAGGGGCGGTGCGGCGACATCGAGCTGCGGCTCGCTCACCACTGCCACACCCCTCGCAAACGGGTAGACGAGTGAGTCGCGTGCCAGCGCGTGCTCCACGATCGCGTCAGTACCGCCGGTGTCGGCGGGCGGTTCAACGGCAGCGCCAGGATTTCGGCTTTCCATCGACAGAGCCGGAATCGAGTAGGCGCGGCGCGTGAACTCGGCCCTTGTCGCGACGTAAGGAGCTTCACGGTCGCGCCGCGTCGCAGGGGTGCCCATTCTCGCTACCGCGAAGGGAACGACTTGCTTCACCAGCACCGAGAGGATGATCACCACCGTTACAGCGATGAAGCTCGTGCGGAGCTGGCCTGTCCACCCGCTGAAAAAGACGGTGGCCGCGGCGGCGACCGTGGCGATTGACAACAATAAGAGCCCCGGCAGCAGCCAGCGGTGATCGACGAATGAAAATGCGCCCGCCTCGCCGCTGCCCCTCGCCAGCAGTCCGTAAGCGGCAAGGCGATAGCTCCAGGTGGTCATCAAAAGCAGAAGTCCGGCGAGGATGCTCAGATGCCTGCGCACCCGCGCGGTCATGTGAAGACTGCCGCGCTCCCAGCGAAACCCCGGCGTCAATGCGTACAATCCGACGACGATCGCAGTGACGACAACGAGCAGCAGCATCGCCCACCCGTACACCGCTCTCTCGAGCGGGAGCCATGTGATGTAGAAGGAAAGATCGTGGTTGAAATAGGGGTCGCTCTCGCGGAAGGTCAGGCCAAGCCGCGCCGCCGCGACGAGCGTCCATCCGGGGAGCGCGGGAGCAAGCAGCAGTGAGATCGCCACTGAGAGCGCGAGCGCAAACCGGTCCAGATACCGGCGCGGCACCGCCTCCCCGAACTCGACGTTCGCAAGACGCCGTGGCAGCGTGAGCGAGCCAATGCTGCGGCGGAGTATGGAAAAGTTGACAAACGCTGCGACGGTTGCGACGCCAAGTCCGAGCGTCCAGATGAGCAGCGTGGTGGAGGTCCGCTCCGACCAGAGCGGCGAGGCGCCCATCGCCCGGTACCAGGCGTAGCTCGCGTACAGCGAAGAGAGCCCGCGTCCGCCAACGAGGATCACAGCCGCGGTGACGATCCCGTAGACGATTCGCCGGCGGGGCATCACATCAGACCTTCACGCCCTGTTGACGGAGCCAGCCTTCCATCTCATTGCGGATGCGCGCCAGATCCTGCGCGGTACGCGCCTCGAATCTCATCACGAGCACCGGCTGCGTGTTCGAAGCGCGGATCAGCCCCCAGCCATCGCCGAACAGCACGCGCACGCCGTCAACGGTGATCACTTCGTGCGTCGCCCCGAAATGCGCCTGTGCCTGTTTAACGATCCCGAACTTGAGGTCATCGGCGCATTCAACGCGGAGCTCCGGAGTCGAGACGAACCGCGGCACGTCGGCGAGCAGCTCGCGCACCGTCTTCCCCGAGTCGGCAACAATTCGCAGCAGCCGCGCGGCGCCGTAGAGCGCATCGTCGAACCCGTAGAAGCCTTCCTGAAAGAACATGTGCCCCGACATTTCGCCGGCGATCGGGGCGTGAGTCTCGTGCATCTTCTCTTCGATGAGGGAGTGACCTGTCTTCCACATCAGCGGCACGCCGCCGGCTCTCGTGATCGCCTCGGGCAGCGCCTGGGAGCATTTGACGTCAAAAATGATCGGCTGCCCCTTCCCCGTCCGCTCCAGCACATCGCGCGCGTAAAGTATGAGGATATGATCGCCCCAGATGATCTCGCCCGTGTCGTCCACTACGCCGATGCGGTCGCCATCTCCGTCGAACGCGATGCCGATGCTCGCGCCCTCCTTTTTCACCGCCGCGATCAGGTCGCGAACGTTCTCCTCGACCGTCGGATCAGGGTGGTGATTGGGGAACGTTCCGTCGGACTCGCAGAACAGCTGAGTGGGGTTTATTCCGAGGCGGGGGAAAAGCAACGGTGCAACGAGCGATCCCGCGCCGTTGCCGCAGTCGATTACCGCCTTAACCGGACGCGACAGCTTCCCGATGCGGCCCGCGATATCGTCGACGTAGCGATCGATCACCGGCTCGCTACGCATCCTGCCACTGCCCCTGGGAAACTTCCCGGCGACCGCCAGCTCGTACAGGTGCTGGATGTCCTGCCCATAGATCGACTTCGTCGCGAGCCCGAGCTTGAAGCCGTTGTATTCGGCAGGATTGTGCGAGCCAGTGATCATTATCCCACCGGCGACGTCGAGCTTGTGCTGCGCCCAGTACGCGACGGGAGTGGGAACGATCCCGATGTCCACGACGTCGACACCACATTCGAGCAGCGCGGAGGTGAGGGCGCGGTGGAGTGCTGTCCCACTGGGACGGTTGTCGCGCGCGATCGCCAACGCGCCTTTGACGCCACGCTCGGCCAGAAATGCCGCGTAGGCGCGGCCGATTGCGGTGGCGGCCTCCTCAGTGAGATCCTTGCCGGTTACACCACGGATGTCGTATTCGCGAAAAATCCCGCGCGAGAGTGTCACGGGCTACCTCGGAACAGCAGCGAGCGGAGTGCCGGGCGAAACCGCAGGCGCGGCGGGGCGCGCTGCCTCCGGCGCGCTTCTCTGGGCGAGCGAAAGGATCGGATTGGGATAGAGCCCCAGCACGAGAATGAGCGCGGCCGACGCCCACACCACTCCGCGCGTCCACGCTCCCGCCGGTGCGGGCAGAGGCGCGTTGGCGGCACGCGGCTTCATGAACATCACCATCACCACATACAGGTAATATCCAGCGCTGATCACGCTCGTCAGCACGAGCACCACGGCGAGGCGGGTCTGGGGCGCGGGTGCCTGCAACGCCGCCTGCAATATGTACCACTTGGCGAAAAATCCGATTCCCCCGAAGATCGGGAACCCGAGCAACGCGAGCATGAACACCGCCATCGCCACCGCGAGTCCCGGTCGCACTCGCCAGAGTCCAGCGTACTCCTCGACGCCGAGTTTGTCCTCCCCCGAAGTACCGAGCGCGACGATGACCGCGAAAGCGCCAAGCGTGGCGAGCGTGTAGGCAAAGAGATAGAACATGAACGCGGAGCTGCCGAGCGGCGTCCCGACCACAACGGCAACGAGGATGTAGCCAGCGTGGGCGATGCTCGAGTAGGCCAGGAGTCGCTTGATGTTCCTCTGTGCAAGGGCGATCACGTTCCCGACTACCATCGTGAATGCCGCAAGCCACCAGATCGGCTGGTGCCACTCCATGAACAGTCCAGGGAATGCTTCCATCCAGATGCGAACGAGCGCGGCGAACGCAGCCGCCTTGACCGCGGCTGCCATGTAAGCGGTGACGGGCGTCGGCGCGCCTTCGTACACATCCGGCGCCCACATATGGAATGGTGCAGCCGCGACCTTGAACCCGAATCCGACGACGAGGAGCGCGAGACCTACGATCAGCAGCGCACTGTCCTGCAGCTGCAGGCGAGCGATGTTGTCGCGGATCACCAGGAAGTTGGTCGATCCCGTCGCACCGTAAACGAGCGCGATCCCGTACAGCAGGAAGGCGGTGGAAAACGCACCGAGAAGGAAATACTTGAGCGCGCCTTCAGCCGATCGCGGATTTCTCCGGTTGAGCCCCGCGAGGATATAGATAGCGACCGACATCAGCTCGATGCCGAGAAATACGATCATGAGGTCGCGGGCAGCGGCGAGGATCATCATGCCGGATGTCGCAAGAAGCAGCAGCACGTGCGACTCCCCGGCTGTCATCCCCTCGCGCTTATTGTAATCCAGCGACATCGCGATCGTGCCGATGGTCGCGATAAGGAATATCCCGTCGGCGGCCCAGCGGAAGTTGTCCACGGCGATGATGCCGGGCTGAGCGCGGTATCCCTGATACGCGTAGAATGCGACGGCAATCAGCACGAGCACGCAAAGCCCGATACTGGCGACCCCGACGGCGTGCTGGTGATCGTCGCTCTCCGGTTTCCATGCTGACCAGAGCAGCAGGACCATCGCCCCGCCGATCATGAGCAGGTCGGGGCCGAGTGCGCTGGACAGATCCATCGGGAGGCGCAGATCGAACGTCATCGTGGCGCCTCAGCAACGGTCGGTGACAGTGCGGCGCCGGCCTCGACTCTGGTTACGAGCGCCCGCGATGCGGTCTCCATGCGCCGCAACACCGGGGCCGGGTAGACGCCTAGCCAGATGATTACCGCGACGAGCGGCGCGAGCAGCGCGAGCTCACGGCGGTTGAGATCGGGAATATGAGCGTTCTCCGTCTTGTCGAGCGGATTGAACAGAATGCGCTGAATGGCCCACAGCATGTACGCCGCGGCGAAGATGACGCCCGTTGTCGCAATCGTCGAAAGGACGGGATAGGTGCGGAATGAGCCGACGAGGATGAGGAACTCGCCCACGAAGCCGTTCGTCCCCGGAAGTCCGATACTGCTCAGCGACACAAAGGTCAGGAGCGCCGCAAACATCGGGACGACGCGCGCGATTCCGCCGTAGGAGTCGATGAGCCGCGAGTGCTTGCGCTCGTAGATCATCCCGATGAGAAGGAACAATGCGCCGGTCGAAATGCCGTGGTTGATCATCACCATCAGCGCGCCCTGCACGCTCTGCAACGTCAGCGCGAATATTCCCAGCATCACGAAGCCAAGGTGGCTCACGGAGGAATATGCGACGAGCTTCTTGAAGTCCGGCTGCACCATCGCCACGAGAGCGCCATAGACGATTCCAATCACGGCGAGCACGAGAATGATCATGCGCACCGTCGGGTTCATCGCCGCGCCGGGGAAAAGCGGAAGCGCGAATCTGAGAAATCCGAACGTCCCCATCTTCAGCATGATTCCAGCGAGGATCACCGAGCCCGCCGTCGGCGCCTCCACGTGCGCGTCGGGAAGCCAGGTGTGAAACGGGAACATCGGCACCTTGACGGCAAAGGCGAGGAAGAAAGCCGAGAAGAGCCAGAGCGCCGCGGTGGAGCTCAACTCCGGCATCGCGAGCATGGTGTCGTAGCTGAAGTTCGGCGGGCCGTTGGGGCCGCCGGCCTTGAGACCGAGGTAGATGATCGCCACGAGCATCAGCAGCGACGGCAGCATCGTGTAAATGAAGAACTTGAGGCTCGCGTAGATGCGGCGCTCTCCGCCCCAGATGCCGATGATGAAGTACATCGGCACCAGCATCACTTCCCACATCACGTAGAACAGGAAGAGATCGCGCGCCATGAACACGCCGAGCATGCCGGTGGTCAGCACGAGCAGAAGCGCGTAATAGCTCCGCACCTTGGTACGCACGCTCGTCCAGCTGCCGAGAATCGTGAGCGGCATGATGAAGGTGGTGAGCAGCACCATCATCAGGGCGATTCCATCGAGACCGAGCGTGAAGCGAACGCCCCACGACGGAATCCAGGGCAAGTCTACCGCCGCCTGCCAGCCGGAACTGGCCGGATCGAACGACCACCACAACCCGATTGAGACGATGAACTCGAGAAGGAAAACGTAGAAGGCGATCTGGCGAGCGCGCGGCTCGTCGACCGTGCCATCGGCCTCATCGTGCACTTTTCCGCGCAGAGCGAGGATCACCGCGGCGCCGATCAATGGAATGAGCAGGAGCGCCGGCAACACCCATCCGTTGTATCCGATCGAGTCGAGAAATGCGGCCATGTTCAGGTCACCGGAGCGTAAAGGCGCCAAGTACCGCGATCACGCCGACGACGACCGCCCAGGCGTAGGTTCCGGTACTTCCGGTCTGAAGTCGCGATCCGACCCAGCCGAACCCGCGCGCAACCGCCGCGCTGCCATTCACGAGGAATCCGTCGATAAGTCCATTATCGACACCCTTCCATAGCACGTTGCGCGAGATGGCGTACGTGGGATTCACGATCGCGCGGTCGTATCCCTCATCGACGAAGTACTTGTTGACCAGTACGCGCTCGAACCCTTCCTCCTGCCTCGCTTCGCGCTTTGGCACCAGCCGCGCCGGTTTGAGGCGCGCAAAGGCGATGGCAATGCCGGCAATCGCGATGACTATCGCGGCGCCGATGAGGATCTCTTCCACCGTGACCGATGGATGATGGCCACCAGCGGCGATGCGGGCGGTTGCGCCTCCGACAACGGGCTCGAGCCAGTGGTGCAGGCTCTCGCGCGGACCCAGCCCGAGCATGTCGTTGGCGATCCCGGGAATGTTGAGCCATCCACCCGTCAGGCTGAGGACACCAAGTACGACGAGCGGTGCTGTCATCACCCACGGGGCCTCGTGCAAATGCCTCTCTTCAGTAGCACCGGTGCGATTCGGGCCGTGGAAGGTGTACAGCATCAGCCTCGTCATGTAGATCGCAGTAAGGAGCGCCGAGATCAGGCCGAGCGCGTAGATCGCGTACAGGAGCGAGCTGCCCGGGATGCCAAGCCACGTTGCCGACGCCAGCGTCGAGCCCTGTGCGCGCGAAAATGTCGCCCCGAGGATTTCGTCCTTGGAAAAGAACCCGGCAAAGGGCGGAATGCCCGAGATTGCGAGCGTTGCGATCCACATCAACACCCACGTGATGGGCATGAAGCGCCTGAGACCGCCCATGTTGCGCATGTCCTGCGCATCGTCGTGGCTGTGCGTGCGGTGGTAGGCTGCGTGCATCGCGTGAATCACCGATCCGGCGCCGAGAAAAAGAAGCGCCTTGAAAAACGCGTGCGTCACGAGGTGGAAGACACCCGATACATAGGCGCCGACCCCGACGCCGATGAACATGTAGCCGAGCTGCGAAACGGTGGAGTAGGCGAGGACTTTCTTGATGTCCCACTGCTTGAGTCCGATGGTCGCCGCGAATATCGCGGTAACGGCGCCGATGATCGCGACCGTCAGCGAGGCAACCGGCGAAAGCGAGAACAGCACAGCGCTCCGCGCAATCAGGTAAACGCCGGCCGTCACCATCGTCGCCGCGTGGATGAGCGCCGAGACGGGAGTCGGTCCGGCCATCGCGTCGGGGAGCCAGACGTAGAGGGGGATCTGCGCGCTCTTGCCGGCGCATCCGAGAAACATGAAGAGACAGATCGCCGTGACGAGCGCGCCACCGGCCTGAAGCTCGGTCGCCTTCGCGTTGACACCGGCAAAGTCGAGCGCTCCAAGATTCGCGAACAGCAGGAACATCGCGACGAGAAAGCCGAAGTCGCCGATGCGATTGACGATGAACGCCTTCTTGCCCGCATCCGCGTTCGCCTTGTCGGAGAACCAGTAGCCGATCAGCAGGTACGAGCAGAGCCCAACTCCTTCCCACCCGACGAACAGCACGGGGTAGTTGGCGCCGAGCACCAGTACCAGCATGAAGAACACGAACAGGTTGAGATAGGCGAAATACCGCGGGTAGCCGGGGTCGTCGCGCATGTAACCGACACTGAAGATGTGAATCAGTGCGCCGACGCCGGTGATCACCAGGACCATCACCATCGAGAGCTGGTCGAGCTGGAAGGCGGCGTCGATCTGCAGGTCTCCGGCCGGCATCCAGCTGAAGTAGCGCTGGATGAACGGCGCCTCCATGTGCGCGCCCTTCATTGCAAAGAACATCGCCAATGCGAGAAGGAAGGAGGCGACGAGGACGCCAGGACCGATGATGCTCGTCACCGCCGCGAAGCGATGCCGCTTTACCGCGTGGTGGTCGTCGCCGACGGCGCCTGCCTGCTCGGCGTGGGACATCGCCACCGCGTCGGCCGCAGCGTGAGAATGCGCGTGGAGGTGCGGCGTGTTCGGGTCGGACGGGCCGAGCCGCGCGGCGTTCAGCGACAGCAGGCCATTGGCAACGAATCCGGCCAGCGGAAGCATCGGCAGCAGCCAGAGCCACTCTGCGACGGTCCCGGAGAGAGGGTGCGATGCGGCCTGTGCAGCCGCTTGCTGCAGCAACATCAACCCTTCAGCAGGTTGATGTTGCTCAGGTTCACCGTCTGCCGGTGGCGGAAGATCGCGATGATGATCGCCAGTCCCACCGCCGCCTCAGCCGCGGACACGGTCATCACAAACACGACGAACACCTGTCCGGTGGCGCCGTAGAACCGCGAAAACGCGACGAACGTCAGGTTGACCGCCGTCAGCATCAGCTCGACGCACATGAAAATGATGATCGCATTCCGGTGGACGAGAACTCCGACCACCCCGATGGTAAACAGCACGGCCGAGATGGCGAGGGACTCAGCGAGCATTCGACTCCCTCCCCCGGCCCAGCACGACGGCGCCGGCAATGGCGACGAGCAGCAGCACGCTCGTCAGCTCGAAAGCGAGCAGGTACTCGTTGAACAAAGGCCGCGCGATCGTGCCGACGGCGTTGTACCTGGCGGCCTGGGTGACGCTGAAGTCACGCGGCATGACCAGCGACTCCGGCAGTCGGGTGCGGGAGATCGTCATGACCATGCTCAGCAGCGCGAGCCCGACGAGAGCAGCGGCGAGCTTCCACCATTTGCCGCGTGAGTCGGGAATTTCTGACGGATGCCCGAGGTTGAGCAGCATCACGACGAAGAGGAAGACGACCATGATCGCGCCCGCATAAACGAGCACCTGCATCGCCGCGATGAAGTCCGCGTCGAGCATCACGTACAGCGCGGCAAGGGCGAACATCGTATTCACGAGCCAGAGCGCCGCGGCGACAGGGCTCTTCCGTGTGACGAAGGCAAGCGCCGACGCAATGGCGATGACGCCAAAGAGGTAGAAATGGAAGACGTAAAACAGCGGGTAGTGCGGATCCATCACTCGCCCTTCGGGTCTTCGGGATCCCACATCTCGCAAACCGGATGCGTCTGCACCATCAGCCGCTCCAGGTCATACACGAAACCTTCGCGGCTGTACTCCGCGTTCTCGTAGTGCCGGCCCAGGTGAATCGCCTCCTCCGGGCAGACTTCCTGGCAGAAGCCGCAAAAGATGCAGCGGAACTCGTCGATCTCGAACACGAGTGGATAGCGGTTGCCTTCCTCGTCTTCACCGGGCACGAGCTTGATGCAATTGGCCGGGCAAACCGTCGGACAAAGGCCGCAAGCGACGCACTTGGCCTTGCCGGTCTCGGTCGTGAGCATGCGATGGGTACCGCGCCACCGGGGCGAGATCGCTGACTTCTCCTCCGGATACTGAGTCGTGACCTTCTCATCGAACAAGTGGCGGAAGGTGAGCGCCATCCCCTTGAGCGTGGACCGGATGTAGCTCACTTCGTTCACCGGGCGTTCGACGACCTTGACGGTGATTGCCATCAGCCTCTCCCTTCTGCGGCGAGCTGGGCCCGCCTCGTTACTCTGCGCAGGCGCTCGACCTCGTTCGGGTGCATTCTGCCGTAGGCGGGGCTGATGATCCTGCCGCGATCGAGAATCGCGAAGAGCACAATGACCAACGCGACGTTGAGTGAGCCGAGAATGAGCGCGTACAGCATCCCAGGCTGAATTCCGGCCGCACTCAATCCCAGCTGCACAACCGCGATGATCACGATGTACACAAGTGCAAGCGGCAGCATGAACTTCCATCCCAGCGACATCAGCTGATCGTATCGGAAGCGCGGCAGCGTCCACCGCACCCACATGAACACGAACAGGAAGAACATGACCTTGGCCAGAAAGATTCCCACCGACAGCAGGCTGAGCCAGCCGCTGTAGGGACCGATGTTGTCGGCCGAGGTAAAGGGCACGTCATATCCACCGAAGAACAGCGTCGCCATCAACGCGCTCGCTGTAACCATGCCCGCGTATTCCGCGATGAAGAAGAGCGAAAACTTCATCGCGCTGTACTCGGTGTGATACCCGGCGATCAACTCCGACTCGGCTTCCGGCAGATCGAAGGGCAGCCGGTTGGTCTCGGCGAAAGCGGCGACCATGAAGATGAAGAAGGCAATTGTCAGGTTGACGACGTTCCACCCGCCCCACGCCTGCTGGTTGATGATGCTCGTCATCGTGACGTTGCCGGCGAGCAGC
>DATLXE010000033.1:0-3470 GCA_035575795.1 Gemmatimonadaceae bacterium
CTCACGCTTGGGGGTGACGGAACGCTGCTGCGCGGCGCGCGTTACCTGCACGGCCGGGACATCCCCATTCTTGGTGTGAACCTCGGCCGCCTCGGATTTTTGACCAGCTGCCAGAGCGAAGATTTCGAGTCCGCGCTCAAGCACCTTGCCGGTGGCGAGTATGTCGCGCAGCCGCGTATGGCATTGAGCGCGCGTGCGATAGATACATCGGGCAACGTGCGCGACCAGTGGCGGGCGTTGAACGACATCGTGCTGCACAAGGGTGGATTTGCGCGCGTCGTGCGTCTCAACATCGCGGTGGACGGTGATTCGATCGGCACCTACGCCGCGGATGGCGTCGTGATCTCGACTCCAACTGGCTCGACGGGGTACAGCCTTTCGGCGGGCGGGCCAGTGGTCGTGCCGACCGTCGAATCGATCGTCATCACGCCGGTGTCAGCACACACGCTTGCCGTAAGGCCGCTGGTGTTACCGCCAGATTCGGAGGTCACGATCGAGACGACGGAGACCGTGACCGAGCTGCTTGTAACGGTCGACGGCCAGGTCGGGAGCAGCTTCGTCGAAGGCGAGCAGCTGAAGGTGAGGCGCTCCGAGTTTCCGGTCCGCATCATCAGGTTTCCGGGCGCAACCTTCTTCGAGAGGCTGCAAATGAAGCTCGGCTGGGGAGGATTGCCCGAGCGGGACGAGCGCCGCTGATGCTGACCGAGCTGCGCATCCGCAATTTTGCGATCATCGAATCCGTAACGCTGCCGCTCGCAGCCGGATTCAACGTACTCTCCGGCGAGACGGGTGCGGGCAAGTCCATTGTTGTCGGTGCGCTCGGGCTCCTGCTCGGTGAGAGAGCAAGCGCCGACCTGATCCGTTCGGGGGCCGACCGGGCGACCGTCGAGGGCGTGTTCGACGTTGCCGGCATCGAGGGCATCTCCGCGCTCGCCGACGAGCGGGGCATCGATGTTGAGGACGATACACTCGTGCTGAAGCGCGAGATCGCGTCGTCGGGCAGGGGCCGGTCGTGGATCAACGGGGCCACCGTTACGGCCACCGTGCTCGCGGAGATTGGCAAGCGCCTGGTCAACCTGCACGGACAGCACGACGCGCAGTCGCTGCTCGACGGCGAATCGCAACGGCGGATACTCGATGCATTCGGTGGTGCGCTTGGGCAGGCGGAGACCGTGCGCTCGACGCACGCGGCGCTGGAAAGCGTGCGCCACGAGATACGAACGCTTTCATCGCGGCGCGCGGAAGCCGAGCGTCGCGCTGATTATCTCAGGCACGTTGCGCGAGAGATCGAGGACGCGCGCCTTTCGGCGGGCGAAGATGCGCGCCTGGAGGACGAAGCGCGGGTGCTGGAGAACGCCGACGAGCTGCGCGCGCTGGCAAATGCGTTGAGCGATCACCTGTCAGGCGACGATGCCGGCGCGCTGCCGCGGCTCGCAGCAGCGCAGCGCTCGCTTGCCGCGATCCTGCGCTTCGATTCATCCGCGGGCGAGCTGCAGGAGCTCTTCGATGCCGGGTATTACGCTCTTCAGGAGCTGTCCAATAAAGTCGAGAGCTACGTCTCGGCGGTGGATCTCGACCCGGCGCGGCTGGAGGAGGTGCGCCGCCGGCGTGACCAGCTTTTTGGTTTGCTAAAGAAGTACGGGCCCGCGCTGGAGACCGTTATCGAGACGGGCCGCTCCGCGCGGAGCGAGCTCGACCTGATCGACACCGCGCACTTCGACCTCGCCAATCTGACGGCGGGCGAGGCAACTGCGCGAGCGAAGCTGGATGGTGAGGCGGGAAAGTTGGGCGACCTGCGGAAGGCGGCGGCGCGCCGGATCGCAAAGGCTGTCGATGCGCTGTTACCGCAGCTGGGCATGCCCGACGGAAAATTCACCGTCGCCCTCGTGTCGCGTGATGAGGCGGGCTCCGAGGGTGCGGAGGACATCGAGTTCCGTGTCGCGCTCAACGTCGGACACGACGACCGGCCTCTCGCTCGCGTCGCGTCGGGCGGCGAGCTGTCGCGAGTGATGCTCGCGCTGAAGACGATTCTTGCCGGGGTGGATGAAGTGCCGACGCTGATCTTCGACGAGGTGGACGCGGGGATCGGCGGAAAGGTCGGGCTCCAGGTTGGGGATACGCTGCGCCGCGTTGCCGAGGAGCATCAGGTGTTCGCGATCTCGCACTTGCCGCAGATCGCGGCGCGCGCGCACCACCACATTGTGGTGTCAAAGGGCGCGAAAGGTGGCCTCACGACCGCCGACATCACCGTGCTGGATCAGCGTACGCGCGTCACTGAGATCGCGCGAATGCTGGGGGGCGATCCGGAGAGCAAGGTGAGCCGGGCGCACGCGAAGGAGTTGATAGAGACGGCGGAGGCGGGGGCGGGGGCGTAGCGCTGCCTGACTGTAAACTGAGAAACCCACAGATCCCTGCTGCGAGAAGCATAGGGAAAACAAGTTGCTGGAGAAGTCAATTCTGCTCACTCGCCATTACCGTGCGAGAGGGCCAGAGAATTCCTTTTTCCAGCAACTGGACTTTCAATGCTTCTCGTGGCGGGCATCTGCGTATTTCTCAGTTACCGTTCTCTGACAAGAAAGCCGGCCCTCACGTCCAGGCTCTTTCTCCAAAAAAACTACCTCCCCCCGAACACCCGCGAGTACAGCCGAATCTGAATCTGGTCGGTAAAAAACTTGGGCTGGTTGCCGCCCGATCCGCCTGTTGTCTGCCAGTGGAGGAAGGTGACCTCGAAGGGAATCTTTGCCTTGCCCCGCTCGAACGCATAAAGATTGGAGAAGGAGATGCCGCCACCGATGCGGTGCTCCCTGGTCTCGGTCTCCAGATTGAGCGTCGCCGCGTCCAGCGTGATGTCGGTGAACCCGGTCATCTCAGCGGGGATCGTGTACATGCCTTTGTAGCTATCGCCGGACTTGGTGCGGCAGACGTACATCCCCGAGACGGCGAAAAACTGGTTGACGACGACGCGCGGCGTCGTCTCGAACTCGAATATATTGCCGAGGTCGCGCTCGACCTTCTGGCGACGGAACTGCGGAGCGAGCGTTCGCTCGGGCCGGTCGGTGATGCGGACGATCTCCTGGTCCGCCAACTGGTTGGTATACCGCACGACGAACGACTGCCAGAAACGGCGGCCAATAAGAACATCGCCAAAAAATCGTCCCTCGAGGTCGGTCTGCCCCTGCCCGGAACCGAGGTCGGTAAAGTTGTCGGGGGAGTCGGCTTGGCCGGTCGGGAGGCGGACGACGGCGCCCACCGCTGCTCTGTAGTTGAGTCCCCGCGGTGACATTCGTGCCTCGGTGCTGCCGCCGAACGTGTCGAACAGCGCGAACTTAACGCCGACGTCGATGTCGCCGATGTGGCCGCGGTCGACGGTCTGGAGCGGATCAGCAAGAATTCCGAACTCGGGCTGTGTCAGGACCTGCTGAGCCTCCGTAGCGGTTAGTCGCGTCTGGGAGGGGAAGGGGCCCGTGGTG
>DATLXE010000034.1:0-9704 GCA_035575795.1 Gemmatimonadaceae bacterium
CTATCTCGATGTCGCCCGTGCGGTCAACCGGCCGAAGGCGACGCGCGCAGTCGCCCAGGCTTGTGGTGCGAACCCTGTTGCCGTGGTCGTTCCCTGCCACCGTGTCGTAATGAGCGATGGATCCATCGGCGGCTACAGCGGACTGCCTGGCGTTAAACAGGCGCTGCTTTCAGCCGAGGGTGCGGCGGTGGCGACGGGGTCGACCTAGTCCAGAGACCTGCTCGTCGGTTCCCTCCCCTTGCGCAAAAAGTTAGGGCATCCTAACTTATTCTTGCGTCAGTCAATAATTCAGGGTTGTGAGAGCCGCACTTTCCATGGTGTGCTTCGCAGCCGGCTTTGGGTCCCGTCGGCGCGCGTGACCGTCACATCAAGGGTCAACGAACATGCGACGCTTTATTCTCCTCACCTGCCTCGTCGGCGCACCGCCGCTCACTGCCCAGTCAACGAATCCTCCCGAGCAGCGGGACGTGCCGCCGCCCATCGAGGACAACAGCTTTCTGATCGAAGAGGCGTACAATCAGGGGGCCGGGGTCGTCCAGCACATCAACACGTTCCTCCGCTCGGCTGGAAGCGCGGGCTGGATGTACACGTTCACCCAGGAGTGGCCACTGCGCGGGCAGACCCACCAGCTCAGCTACACGGTTCCGGTCGCCCACAGCGCTGAGCCGTCGGCGCGAGGAACCGGCGTCGGAGATCTCGCGCTCAACTACCGGTACCAGATCGGCGGAGGCGAGCAGACCGCGTTTGCCCTCGCGCCAAGGCTGACCGTGCTGTTTCCCACTGGTGCCAGCAGCCGCGGTTTCGGGTCGGGCGGCACCGGCCTCCAGGTCAATCTTCCATTCAGCGCAGTGCTTCCCGCTCGTCTCGTAGCCCATTCCAACGCCGGTATGACCTACACACCACGGGCGCGTGACTCGTTCGGGAATACCGCGGCGGTTCGCAGTTACAGTCTCGGCCAGAGTGTGATCTGGCTGCTTCATCCCAAGCTGAACCTGATGCTCGAAAGCACGTGGACTTCTACCCAGGAGGTTACCGGCCCCCGCCAGTCGGACCGTAGCAGTGAGCTGCTGCTCTCACCGGGGCTGCGCGCCGCGATCGACTTCCCCTCCGGGCTACAGATCGTCCCCGGGCTTGCCTTTCCGTTCGGCATTGGCGGCAGTCGCGGCGAGCGGGCCGTGTTCGCGTACCTGAGCTTCGAGCATCCCTTTGGCAGGCAGTCTCGATGAGCGAGGATCTGGGCGTCTCGCGCCGCACGTTTCTTCGCGCCGGGCTCGGCGGGGCCGGAGTCCTGGGCGCGGCGGCGCTCGCCATTCCTGACAGCATCTATTCCGCCGCGCTTCCCCAAGGCGGCTCGGAGTTACATACGTCGCACGGTGGCATGGCGCATCCGATGCCAGCCGTTGTCGGTGAGGTTGACCACGCCAGAAATGGTTTCAACCCGACGGAGATGCTCACCGATTTCGACGGTGGCATTGTCACCACCATGCCCAACGGTCAGGTGCTCCGTGAGTACACTCTGCGCGTGGAGAACAAGACGATCGAAGTCGTGCCTGGAGTAGAGTTCGCCGCCTGGACGTATAACGGCAGAATTCCCGGCCCGACGATTCGCGTGCGCGAAGGAGACCGCGTCCGCCTTACGCTCATCAATACGGGCGATCACCCGCACAGCATCCACTTCCACGGTATTCACCCCGGTCTGGTCGATGGAGTGTTCGACGCCCGATCGGGAGTCGTAGCGCCGGGAAAGCAGCACGTCTACGAATTCGACGCCGAGCCGTTCGGATTCCACCTGTATCACTGCCACACGGCGCCCCTCGCCAAGCACATTGCGAAGGGACTTTACGGCGCCTTCATCATCGATCCGAAAGCGGCGCGTCCGCGAGCTGATCACGAGCTGATCATGGTGATGAGCGGATATGACGTGGACTTCGACGGCGCGAACGACTTCTACCAGGTGAACGGCATTCCCTTTCACTACGACAAGCATCCCATCCGGCTCAAGGTCGGCGAGCTGGTGCGCCTCTACCTCGCGAACACGCTCGAGTACGACCAGACCAACTCGTTCCATCTCCACGCGAACTTCTTTCACTACTACCCGACGGGTACCAGTTTGACACCCGCCGAATTCACTGACACTGTCGCCCAGATGCAGGGGCAGCGCGGAATCCTGGAGTTCAGCTTCAAACATCCCGGGCGATACATGTTCCACGCGCACAAAACGGAGTTCGCGGAACTGGGGTGGACAGGACTTTTCGAGGTGAACGCGTGAGCCCCCGCCTGCGCACGATCGCCGCGCTGCTTATCCCGCTGGTGCTTCTCGCTGCGGTTATTCTGCTGTTTGTGCGCACCAACGGCGCGGGTCTGAACGTTGCCCCCGCCGCTCCGATCGAGACGGTGCAGTTCGGCCGGACGATTCTCCGCCCTGGCGAGATCGAGCTGCATTTGCGCAACACAAGCCCACAGCCGATCACGCTCGCTCAGGTCAACATCAACGATGCAATCTGGCCGTACTCGGTTACTCCATCACAGGCGATTCCGCGGCTCGGGAGCGTGGTGATCACGATGGCCTATCCCTGGGTGCAGGGAGAAGCGTACGAGATTTCGCTGCTTTCGAGCAGCTCCATACCGTTCGCGACATCGATACCCGTTGCCGCCGTTACGACTCGAGTGTCGTCCGGCACACTCCTCAGCTTCACACTGATCGGACTTTACGTTGGCGTCATTCCCATCATTCTTGGCATGCTCTGGCTGCCGGTGCTGAGGCAGATGGGGGCGGGCGCGATGCTTTTCCTGATGGCGGCGACGGTGGGACTTCTGCTCTTCCTCGGCCTCGACGCGACGGCTGAAGCGCTCGAGCTGGCGGGAAGGCTGAGCGGTACGTTCCAGGGCGTCGGCATCATCGGAATCGGAATCGTCGGCACGTGGCTGCTGCTCGACGCCATTGGGCGCCAGCAGCGCACGGCTGAACGCAGCGAAGCGGGGCGGCGTCTCTCACTCGCCACCGTAATCGCCATTGGCATCGGACTGCACAATTTCGGAGAAGGGCTCGCGATCGGTGCGGCCTACGCCATCGGGGCCGCGGCGCTTGGGACGTTTCTCGTTGTCGGCTTCATCATCCAGAACATCACGGAAGGCCTCGGCATCGTCGTGCCGATCGCGAAAGATTCGCCAAAGCTGCCCGCACTGGCCAGGCTCGGATTGATCGGCGGCGCTCCGGCGATCGTGGGCGCGTGGCTGGGAGGCCTGGTGCACTCGCCTCCGCTCTCGATCCTCTTCCTCTCGATCGGGGCGGGCGCAGTATTTCAGGTGGCTTATGAAATTGGCCGTAACCTGGTATGGAAACGTTCAGGTGCAGCGCTCCAGGAACGACCCTTGTTCGCTTTCGGCGGGGTGCTCGCGGGCATGCTTGTCCTCTACGTTACGGGACTCGCAATCAAGTAGCGCCCGGGCACTCGCCGGCCGGCGCGTTATTCCCCGGTCCGGCCTCCAATCCTGCTCTTGTACTTCCGTTCCTCGGCCCCGGTATAAATCTGCCGCGGCCGCGCGATCTTCTGCTCCTTGTCGAGCAACATCTCCTCCCACTGCGCCAGCCAACCCGGCATGCGGCCGATCGCGAACAGCACCGTAAAGAATTCGGTCGGGAACGCCATCGACCGGTAGATCAGACCCGTATAGAAGTCCACGTTCGGATACAGCTTGCGCGAGATGAAGTACTCGTCGGCGAGGGCGATGCGCTCCAGCTCGAGCGCGATCTCGAGGTCCTTGTCAACGCCGACGACGGCGAACACCTCATCGGCCAGCTTCTTCACGATCTTGGCTCGCGGATCGTAGCTCTTGTAGACGCGGTGGCCGAATCCCATCAGCTTGCCGCCGGCGCCGCCCTTCACGCTCTCGATGAAGGCGGGCACGTTCTTCACGTTGCCGATCTCCTTGATCATGCGCAGCACCTGCTCGTTGGCGCCGCCATGCAGGGGCCCGAACAGCGCGGCGACGCCCGCCGAGACCGCGGAAAACGGATCGACGTGCGAGGAGCCGACGGCGCGCACGGCGTTCGTGGAGCAATTCTGCTCGTGATCGGCGTGCAGGATGAACAGGATCTCCAGCGCGCGCGAGAATATCGGGTTCGCCTCGTATATCGGCTCGCTCATGCGCGCGACCATCGAGAGAAAGTTCTCGACGTACGACAGGTTGTTGTCGGGATAGACGAAGGGCAGGCCCTTCACGTGCCGGTAGGAGAACGCCGCGATAGTCGGGGTCTTGGCGAGCAGCCGGACAATGGAAATGTTGCGCTCGGTCTCGTCGAAGATGTTGCGCGCCGTCGGATAAAACGAAGCCAGCGCGGCGATCGAGCTGTTCAGCATCGCCATCGGGTGCGCATCGTAGCGGAAGCCCTCGAGAAACTTCCGCATGTTCTCATGCACGTACGTATGGAACGTGATGTCGTGCACGAACTGGTCGTACTGCTTTCGGTCGGGAAGCTCGCCATGCCGTAGGAGCCAGGCCACCTCGAGAAACGTCGCGTTCTCGGCGAGCTGCTCGATCGGATAGCCGCGGTAGCGGAGAATTCCCTTGTCGCCGTCGATATAGGTGATGGCGCTGCGGCAGGATGCGGTATTCAGGAAGGCCGGGTCGTAGCTCACGAGACCCGGGTCGTCGGCATCGCCCGTCTTCAGCTTTTTGAGGTCAACCGCCCGAATGGCGTTGTCGGCGACGGCGATATTGTACGTCTTGTCGGTGCGGGTGTCCCTGATTTCAAGCCCGCCCTTCGCAGCCTGATCGACGAGATCGTTCTCCGACGGTGGCGCGGCCTTACCGGTCTTCGGCATCCTCTTCTCCAGTTGATTACATCAAATTTAGCGAAACACGTACGCTGATGACGACACGGAACTCCAACCGCCGCCTGCAATGATTTCTTTTTCTTTCGCACGTTTCGGGCTCGTGGGAGCGCTCGCTTGCGGCGTTGCTCCCGCGCTCGTTTGCCAGGGAGTAATCCGCACCATCGAGGTGCCCGCTCCTTCACTGCGCGGCAATCTCCTCGGCGACCCCGCCGTGCGCGCCGTTTCCGTATACCTGCCCCCGAGCTATTCAAAGGCGCCGGGCCGGCGCTTCCCGGTGATCTACCTGCTCCACGGGTTCGCGGCTGACCACCGGGCGTTCATCGCCGGGGCGTACCAGAACCTGAACGTCCGCATCTCGATGGACAGCCTCATCGCTGCGCGGCGTGTTCGTGAGATGATCGTCGTCACGCCGAACGCGCGAACCCGTTTTGACGGCAGCTTCTACGCGAATTCCGCGGCGGCGGGGAACTGGGAGGATTTCATAGCCCACGATCTGGTTCGCTACGTCGACCGGCACTACCGCACGATTCCCGCGGCATCGAGCCGAGGTATCAGTGGTCATTCGATGGGCGGCTACGGCGCGCTCCACGTCGGCATGCGAAACCCGGCGATCTTCTCGGCGATCTACGCGCTCAGCGCCTGCTGCCTTTCAACGGAAATGATCGGCACTCCAAACAGAGCGGCCGCGTGGAGAAAAGCGTTGTCCGTCACTGACACTTCGCAGATCAGGGCCGCGGGCTTTATCGCAAACATCTTGATGGCACTGTCCGCCGTCTACGCGCCCAACCCGGCCCGGCCGCCGCTGTTCGCCGACTACCCGGTCAGGATCGAGGCGGATACCCTGGTCACCGTTCCCGCGGTGGTCTCGCTCTGGGTCCCACCACTGTCACTGGTCGAAAAACATTCCGCCAGCCTCAAGCGTGTGCGTATCGGATTCGATGCCGGCAATCGTGACGGATTTCCGGACATCCCGGCAAATGCGCGCGTACTGCACGAAAAGCTGGCGCGCCTCGGCATTGACCATTTATACGAAGAGTACGACGGCACTCACGGCAGCCGCATCCGGGAGCGGCTCGAGAGAGTAGTGTTCCCGTTCTTTTCCGAGCGCCTTTCGCAGAGCCGCTGATGCTACCTGGCGGCTTCTCCGCCTTCCTCCAACACTCCAAAATCGCGAATTCGTCACGACGCGGGTGTCTTTGCCAGCGCTAGCACCGCATTCCACTCCGCTGCACCCACTGACTGTACGCTGAGCCTGCTCCCTTTCTGCAGCAACGGCATCCCCTGGAGCTCGGGCTTCGCGCGCAGCTCGCGCAACGCGACCGGACGGGGAAATTTCTCCACCGCCCGGATGTCCACCGCGTGCCAGGACGGATTCTCGGGCTTGCTCCGCGGGTCGAAGTGGGGATTCTGCGGATCGTGCGCCGTCTCATCGGGCACGGCGCTGCTGACCACCTCGGCGATGCCCACGATGCCAGGATCGTCGGTGCTCGAGTGATAAAAGAAAACGAGGTCTCCCTTCTTCATCTCGTCCCGCATGAGGTTCCGCGCCTGGTAATTGCGCACGCCGTCCCAGCGCGTAGTCCGCCCCGGGGAAGTCCACAGGTCATCAAATGAGAACGACCCCGGCTCTGATTTTACCAGCCAGTATTGCCGGTTGGGCCCTGCTTCGCGCTTCACACCGCTCATTGCCACTCCCGAACCCGCTCTGAGGTGGAACGAAAACGTCGCTCCGCCGTAGATTGCTGGTATGCTTCCCACCCGACAACACGGCAAAATCATGTCCATCTTTTCACTTCGTGCAGCCACCGCGCTCTTTCTCTTTTCTACCGCAGCGGGGGCGCAATCATCTGTTCCCCGGATAGCGTATCCCTCCGCGGCAAAGTCGGATCAGGTAGACGTCTACCACGGCGAAACGATCGCCGACCCGTACCGCTGGCTGGAGGACACCGACTCGCCGCAGACAAAGGCCTGGGTGGATGCGGAGAACGCGCTCACCAATCGGTACCTGGCCGGCGTCCCCGAGCGCGACGCGATAAGAAATCGCCTCACTGAGCTATGGAACTATGCCCGCGTTTCCGCGCCCTTCAAGGAAGGCGGGAGGTATTTCTACTTCCAGAACACGGGACTGCAGAACCAGAGCGTTCTCTACGTCCAGGATGGGAAGAACCGTCCGCCGAGGGTGTTGCTCGATCCCAACGTGTTGTCCGCCGACGGAACCGTCGCGCTCTCCGGAAGGGCAGCTTCACCCGACGGACGCGCGCTGGCATACAGCGTATCGGTGAGCGGCTCGGATTGGCAGGAAATCCGCGTCCGCGATGTGATGACGGGCCGGGACCTCCCCGATGTCCTCAAGTGGGTAAAGTTTTCGGGGATCTCCTGGACGCGCGACAACAGGGGATTTTTCTACACCCGCTACGACGCGCCGGCTGGCGGAAATTCACTGCTCTCGGCCAACAAGAATCACAAGCTTTATTACCACCGTCTCGGCCAGGCGCAGTCGCGCGACCAGCTCATTTACGATCGGCCGGACCAGCCGGAATGGCTGTTCGACGGAAAGGTCACCGACGATGGCCAGTATCTGATTATCACCGTGTTTCAGGGCACCGATGTTCGCACGCGGCTTTACTGGGTGGATCTCGACAACCCCGGCAAGCCGAAGGTGGGCAACCCGGTCGTGCGCCTGATCGACAGGTTGAACGCCGAATATGCGTTTGTAGGCAACCGCGGGACGACGTTCTACGTGCGAACCGACCTGATGGCGCCGCGGGGGCGCATCGTCGCAATAAGCATTGATTATCCGCGCGAGGAGCGCTGGATCACGGTCGTGCCCGAGAGCAAGGATGCTCTCACCGATGCCACAATGGCCGGCAAGGATCTTGTCGCGATCTACCTGCAGGATGCGAAATCGAGCGTGCGCTTCTTCGCGCCGCCTGGTGAAGATGTCCGCGCCGCACGCCAACCGGCGCAGACGACGACGCGAGATCGTCGCGGAGGCTACGACGACACGAGCAAAGCCGTTCGCCCGACCGCACTGCCTGGCCAGTACGCAGGCGGCGGATTCACCTTCCGGGGCGAGCTTCCCCTCCCGGGCATCGGCACGGTCGGCGACATCAATAGCCATCAGGGTGACGACGAGCTTTTTTACGCATTCACTTCCTATCTCTATCCAACGACTGTTTTCCGATATGATCTGAAGTCGCGCCGCAACGAGGTTTTCCGCGCACCGAAGGTGGCGTTCGATCCCGCCACCTACGAGACGAAGCAGGTGTTCTTTACGAGCAAGGATGGAACGCGGGTGCCGATGTTCATCACCGCCCGGAGGGGGCTGGTGCTCGACGGCAACAACCCGACGCTCCTGTACGGATACGGCGGGTTCAACGTCCCGCTGACACCAGCGTTCACGACGGCCAACCTTGTATGGCTGGAGATGGGGGGCATTTACGCGGTCGCCAACCTGCGCGGCGGCAGCGAGTACGGGAAGGAATGGCACGAGGGCGGAATGCTGGCGAAGAAGCAGAACGTCTTCGACGACTTCATCGGCGCGGCCGAGTTCCTGATTCGCGAGAAGTACACATCGACGCCGAGGCTGGCGATTCGCGGTGGATCGAATGGCGGATTGCTCGTCGGTGCGGCGATGCTGCAGCGGCCCGAGCTTTTCGGCGCTGCGCTCCCGGAAGTCGGCGTGATGGACATGCTCCGCTTCCACAAGTTTACGATCGGCGCGGCGTGGACATCTGATTACGGCTCGTCCGACAACGCCGAGCAGTTCAAATATCTGCGCGCGTATTCGCCGCTGCACAACATCAAGGCTGGCGCCTGCTATCCACCGACGATGGCGGCAACCGCTGACCACGACGACCGCGTCGTACCGGGCCATACGTTCAAGTTCGTGGCGACGATGCAGGCAGCGCAGGGGTGCGCCAACCCGATTCTCGTGCGCATCGAGACCAAGGCCGGCCACGGCGCCGGCAAGCCGACGACGAAGCAGATCGACGAAGCCGCTGACCGCTTCGCGTTCCTGGTCAGGGCACTGGGCATGAAACCCTCGTTCAGATAATGAACGAGGTTGTGTCCGGGGCGGACGCGGCGATCGCGCTGCTCCGCGTCGCCCTTCTTTCCGTTGCCGTCGTCTTCGGCTTAATCTGCCTGCTCGACTGGGCGGTGCGAACGAGACGAATCAGCCCGTTCAACGCCGTGGCGCGCTTCTGCCGGTCCACCGTGGACCCGATCATCGCACCCATCGAGAGGCGTGTGGTGCGGGCGGGCGGGGTCCCGGCAAGCGCCCCGCTCTGGGCTCTGGCGGCGGTCGTGATCGGTGGCATCCTGCTTCTGAGTGTGGTGGATTTTCTCCGCGCCCAGGTCATCATGACGTTGATGGCGTCGCAGGCAGGCTCGGCGGGAATTTTTCAGCTGCTGGTCCACTGGACTTTTGCGATCCTGCGAATTGCGCTGATCGCGCGCGTCATCAGCTCGTGGCTGCCGATCTCTCCCTACTCGCCGTGGATTCGCTGGAGCTTCCGCCTCACCGACCCCATTCTTGCGCCGCTCAGGCAGGTTGTGCCGAACCTGGGCATGATCGACATAACGCCGATCATCGCGTATTTCCTCCTCGGCTTCCTCGAGGCGGGGCTCATGCGACTGGTGTGAGATCGGCACTGTTGGCGATGCCGCTGAGAACCTTGCCGCCAGCCTGGCATGCCGCTACTATAGTTGTAGTAAGACAACCCGATCCGTGGCGATTTAAAGCAACTTGCGGCCACGTTAAATATTTCGCTAAAGCGCTCGCCCGGCGCTTATGCGCGGGCTTTTTTATTATCCCGCAACTTCGCCGGCGGGCTTAAGGCAGAACCGAGATGACCGACCGAA
>DATLXE010000035.1:0-7634 GCA_035575795.1 Gemmatimonadaceae bacterium
TTCCAGCCGAATGTGAAGGCGGCGACGCTGATCTTCGGATTCTTTCACGGCTTCGGCCTGGCGACCAAGATCATTGATTTCGAAGTCTCGCCGGATGGGTTGATATCGAACCTTGTCGCGTTCAACGTCGGGGTCGAGATCGGTCAACTTCTCGCGCTCAGTACGATTCTGATAGCGATGAGCTACTGGCGCAGAACATCCAGTTTCACCAGGCATGCATACACTGCGAATGTGGCCATCATGGCCGCCGGGTTCGTGCTGATGGGCTATCAGCTGGCGGGTTTCTTCATTGTCGACACCTGAGGTTGAGCAATGCCGGACAGCAATAGCGCTCGGACGACCGAGCTTTCGTCTTCGCGCAGTTTGTTTCGCTCGACGCTGCTCGCCGCTGCGGTGGCCATCGTCCTGCTGGTGACAGTCGTGTTGCCCGCCGAGTATGGCGTTGATCCGACCCGCGTCGGTCGTCTGCTCGGCCTCACTCCAATGGGGAAGATCAAGGTAGCTCTGGCAAGGGAGGCCGCAGTGGCCGATTCGGTTGAAGCCGCCGCCCGCCAAACGACTGCCGCGACTCCAATGGCCCCTTCGGCTGGCACCGGTACGCTTCCGGTTCCTTCGGCTGCCCGCAACGTACCGCCAGTCGTTGGGACGCCAGCCGCCAATTCGCCCTCCAGCACCGACGTCTCCGAGATCGTGTTGCGTCCCAACGAAGGCAAGGAGATTAAGCTCGTGATGCGAAAGGGCGCGCGCGTAAACTATTCGTGGGGCACTGACCGCGGGGTGGTGAACTTTGACACCCACGCGGATGCGCCGGGAATCAAGTATCACGGGTATGCCAAGGGGACCGGCAAGGAATCCGACGAAGGCGTGCTGGTGGCGGCGTTCGACGGTGCGCACGGGTGGTTCTGGCGCAACCGCGGAAGGACAGCCGTTGTCGTTACGCTAAGGACTACTGGAGACTATCAGGGCCTGAAGCGCGTAAAATGAAGAAGAGCCGGACGGGCGCCAATAAAGGTGTTGGAATGGTAATGACAGCCATCAGGCGTGCCCGCTGACCGCTTCGATGATGGACCGCTCAAGCCACACTGATTGGTGTTCCGTACGCGGTTGACGGCTTTAATCGTGGATGCCTAACTCCGCGAACCCCTCGGGCTCCACCTGGATGGTGATGTGGTCAATCCCGAAACCCTCCCGCGTTCGCTTGCAGACCACGGCCAGCACCTGGCTGCTGGAGACCCCGTCGCCGATGCAGACGTGACCGGATAAAGCAACCATTCCGCTCGTGATCGACCAGACGTGCAGGTCGTGAACGGCCGTTACACCCGGCACGCTTGCCATCGAGTTCCGGAGCTCGTCGACGTTGATGTGTCCGGGTGCGCCCTCCATGAGCACGGCCACCGTCTGCCTGAGAAGGTTCCACGACGAGTAGATCACAAGCAGGCCGATCAGCACGGATACTGCGGGGTCGGCCCAGTACCACCCCAGTGTCCATATCAGCAGGCCACCGATAATCGCGCCCAGGCTCCCGAGCGCGTCCGTCGCAACGTGAAGCCAGGCCCCACGCACGTTCAGGCTCTCGTTACGCCCCGCGTTGAGGATCAGCAGGCCGGCGATGTTTACCGCCAGTCCGCCGCCGGCGATCGCCATCATCAGTCCGCCCTGTACTTCCGGTGGGGAGCGAAACCGCCCGAAGGCCTCGACAAAGACATACACGGCAACGGCAACGAGGGACGCGCCATTGACCAGTGCGGCGAGAATCTCGGTGCGATAGTAACCGTACGACCGCTGCGGGGTCGCGGGCCGCTGCGCAATCCACATCGCGAAAAGACTGAGTGCAATCGCGGCAACGTCGGACAGCATGTGCCCGGCATCGGCAATCAGGGCGAGCGAGTTGGTGAGAAGTCCGCCGATTACTTCTGCGACCATGTACGCCGCCGACAGAAGCAGTACCACCACCAGTCGCTTGCGATTTGCGGCGCGGTCAGGAACGCCGTGCGAGTGCCCTGCGTGCGAGCCGCCACCGTGCCCAGTCATGGGACGGCGCTACTCTTCGGCCGCTGGGGCGAGGAAAATTCGGTCGCTGATCTTGCTGCGGATCCGCTCGTACAGTCGCTGGCCCTTTTCGGCGGAGGCCAGTGACGGACGGCCGATCGACCCCGCGCTTCCCTTCGGGATCTTCAGGGTTCCGCGCCGGTACCGGCGCAACTGCTCGCGGGTCATCATGAAGTCCTGCGCGATGTGCGGCTGCACCAGATGGGGCGCGAGGTGCAGCATGATCGACGTGTCCACCTCGTCTCCGTGCATCGCCTCGCGCTGTCCCTCGAGAAGATCGGACATGTTGACGCCGAAGATGTCAACCACGCGCACACGTGCTCCCGCGGTGACGACTGTCGCGAGCGCCTCCTGGTGCGGGTCGTGACCGTGTGCCGTCAGCAGTATGAACTCGCGAATCCCGGTCGCTTCCCACGAGTCGAGCAGATCGTTCAGCAGCCGGTGGAGCGTTTTCTTGCGCAGGGAAGCGTTCCCGGTGAAACCACGCTCGCTGTCGACGTTGACCCCGTATTCCACCGTGGGCGCGCGCAGAACGCCATATTCCTCCGACAGATCGTCGGCCATATGCTCCACGATGATGGTATCGCAGCCAAGAGGGAGATGAGGGCCGTGCTGTTCGCACGTGCCCACCGGAACGATCAGGCGCGGATCGTTGCCGATGACCGCGGCGATCTGTGCCGGATTCATCTCTTTGACCCTGAAGGGTCCGGGTTTAATCACGTCGGAGGGAAGAGTCATCGCATCAGCGGGTAGTGTGCAGGTAAGAAGCCGAGCGTGGCGCCGCCGCGCAATCCTGTCGGTCGCCGCCATTCCGCTGTTTCTCCTGGCCATGTGGGTGCGGACACCCGCAATGCAGCAGGGGCCCGTAAGCGGGGACGGCGATAACGCCGCCGCAACCGCGCGCGCCACCGATGCCTTGCGGACCGCCATCGCCGAGAGCGTTGCGCGCCTCGAGGAAAGAGCGGAGAACGCCCTCGACGCTCCGACGGACGCGCCCGAAGCCTTCGCGTTCCTCGCGCGCCGCGCCGCGCAGAAGCCGGAAGAGTCCGTCGTCCTGTACGATCACGACTGTCCGCTGGCGTGGGTCGGCCGCGTCACCGCAGACACCGATGCAATCGGGGCTCCGCTCTCGATCTCGCGGAGCCCGTTCTATACCACCATCCACGTTGTCAGAAATCGGGGCACGCGGAGGTCGGTCGCCTCGGCAGTCCTGCGGGCGATGCCTCCCGCTGACAAACTCACCGAAACTATCGAAGGGCGCATCGCCGCCCTGGAGGGTGTCGGTTCCTACGAGTATTCCCCCGGCGACAGCACGGCGGGCGGCGCAGTCGTGCTCGTGCAGAACAAGACGGCGTTGTTGCGCGCACGTCCGATCCTTTCCGCGCCCGGCGAGATCAGTTTCCGTAAGTCTGCCACTCGCCGCGCGCGGGGCACCGGTGTGCTCCTGCTCGGCCTGCTGCTGTTCCTGATCCACGCGTGGAAGGATCACCGCGCGCTGTTCGAGCGGCTTTTCGGCATCGCGGTCGCCCTTGCCGTCACCGCGCTCATTCCGTGGAATGCCTTCTCGAATACATCTCGGTTCTTTGATCCAGCGTTCTACTTTTCCCGCCTCGGCGGTCCGCTCACCGCCAACGCTGCCGCTCTCGGCATCGGCTCGGCGCTTGTGCTGCTGGCTGTCTACGCGATCATCCGCGCCCGGCCCACTTCGCGCATGACGCGCATCTTCGCCACGCTCGGAGTAGTGCTGACACTCGGCGTCGGCATCCCGCTCGCCTCGAACATCGTGCGTGGCATCGGGCAGCCACCGTGGGGATCGACACAGGGGCTGTGGCTGTCGTGGGAGATACCGCTCTTCCTCTTTCTGTTCGCCGTGCTGCTCCTTGCCGTCTGGCTGGGAAGGATCGCTCTCCGCCGCGGCGCCACGGTTTCGTTCCGCACCGCGGCAATAACCGCTGCGATCGCATCGGCGATCGCGATTGGCGGATTGTGGATCACTACTTCCCGCCAGCGCATGCAGCTTGCCGAGCAGGATGTCGCGGGACTGAGCCGCGTCGACGGGTACGTCCTCTTCCTGACGAGGCGTTTTGCCGCGGACCTAGCGATGGGCCCGGCGCCGGTCACGCGCGGGGAACTCCTGCAGCGTTACGCGGTCTCTGAGCTCGCCGCCGCCGAACTTCCAGTCACGCTTGCTTCGTGGGACAGCGCCGGCCGGGAGCAGGTCCAGTTTGCGGTTTCACCTGCTTCACCCGATTCCGCAATCGTCGTCCACGCGGTACAGGAGGCGATGACGACGGGCAGGGCCGTGACGCGCTCGATACTCGGACCTACCGGCATACAGACCCTCGCCGTCGTCCCGCATGCGGCAGGCGGCGCTACTTCCGCGCTGGTGCTGCCGAGGACGCGGCTCCTTACGGCAAATGCATTCGAGGCTCTGCTCGGGATGTCGCGGCCCCGTGGCGGCGATCCGCCGTACGAAGTCGCCCTCACCGACGTCTCTCCCGCCATCCCCGCCGATACGGCGCGGATGAAGTGGCACCGCATCGGTAACGAGTGGCACGGCGACCGGCTGATCGCAACATCAGCGGGGACCAAGCGGGCGCACGTCGAGCTCGACCTGCGCTCACTCTGGGCGCGTTCGGAGCGCGGCATTCTCGTGCTGCTGCTGAACCTGTTGGTCGCCGGTCTGATCTGGCTGCTGGGCGCGGCTCCCGAGGGTGCATTCCTGCGCTGGATCCGATCTCGGGCATCGCGCTGGATTTACACCTATCGCGCAAGGCTCACGCTGGCGCTCTTCACGTTTTTCGTAATCCCGGCGGTCGCGTTCGCGATGTGGTCATACCAGCGGCTGCGCAGCGACGATCTGCAGACGCGCGAAGTCATCGTGCGGGAAACTCTGCATACCGTTTTGAGCGGAAGCGATTTCGATGACCTCGATTCATCGGGTAAACGCTTCGACGTTCCACTCTTTCTGTATGCGAATGGGTTTCTCGAGCGCGCCAGCGACCCGCTGTTCGAAGAGCTCGTGCCGACAGGACGCGCGCTGCCGCCGGGTGTACAGCTCCGCCTGGCTTCCGCGGGCGAGCTTACCGCGGCCGCGCAGCATTTGCTCGGGCCGTCGCGCGTGCTCTTCGGCTATCGTGCCGGGCTTGGGCCCGCCGAAGAGCGCTACGTGCTCGCGGCGCCGTCGCGCAGCGACGATCTCGTTCTCAACCGCCGGCGCAGCGACCTGAGCATGCTGGTGCTGTTCGCGACCGCATTCGGCGCGCTGGCAGCGCTCTGGCTGAGTGGAGTCGCCGCCAAGCGACTCGCCCGCGACCTCGAGCTAAGTCGCATCGAGGTTGCCCGCGCCGAGCGCGTGCTTGCATGGGGCGAAATGGCGCGGCAGGTAGCCCATGAGATAAAGAATCCGCTCACGCCGATCAGGCTCGGCGTCCAGCATCTAAGGCGCGCGCGCACTGACCCCCGTGTAAACTTCGATGATGTGCTGCACGAAAACGTCGGGAGAATTCTCTCCGAGATCGACCGCCTCGACGAGATCGCCCGGTCGTTCAGCAGGTATGGAAGCGCGCCCGCGGATCTCCCACCCGCCGAGCGCGTCGACGTTGCGGCGATCGTCCGCGACGTGATGGAACTCGAGCGGATGGGCGACCGCGTCGTGAAGTGGCATGTTCGGTCTCCGGATCGTGCCGTGATGGCAATGGCACGACGGGACGAGATGCGCGATGTCCTGCTCAACATTTTTGAGAATGCGCGGCTTGCAGAGGCGCGACAGGTGGATGTTGCCGTCCGCGAGGACGAGCGGCGGGTGACGATCGAGACGATCGACAACGGAGTCGGGATCGCCAGGGACGTACTGCCACGAATATTCGAGCCGCACTTCTCCACCAGAACGACCGGCAGCGGACTCGGCCTCGCCGTGACCAGGCGCGTAATCGAAGCATGGGGCGGGGAGATTTCGATCACGAGTGAGGCTGGCACTGGCACGAGAGTGCTGATCGCGCTGGCAAAGAGCGGCCCGTGAGCAACCCCAACCGCGGCGTTGTGACCCCACGTGCGACCAGCATCATCCCGCCGCACATCTTCGAATGGAATCTTCCGCCCGACTGGTCGTGGGGACCGGGCGGAATGTTTGGCGACTACCGCCACTATCAGGAAGTGATCGACGGGCTCGGCCGCTCGCTTTCGCTCGTAACTGTGGCTGACCCCGCCCACACCGACTGGCTGTTTGCCGAGGCGAAGCAGCTCGGGCAGCGCAGTCATCCTTCGATACCGACGACGTATCACTACTGGAAGTCTTATAAGGAGGCGCGCCGGGGGCCGGGTTACCTCCGCCGCTGGGTGACGGGTGAGACGGTGCGAGCACGGCTGTCGCGGCTGGGACTGGGAGACATTCCGTACGTCCTCCAGCTGGTTCGCGGTGCGTGCTCGACGCTTGCATACCTTCACGACAGCGGCATGGCGCACGGCGGTCTGAACGCCGATGCACTCTGGACGACGCCAACCGGCCGGCTGTGGATGCTCGAGTGGCAGTGGGCGGTACCGCGTTCCGACATTCCCGCCGGCGTCCGGCCCGGCAACGGTCCGCTCGAGATACGTGCCCACGATGCGCGCATCGTGCGCTCGGAGCTCCCCATGCCGCCGGAATGGAATGACGCGGACTGGATCCCCACGCCTCTGAGCGACCAGTGGCAGCTGGCATCGCTCTGCTTCACCGCGCTGACCGGCGAGGCTCCGCCGCAGCGGGAAATTCCGCCCGTTAAGTGGCTCCGTCCGGAAACGCCCGAGTCGCTCGCGATCGCCATTGATCGCGCGCTGTGCTCCGATCCGGCGAGCCGCTTCCCGTCACTCGGCGCGATGCTCCGTGATATCGATCGCGGAGATCCGGCGCGGACGATGATGATTGTGCGCGGGGAGCCACGGCCAGCCGAGGAGGCCTCGGCCGAGGCGCGCGTGCGCTGGGCGGTCGGTGACGACTACGAGATACTGTCGCCGCTTGGAAGCGGCGCGTTCGGGACGGTGTGGAGGGCGCGGGACCTTTCGCTCGAGCGCGAGGTTGCGCTCAAGGCGCTACACCCATCGATCGCGCGCGATGATGGCGCAATGCGATCGTTCTGGCGGGAAGCGCGCCTCGCGGCGCAGCTCGCGCACCCGGCGATCGTTCCGATCTACGACTGGGACTCGAGTGGCGATCTGTCGTGGTATACGATGGAGCTCGCCGAGGAGGGGTCGGTAGCGAGCCTGGTGGCGCGGTCGGGACCGCGGACGATCGGTGAAATCACGCCGGAGGTGGAGCTCGTTCTCGACGGACTCATCGTCGCGCACGCGAACGGAATTCTTCACCGCGATCTGAAGCCGGAGAATATTCTCATCGACCGGTACCAGCGCTGGCGCATCACCGACTTCGGCATCGCCAATGTGACCGGTGAGGATGTGGCCGGAACCACCGGGACGCCCGCCTTTGCCGCGCCCGAGCAGCTGCTCGGAGAAGTACAGGGCCCGGCCGCTGACTACTTCGCGCTGGCGGCGATTGTCGTCTACGCGCTCACGGGTGCTCCGCCGTTCGGCGACGACGACGCGAAGAGCAT
>DATLXE010000036.1:0-2462 GCA_035575795.1 Gemmatimonadaceae bacterium
ATCGCGATCCCGTGAGGATCGTGCGCGTGGATGATGTCGGGTCGCAGTTGCTTGATGGCGCGTGACAGACGCCACGCGGCCGAGAGGTCCATCTCGGTCATCGGCGCGAGCGCCAGGAACTCCAGGCCTTCCTCCGCCCGACGCCGCAGTTCTCCGTCAGGATGCGCTACGAGCATGGCGCGATGACCCGCCGAGCGCAGGCCCAGCACCGTCACGAGCACCTGGTTCTGGCCGCCGCGCCACGTGCGGGCGGTATCGATGTGCAGGGAGAACATTACCGACGGCGCTGCCGCTCCCAGAGTTTCGCGAACTTCAGGAAGACGTAATACGAATTGAGCACCGAAATCAGCAGGCCGTGCCCGCCCTCCCTGAACCCCGCGCGCAGGATGTAATTCCGCAGGAACGCCAACGGCGGGTGCAACGCCATCCGGATCGGGGAGGTCCGCCGCCCCTCTGCCATCCACTGGTCCGCAATGAGCGTCGTGTAGGCGTCGATCTTCTGCAAGTGGTGGGACATGTCCCGGTAGGCGTAGTGTTCCAGTTCCGCGTGCAACTGCGCTGGCGCCCCTTCGTTGAGCCGAAACGACTCATGAATGCGCATCCCGTTCCAACGCCCCGCGCGCCGGTCGTACAGCCGCAGCTGGTAGTCGGGGAACCAGTCCGTTGTCCGGATCCATCGCCCGAGGTAGCGGGTGACGCGGCGCACCCGATAGCCGCGCGCGGCGGGCCCGCCCTCCAGCAGCCCGCGTATCTCGGCCGCCAGTGCGGGCGTCACGCGCTCGTCGGCGTCCACCGACAGCACCCAGTCGTGGCTGGCTTGGTCGGCGGCGAAGTTCTTCTGCTCGCTGTACCCGGCCCATGCGCGCACGATCACCCGCGTCGCCTTCTGTCGCGCGATGTCGGCGGTGCCGTCGGTGCTGTTCGAGTCGACGACGATGATCTCGTCGGCCCAGGCGACCGAGTCGAGGGCGGCAGCGATGTGGCCTGCTTCGTTGAAGGCGATGACCGTGACGGTCAGTTGCACGGGGAGGAGTCTACAGGAGAGATCAGGGCAACTTCCAACGTTTGGGGACCGGATCCCCTGTTCAAGTATCACCACAGAGGCACAGAGGCCCACAGAGAGTGGTTGGCTGCAGAAGACGCGTCTTTTTCGTGCAAGAGAGGCCTGCTACGTGCCGAACATTCCCGCGACACGATCGATGCCGGGGCCGCCGCGCGCGCCGTGCCGGGGGGGATCGCCACCGGGGTCCCGAAGACGGCCGATGGATCTGCGGAAATGGTGCGCCAGATCAAAGGGGCGCGCGATACGGCGACCAGGGCTCGAAGTGCCGCGATCATCACGCTGAAGACGCTGATCGTCAACGCGCCTGGCGAACGCCGAGAGGCGTTGGAGCCGTTGACCGATCGCAAGTTAATTGATCACCGAAACATTCACGTTCTCGTAATCGCCCCGTTCACCCCTTTAGGAAAGAACCCGCCCCGATCCACATTCTGCTGCGACGCGAGATAGACGATCTTGAGGACCTGCTTCGGAGTCCGCGAAAAGGCACGGCCGAACTCGTCGGCGGGAACGATGTTGGCGCGAGCGCCCTGCGCGGCTGGCATCGTGATGCCCTGATCCTGGTCCATCGGTCCGTCGAGCGCGTCTCGCGCGTCGGAGATGGCGTTAGCCGTCAAACGCACGGGCTCACCGCGGCGATACAGGATCCAGCGAAGCGAACCCATGTGATAGCCCTCGACGCCGAGGATGCCGGCGGCAGCCTGCAGAATGTCACCGTCGTCGATTAAGGCGGCCGCCCCTTTATAAGCGGTGACGCCAACGTCTTCGAACAGGTAGCCGCCCAGCATGAATGAGACTTCGTCGGCGAACGGATTGAAGTCGTTGCCCAGCCCCGCGAGCCTCCCGGCCTCGCGGAAGCCGGCGATGAAGTCGACGGCGGGATACTGAATCGCCGCGTTCCCGAGCACGCTCCGCAGATATGCGACGTGGGCCCTCTCGTTCCCGGCGATCTCGGCGAGAATCTCCCGAACAGCGTCGCTGCGGAACGGCACCTGACCGCCGCCACGAACGTTGCCGCCGAGATCAAGACCACGGCCGGTCACGCCACGCGTGTAATACTCCGCTTCGAGGTATTCGAGGTTGAGGGCGAAGTTGAGGATGTCCTGATCGGACATACCCTTGGCTTCCTTTTGTGCCGCGATGGACGACGTCCCTGCGAGCGCCACACCCGTGCCCAGCATCAACGCCTTTCCCAGCGCCTGCCTACGACCGATACCAACGGTTTCAGAGCGCATTGATCTCTCCCTTACGTGACGTCGACTACGCCGTTGACGCCCTCGGGAAAGAAGCCCCCTTCCGAGACGTTGTCTTTCGGCGTGAGATACACAATCCTGAGCACTTCCTCCGGATGTCGCGGGAAGGCAATCGCGTTCCGATCACTCGGCACTACGTTCGCGCCGGC
>DATLXE010000037.1:0-2339 GCA_035575795.1 Gemmatimonadaceae bacterium
GACCAGCGCGTTGGGTGCCGGCTGGCCGTCGAGCAGCAGACGAAGACGCAGACGCGAGCCCACCCGCAACGCGGTCGGATCCGTGAGTGGCACCAGCTCGATCTTCAGCCCGAGCGGCCTGGTCACGTGCGCATCGTCTCCCCCGCTCCCGACGCGCAGGAGCGTCTTTGCGTAACGCGAGTACCGCTCGCGCACCGGCGTCTCGGTTTCGCCCTGGGCCGCCCGGTACGCCTTCACATCGTCCAGACCCTGGTGCGCGATGTGCGACTGGAAGATGGCGCCCGATTTCTGACCGACACGCGGCTTGACGATGACGACACCGATGTAGGGGCCTGGCGCAGCCGGTAGCTGGACGTCAGCGGCGAGAGAATCCTTTACACGGCGAAATGGTGGAGCCACCAGAGTGTCGGAGGTCGGACCGACGAGACGCACGGTCTCGACCCGTTCCGGTGCGGTGAAGCTGTTCGCGCCCGGGAACTGGTCCCCGACGTGTGCCAGGATCATCGCGCGCGCGCCAGGCTGAACGACCCAATCAGACGGGGTCACCCAGAATTCATGCGCCGCGACCGGCAAGCCCAGGAGCAGGAGCAGGCCCGCGCTGACCACGACTGGCGCGCACTTCAGACGACGCCCAGGGAAACAGGTCATCGTCCGCTTACCTGACCGCAGCCGGCCGCCGCGGCCGGCTCGAGGTGTGAGAATGCCGGATCTTCCACGCGCCGCCTTCCTTCACAAGCACCAGCGTCTCGAGACCGCCCGAATCGATGTCCCGCTCGCCCATCTTGGCCTTCAGGCTGTATGCCGACGTCGCGTAGGCCGAATCCGGACCGGTCATCCTGACGAGCGTGTCGCTGTGGGCAAACTGCAGATTGGCGAACGCCTTCAGCTCAGGACCCAGGTGGTGGTCCCGGTAGTCCGCCCATCCCCGATTGATTCCGCCCCCCTCGTAGATGGTGGCATCGGGATGGTAGAACGTGGCGAGCCTGTCCAGGTCCTTCGCGTTGAACGCCGCGTCGTAGGCGGCGAGCCATTTCTCGATGGGAGCGGTGTCACCGGAGGCCGGCGCCATCTGATTACCGGCGGCGTGCCCCGCGGCCTGCGTGGCGGCAGGAGGCGGAGCCGGAACAGCGGGGGTGTCGGTCAGCTTCGTGCCCGGTGTCCAGTCGCGCGACGTCCCATCGGCGAAGCGCTGCTGCACTTTCCATGCGATCTGGCCGGCGCCGGCGGGGTTGGTGGCGGTGAAAAGAAACTGCGCACTCTGCTTCGGCGGGATCGCCTTTGTCCACGTGATCGCGACGATGCGGGTGCCGTCCTTCTTGAGGTCGTGGGTCGCGCCTTCGGGTTGCGGAACGTCCGTGACAGTCATGCCGTCGGGTACTTGCAGGTACACGGCAGTCGTCGCGACCTGCCTTTCCGTCGGCACGCGTACCGTGTACTGCTGCTGAGCGCCGGGCTTCGCCTCGCGCGGCGCGACGCTGACATGCGCGAACGCCGCCGCCGGGAATGTGAGGAGAACCGCCGCAACCCACCTGAACATTTTCATCTGCAACCTCCACGCGTGAACATTGTGCGCGATGCCGTTGGTCGTTCCTGATCAGTGGCCGCCGTGCCTGTGGCTGGGCGACGGCTTCGCGGCCGGGGCCTCCCCTCCGCCGTCGAGGAAGCGCCGCATCTCTTCTTCCTGCCGCACGTCCCCGACGCTGCGAGGGTTGATTCCCTCCATCTCTTCGAGGTCCGTCGCGGTGAGCTTCGGCAGGGCACGGACGAAATGCACCAGGTGCCAGCTGCCGACCGCCGTCTCCGGCGTGCCGTCGCCCCACGCGGGCATGCCGGTCAGGCGGATGCCGTTTTCGATGATGTAGAAGATCTCGCCGTCCGAAAGGGATTGCGTGGGCGGCAGACGCATGTCGGGCGGCTTGGGATACATGCCGAGGCCGATGGATGTCTCGCCGCTGCCATCGTTGCCGTGACACGAGGCGCAGTGATCCGCCCAATGCTCCTTGCCTGCCGCGAACACCTCGTCTGAGTAGGGCACCGGGTTCTTCCGGCTGCGCTCTCCGCGGGGCACGGCGAAGCTGCGCATGCTGCGGGCAATGGCCGTCTCGAATGCGCCGGGCTCGGCCCTGGCGCTGATGCCGCGCGAGGTAATCACGAAGAACATCACCAGACTCCCAAGTACGCCGAGCCCCACGATCACGAGGAGCACTTTCACGACAGGTTTCACGGACGCGTCCTTTCGACTCCGCCATCGCGGATCGTTACCCTCGGGGCCGCTTCGTCAGGTACGCCGCGGGGTCCCTGCGGAACTCCTCGCGGTCCTTGTCCGAGCAGAAGTAGTA
>DATLXE010000038.1:0-2044 GCA_035575795.1 Gemmatimonadaceae bacterium
CGTATTCCAATCGACTTCAGCTATTCCGGCATCGGGTCCGTGGCGCGTCAGATGATGTCGAGAGGCGCGGTTGATTACCGTGTAATGGGCGACGTCACGGTTGCGACGCCGCTCGGCAACTTCACTCGTCCGTATTCCGGGTCGGGCCGCTTTTCCGCGCTCGGCGGCGGGCAGAACAACACGAGGTAGCGCAGATAACAAGAGATTTGATCGAGCTCAGCACCCCGCTCGAGAAAGCGATTCTCGTCGGGGCTCCGCGCAAGGGATCGAACGCCAGGCACCAGGTCGCCGAGCATCTCGAGGAGCTCGAGCGGCTCGTTGACACGGCCGGCGGCCTGGTAGTTGGCGAGGTCACGCAGCAGATCGACAAGCCGAACCCGGCGACGTATCTGGGGAAGGGAAAGGTCGAGGAACTGCGGCTGGCAATCGAGGAAAAGGGCGCAACGCTGATCGTGTTCGACGACGAGCTCTCGCCCTCACAGGGAAAGAACATCGAGGATGCGACAGGCCAGCGCGTCATTGACCGCGCCGAGCTGATTCTCGACATCTTCGCGACGCGCGCGCGGTCGAGCGAGGCGAAGATGCAGGTGGAGCTGGCGCAGCTTCAGTACATGCTGCCGCGGCTGACGCGGATGTGGGCCCACCTGGAGAAAGTCCGCGGCGGCATCGGCGTGCGCGGTCCTGGCGAAACGCAGCTCGAAACGGACAGACGGCTGATCAACGTGCGCATCAGGACCCTCAAGCACCGCCTCGAGGAGGTGCAAAAAGCGCGCGTCGTACAGCGCTCGGGTCGGAAGAACGAGTTTCGCGCCAGCCTCGTCGGCTACACCAATGCCGGCAAGTCCTCGATTCTGCGGGCGATGGGTCGCGCACCGGAAGTGTTTGTCGAAGACAGATTGTTCGCGACCCTCGACCCGCTAACTCGTGAGATCGAGCTCGGCTCCAACTCGCGTGTGCTGCTCACCGACACAGTCGGGTTCATCCGCAAGCTGCCGCACAATCTCGTCGCGAGCTTTCGCGCCACCCTCGAGGAAGTAACCGAGGCCGACCTGCTGCTTCACGTGATCGACGCCAGCCATCCAGCGTGGGAGGAACAGCGCAGCGTCGTCAACCAGGTGCTCGGTGATCTTGGTGCCGGAGAGAAACCGGTGCTCCACGTCTTCTCGAAGATCGACGCCGTTCCAGAGGATCAGCTTGATGCGCTGCAGGAGCGGATTGCGAACCTGCTGCCCAACTCAGTGTTCGTCAGCTCGGTCGCGACCGAAGGTCTCGAGCCGCTGAGGCGGTCGCTGCTCGTCGCGGCGAGGGAAGGCACGCGCATCGCCGATATCACGCTCCGGGCTGAAGATGGAAAGCTGTTGGCCGAGATCTATCGTGGCGCGAACGTGCTGAACCAGCGGAACGACGATGGGCACATCGTCCTGCGCGCGCGAGTCGATGACCAGCTTGCCGGGCGAATCAAGCGGGCAGGCGGAGAAGTGAATTATCCGGCAGGCCGTCCGGTCAGTTAGCTTGGCACGAACGTCAACTCCCGTATTCCCATAATGAAGACTCTTTTAATCACGGGCTCCAGCGGGCTCATCGGCAGCGAAGTCGTCAGTTTTTTTGCGACTGATGGTTATGTCATCCACGGCATAGACAATAACATGCGCGCGGAGTTTTTCGGACCTTCCGGCGATACGCGGTGGAACCAGGCCCGGCTCGAGTCCACGTACGAGGATTTCCATCACCACGAGCTGGATGTCCGCGACAGAGATGGCGTATCCGAGCTGCTCAGGGAAATCCGGCCCACCGCGATCATTCACACCGCCGCCCAGCCTTCGCACGACCGCGCAGCCGCAATCCCATTCGCGGACTTCGATACAAACGCCGTTGGGACGCTCAACCTGCTCGAGGCTGCGCGACAGTGGTGCCCGGAATCCCCCTTTGTTCACCTGTCGACCAACAAGGTGTATGGTGACTCCCCGAACAGGATTCCCCTTGTCGAGACGGACACGCGCTGGGATTTTGCAGACCCTGAGTTCGCGAACGGAATTCCCGAAAC
>DATLXE010000039.1:0-2053 GCA_035575795.1 Gemmatimonadaceae bacterium
TCGCGAAGTCCGCGAGTGCTCGGTGATACTCGGTTTCGTAAGTGAGAAGCGTGGATTGGCTGTCGAGGACCTCGAGCAGTCCGGATTTGCCCGTCCGGTAGCTGCCGATGGCTGAAGCCAGCGCCCCGCGTCCCTGCGGCAGCACTGCCTTCACATAGATCGCCAGCTGCGTGCGCGCGCGCTCCGCATCATTGTAAAGAGCGGCGACCTCGGCGCGAACTTCGTCGGCCTGAGCGCTTCGTTCCGCCGCCACCGCCGTGAGCTCGGACTGAGCCTCGGCGACGTACTTCCCCTGCACCGCCCCGCGGCGCAAACGGAGCGGAAAGGACACCTGCGCCGAAATCATGTCCGAGCGCGACTCTCCCCGCTCCCCGCCCATCGTTCCCTCAGAGCGACCGGACCGCTGCCCATACTGCAGGGTCACGTCGAAGTCGGGGCTGTACTCCTTTCTCGCCAGCCGGACGCGTGCTGCCTGCGCGGCGATGTGCGCATCGCGCAGCAGGAGTTCCGGGTTTCTGACGACAGCGCTCGCCTGAAGCTGATCGAGCGGGAGAAGCGACGAACCCGCAGCGCGAGCGCCAAGCGTGCTGGCAACAAAGTGAATCCGCGCGGCGTTCGGCTCGACTGCCGCGGCGGTGACCGCGGCGGGAATTTCGGGTTGCTCAAGCACCGATTCCGGCGGCAGCGCAAGCAACCGATTCAGGTCCGCAAGCGCGGAGCGCCGACGCTCGAGAAGTGCGCTTGCCGATGCTCCCACCGCGGCTGCTTCCATGCGTGCCTTGAGCACATCGGCCTGCTCCCCTCTGCCAACCGCATAGCTTGCTTCCGTCACGCGGGCGAGATCCGACATGTTGGTTGCGCTGCGTCGCACGATGTCCACCGACCGGTCGAGAAAAACTATCTCGTAGTAGCCTTCCTTGACCTTCCTCGCGACTCTGAGCTGCGCCGATTGCAAATCCGCGATCGCCACCGCGCTTTCACGCTCGGCGACATCGCGCCGGCTGCGCAGCTTTCCCGGATAGGGAATGCTTTGCAGCAGTCCGATCATCTTCATCGTCATGTCGTCGGAGGTGAAGCTGGGCGGGCTGATGGGGACGTTTATCAGTCCTACCATCAGCATGGGGTCGCTCCACAGCCCGGCCGGCCCCACCCGTAAGCGCGCCGCGGCGGCGCGCGCACGCGCGGCCTGGAGCTCCGGATTATTGGCCAGTGCCCGTGCAACGAGAGAGTCGAGCTGAGATCCCGGATTGATGCCGACAACGGCCTCCGGCGATGCGCGATTCGCGATACCGCCCTGGCCAAATGCTGGTGATACGAACATTGCGCTCGTAAGGAGGCACGTAAGGAGTGTCCGGAACGCGCGCCCGTGGCGCGAGAGGCCTGATGACTGATACATGATTGATTTTGATTGAAGTCCACGACTTGCACGCGCGCAGTGATGCGGACGGCAGCCGATCCGCACGCTCTCAGTCGAGTGCGCGCGGCGTTAACACTTTGGTTGTGTCGTGGACTACGCCCGCGGAGGCGGAAGCTCGGGGGCTGTTACTTCGGAAGGGGGCTCGAGCGCGGGTATCTCGCGCGTGCCGGACGCAACGCGAACAACGGAATTCACCGCTACCGGGACGGATGTCACGGCTGCTGGTCCACATGGTACCATGGAGGCGCCACAGCCCGCGGGCGCCCAGGGGAAATTGCACGGCGCTTCGGGTGTTGGAGACAGCCCTTCATGCGAGTCAAAGGGCGCATCCCCAGTTACCGACATCGACGCCATCTCGCCCGGCGCGCCGCTCATGTCCATGCCCGCCATCGCATGCCCCGCCGAAGGCAGCGCGCAGGCGAAACCGCTCGTCACCAGCATTGTAGCAACGAGAAATACACTCGAAACCAGCGCGGTCAGCGCGGAGAGCCGTCGGTTGAATGTTACACTGACCTGACGGTTGAAGCGGGGCGTTATCACGCTTGTACGATACCGGGTTGTCGCGTTCCATACAAGCCGGCGGAATGCCAGCTCTACAGAAGTTACGTCCACTCGACGCTCATTTAGCCCCGGCTG
>DATLXE010000040.1:0-4862 GCA_035575795.1 Gemmatimonadaceae bacterium
CTGCGCTTCCCGGCGCGCGCCGAGGCAGCGCTGTTTTCCGTGTGCACGAGGATGTCGGGCTCCCCGATGTCTGTCAGCGCCGCCTCGAACCGACGTTCCTGTTCCGCTACCGAGCCGTCGTCGACCTCCGCGGAGTGAAAGTGCGTGAACGCACCCTCGGGCCGATGCGCAACGACGAGGTCGCGAATCGTGCCTGCCTCTCGCCACGGAATTCCTGCCCGGCTCATCCCCGTATCGATCGCGAGGTGCCATGGACCGCCGCCGGCGGCCACCCACGCTTCAATTTCCGCGGCAAAGCCGAGCGTTGGCGTCAGTCGTGCCTGCCGCGCGCGCTCGAGCTCGAGTGGAAGAAGAGGCGTGAACACGACGACCGGTCTCACCACTCCCAGCCGCCGCAGCTCTTCTCCCTCGACGACCGTTGCGACACCAAATCCCCACGGATCCAGTGGTTCGAGCGCTCGCACCGCCGCCGCAGCGCCAAGTCCATACGCGTCCGCCTTGATCATCGGCAACAGCCGCGCTCCGGATCGCCGCGCGAGCGCGGCTGCATTACGCTGCAACGCGCCGAGGTCGATATCGACCCAGGCGCGAGCTGGTGACTGCTTCATTGACGCTTCATTTGCGATTCCCGTAGTATACCCGCGCCCGCCTGCCCCTTCAAGAAAACGAGACCTTCCCGCAATGCATAAACCGCAATCGCTCGACGACACACTCGACCTAATGCGCGACCTCCGTGCACGCTGCGACTGGGATGCCGCGCAAACACACGAGTCGCTCCGCCCCTATCTGATCGAAGAGGCGCACGAGCTGGACGATGCGATTCGGCTCGGCGATGACGGCCTGATGCGCGAAGAGCTGGGCGATGTTCTGCTGCAGGTTCTCTTCCACTCGGTGCTAGCAGAAGAGAGAAAGGTCTTTTCGTTCGGCGATGTCGCGACTGGGCTGATCACGAAGATGAAGGGACGACACCCACATCTCTACGGAGACGCGGCCAGGGAACCGTGGGAGCGCATGAAATCGAAGAAGCGCGTGTCCCTCGCCGACGGACTACCGACGGCGCTCCCATCGCTGCATCGCGCGCACAGGCTCCAGGACCGCGCCGCTGGTATCGGGTTCGACTGGCCGGACGTCAGCGGTCCTGCTGCAAAGGTGGAAGAGGAGCTTGGGGAAGTGCGGGCGGAGCTCGGCGACTCTCCGGGCTCACCTGCGCACGGAGTGCCCGTGCACGACGACCGGCACCGCGCGCTCGAAGCTGAGCTTGGTGACCTGCTGTTCGCGGTCGTCAACCTTTGTCGGAAGGCCGGCGTGCATTCGTCGCTCGCGCTCGATAGAGCAAACGCCAAGTTCGAGCGGAGGTTTCAGCGAATGGAAGGGCTCGCGAGGGAGCGCGGCCTCGAGATGAATGCCGCCGGGTTGTCCGCGCTCGACGCGCTGTGGGACGAGGCGAAGCGCGAAGAGCGCGCGCTTTAGCGCCTGGTTTCTACGGCCGCAGTCGGTTCATCATCCTCGGGAATGCGATGGTTTCCCGAATGTGCGGCGTTCCGCAGATCCATCCGACCGTCCGCTCCAGCCCAAGACCAAAGCCGGCGTGCACAAAGGTGCCGTACTTCCTCAGGTCGAGATACCAGCCGTATGCATCCACCGGGAGCTTCTCATCGTGGATGCGCTGCAGCAGCTTGTCGTGATCGTCCTCGCGCTGAGAGCCACCGATAATTTCGCCATAGCCTTCGGGCGCGAGGCAGTCGTCACATAGCACCGTGCGCGGATCGGCGGGGTTTTCCTTCATGTAGAAGGCCTTTGCCTCCTTCGGATAGTTGAACACGAAGATAGGACGGTCGTACCCCTCCACGAGCAGCGCTTCATCCTCCGCGCCAAGATCGTCGCCCCACACGACGCTGCTCCCCTTCCCCTGCAGGATCTTCACCGCGTCGGTATAATCGACGCGCGGGAAGGGCGCTTTGACACTTTCGAGCTTAGACACGTCGCGTTCCAGCTCCGCGAGCTCGGGACGGCGCCGCTCGAGGCAGCGCGCGACGATGTAGGAGACGAAATCTTCCTGCAGGCGCATGTTGGCGTCCGAATCGTTGAACGCGACTTCGGGCTCCACCATCCAGAACTCGGTCAGGTGACGTCTGGTCTTTGATTTCTCCGCGCGAAACGTCGGTCCGAAGCAGTAAATCTTTCCGAAAGCGGCTGCCGCCGCCTCGCCATAGAGCTGTCCGGTTTGAGCGAGGTATGCGGTTCCCTCGTCGAAATACTCAGTCGAAAACAGCCCGCTCCGCTCGCCGATGGCGGCCGTGAGAATGGGCGTGTCCACGAGTATGAAATCGCGCTCGTAGAAGAAGTCGCGAATTGCCTGCTCCGCCTCGTGCCTGATGCGGGCGATCGCGCGCTGGCGCGGGCTCCGGAGCCAGAAATGGCGGTTGTCGAGCAGGAAGTCGACTCCATGCTCCTTCGGCTGGATCGGATAGTCGAGCGGGCTCGGCCCGTAGATGGTGAGCTCGCTGACGCCGAGCTCGAACCCGCCGGGCGCGCGCGCATCGGGGCGCGCTTCGCCGGTAATCTCGACTGAAGTCTCCTGGGTGAGCTCGGAAAACCGCTCCCACGTCTCAGGCGCGACGGCATTCTTGACCAGAACCGCCTGAAGCAGGCCGCTGCCGTCGCGGAGGACGATGAAGGCAACCTTGCCCGACGAGCGGAGGTGAGTAACCCAGCCGCGTACGCGAACGGTTGTCCCGGCGTGAGCGGGGAGCTCCGCAATGCGAGAATAAGGAGTTGTCATCGGTTTAAGGGGAGGTGGCGCTGGGGCGGCAAGCTAGACCGCCCCCGGAAAAGTGTCAACACGCGATTAGTTTGTGAGATACCGCCGCGGCGCGCCGCTACCCGTTCCCCGCGTTACACGAGGCTGGTATCTTCCTGCCCCGCGATCATGCGGAGCGCGCCTATACGAGAATAAGGGGTCCTGCCTGGTGAGATGTTTGCTGCCCGTTCGACGATCGAGCTGACATGACGCTGCGCGCCCGCCTGGGCTGGGGCCTGCTCGCCATCGCGTTCGTGCTCGTCATACCGCTCCTCATGGCGATCAAGTCTCTCGAGGAGATTCGTACGACGACCCGTCTCCTGCGCGATCGCGAATTCGCGGCGTCGCTGCTGCTCGGCTCGTTCCGCGAGCGGACGGACGATGCCCGTAATGCCGAAGACGCCCTGCTCTTCGTGCACGACGAGGCCAGCGCGCAGCGCATGGAGCAGAAAATCGACCGGCTCATCGCGTTCACCGATTCGCTGGACAATTACAGCCTCGACCTGCCCGCCGCCAGAATCCGCGGATCGATGGAAGCGCTGCGACGCTCGACGCGCGAGGAATACGAGGCCGCGGTGCGCGGACAGAGCGCCGACGCGGAACGGATCTCGTCGGAGCAGAGCCGGCCCGCGATTGCGGCGGTGGACAGCGCGCTCGCGGCGACGGCAACGACGCTGCGCAATCGCACGCGCATCCGGGTCGAGGAAGCAACCACTGCCACGCGTGACGCCGAGGTGATCGCCGCTGGGGCCCTTCCCATCGCGCTTCTCGTCGCCACTCTCATCGGCTTCTGGCTGATGCGATCGATCAGCACGCCTGTGCGCGAGCTCGACAGGGGGATGCAGGCTATCGCTGAGGGCGACCTGTCGCAGCAGCTGTCGCTCTCCACTGAACGCCACGACGAGTTCGGACGACTGGCAATCAGTTACCGCACGATGGCGCGACAGCTCGCTGAGCTGGAGCGGCTGCGCGCGGAATTCGTATCGGTCGCTTCGCACGAGCTCAAGACGCCGATAAACGTCATCCTCGGATACCTGGAGCTGCTCCAGGAAGGCATCTACGGCGAGCTGAATCCCAAGCAGCGCGAGATCCTTGCGACGCTGACCAAGCAGGCGAATTCACTTACCCGGCTCGTAAAGCGACTGCTGGACATCAGCCGCTTCGAGGCCAGCGGCGGCAAACTCGACGCGCGCCATGTAAACCTTCAGCACCTGCTGGAGAATCTCGAGTCGTCTTTCTCGGTTCTCGCCCTCCAGCGGGAAATAATGTTTACGGTTCGGCATGATGAGCCGCTGCCGGAAACCGTTCTCTGGGATGAGGACCGAATCAACGAGGTGCTGGGCAATCTGCTGTCCAACGCATTCAAGTTTACGGAGCGGGGGGGCGAAGTCGCCCTGCACGTAAAGCGTGCGGGGGAAAGGGTTTCCATCACGGTGCAGGACACCGGAGTCGGCATCTCGCAGGAGCAACTGCCCGCAATCTTCAAGAAGTTTTACCAGGCGGACAACCAGGCCAAGGCCGCGACAAAAGGAACGGGGCTCGGCCTGGCGATTGCAAAAGAAATCGTCGAAGCTCACGGGGGAGAAATCACTGTGAACAGCAAGACCGGGATTGGCACTACTTTTCTGGTGGTGCTGCCCACGGAACCACCGATGGACAAGCGGCGCCGAGACACCACACCGCGGGAAAGGAAAAAAGCGTGAAGTTTCAGGTTATCGCATTAGCTCTGCTGGCGGCATCGGCGTGCTCGCAATTGCCAAAGCCCGAGTCAGCTGCGCGGCGCGACTGGGACGTGACGCTGGTTGAAGCCCGAAGGTTTGTCGAAGGCGGAGATTATCAGTCAGCCGACCGACTCCTTACGCAATACTCAGCCAGGAATTCCGGTAGCCGCGAGGGTCGCGAGATTCTTTTCTGGCGCTCGCTCTACCGCCTCGACCCCGCTAACAAGGGCGGCTCGCTCGCGTCCGGGGTCAGCGGCCTCCAGGCGTACCTCGCTGCCGATTCGACGGCTTGGTACAGGCATGAAGCTCTCGTACTGCGACGCACCGCCATGGTTACCCAG